>DATIJN010000001.1:0-1741 GCA_035478615.1 Saccharimonadales bacterium (SeqCode)
CGACCATCGGTTTTAATTTTTACGATAGATCCTTCAGAGATGTTAAGTAGCTCAAGGATAGCTTTATCCAAGACCAGTGCATTACTATTGCCGTATTTGACTAATTTTTTAAGCATTGCAAGAACCCCTCCATAATTACTATGTGAAAACAGAATATGTTATTAAGTGTATACAATGTATATACAAAGTCAAATATTTCTTGAATTTTGAAGTTGAGCATGTGTACGAGGGCATGCGATTTCCGCTTCTGAAAAATATTAAAGCTCTTCTTTACTTTACGGGCGGGATTTGGTTTCCCTAAAGGAATTATCATTATTTAAAAAAATAAAAAAAAAGAACCTTGAACTAAAAAGCTTAAGGTTCTTTTTTGGTGCATACATAATTCAAAAAGAAATTAGTGGTCTGTCTTAAAATTATAGCATTTTCTTAGATTCAGCTACTGCTTTGTTGTTTCCTTTACCATCGTATGGCCCAGGGGCAATACATACTCCATACATAAAATCATGCAAAATTTCTTGAGTCATTGGGATGATAGAATCAGCGCAACAACCAATATAACAGCCAAGACAAGATGCAACTGCTATAATCTTAACTGAAGGACATTGAGCTGGTTGATTTTGATCCATAGCATTTATAGATTGACTTATGCCAGCAATAGAAAGTAATAATGTTAAAAGTAATTGATTTTTCATACAAAGTCCCTTTATTAATTTTTAAAGCAACAAAGAACTTATCATTATAGGTTTTTTTATCAAGAGAAGTGTTTGTTTATATGAAGAGATTAAAATTGTGTTTTTCAGTGCAATGAGCTTTCTAACCTCTTAAAAAAATTTTTAAATACTTTTTGTAAATAAATAAGATGTTGTTACACTTGGAAAGTTGCAGCTATTCTTTTAATTAAAGGTTTTTCAGTATGATTTTCAACATGAGATTTCATCAATTTTTTTCATTGTTCACTTTTTTTTCATTTTTTACCATTCAGGCCACTGAGCAGTCTTTACATGTTTTTCAGTTGCCTCGTGTGCAAGTAGTCCAGCAAGCATCGCTTGAGCAGCAAGAGCAAGAGATTTTTAAACGTAAGGTGAGCAAATATGCAGTTACCGCAGGTATTGCTGCAACTGCAGTAATCGTCCTTTTTGTAGCATATGAGATTCGGGAAGCAGCAAGGCAATCGAGAAATTCAGAGACGATCATGGTCAATAAAGCAGATCTGCAGCTTGCTGCTGCATCAAAAAAATCAGATTCTGCTACTTTTTTAACACCAGTATGGTGGATAACAAGTAATATCAAAAGTTTTGTACGCGATAGTTCTGAATTTCTGGCGAACAGTGCAACTATACTTGCATCAGGCGCTGTGCTCAATGGAGCATCTAATGTAATGCAACAAAAGCTTTCAGCTGTGCATCAAGATGAAACTGTTTTATGGTATATCGCGCAGCATACTCAAATTAATCAAATTTTAAGTGATTTAAAATGCAATGCTGTGGAATATGATTTGTATGCAACGTTGCTGTGCGCCCAAGATTTAAATCAAGATGCTCAAACACATATGCGCGCTTTTATAAAAGATGTCATACAAACAACTAAAGATCAAAACACAATAAAAAATAGTTTTTCTGATGATAATTATTTTGATTTTTTACTCGGCGAAGTTAAGAAAAAATATATGCGTCAGGCTGGTGAAATTGAAGCATTGCAAGAGTATGCCGCTCCAATAGTTGCAAAACGACAAAGAGCGCAA
>DATIJN010000002.1:0-19377 GCA_035478615.1 Saccharimonadales bacterium (SeqCode)
CAAAAAGATTAACAGAAGCAATCGATTTTTTGAAAAAATCTGGATTTAAACTCAAGCAACATCAAGTAAAACAAAATGATGAACTAGAATATGCTATTTTAGAAAAAGAGACTAAAGAGTATCCTGATTTTACAAAAATAATCATTTCAGCTGAATCTGATTCTTGCTTTAATGTTTCTTTAGAACAAAGAATTTTTAAAAAAACTGGAAAAGATTCTGAACTCTACGCTACTTCTTACGCTAACAGTCAAAAATGGCATCAAGTTGAAGAAAGTTGGAATAGATCTAATCATTTACTAGACGTTTTAGAAAAAATCACAAAAAATAAATAATTTTTAACGAATTAAAGAAAACAAGAAGAATTTATGAAAAAACAAATAGTAGCATTCATTTTAGCAGCATTGACTAACTCATACATTCAAACCATGGACAATTCTGAACAAGTTATCCTAACTCCACGCTGCCATGAAAGGATTAAAAATCATATCATTGCAAGATTATATCAAACGCAGAACCGCTCTCTATCGCAACAAGCAAAAAATGGAGAAGTTGCCGTGACACGAAAAATGGTAAATCCAGCAAGAACACATGAACGCAGAGATGTCGCAAATAGCATCATTCAATATCATGCAACTCTTTCCTGGACTGAAGAAAATAACGGTGTCTGTTTTTGTTGTAAAGGCTATACAGGACACTCTATTGGTCCTATGATCATTCCTGAATATATGGTTTCCAAAGAGTCTGATCCAAAACACAGAATGCTTACATATTGTTAAATTAAAGAGAATTCGATACATCAAAGAAAAAGGAAAAACAATGAAAAAACAAATGGTATCACTCATTTTAATAGCAATGACCAATTCATATATACAAACAATGGACAATTCTGAACCAATTATCCTAACCCAACGCTGCTATGACAACATTAAAAATTATATCATTGCAACAATGCTTCAAACACAAAACTGTAGTCTATCATACGGAGCAAGAAATACGGCAAAAACTGGTAGAGTTTTTGTGATAAAAAGAATGATAGAAGTTACTGATCCTGAAAAAAGAAGACAACTATTAACACAATATGCATCATCTACTGCTCTTGCCAATACAATTTCAATAAAGGCTCCTGAATATCATGCAACTCTTACATGGATTGAAGAACCTAATTATTATTGCTGTTGCTCTACAAGGTATCAACTCCCTCATGCTATTGGTATGATTATTCCTGGAAATATAGTTTTCAAAGAGTTTGATCCCAAAGAACGTCTGATATTATGATTAAAAAGAAGAAGTCTACGATTTTAAGTTGCAGGCTTCTTCTTTTTATTCCTCTGGCCATTATCTATGTATTGAGCAGATGTTTTTAAAATCATTTGCAATATTACAATACCATCAAGAAAGCTTTTTTGCTCTGTGTTACTAAAAAAACCACACATAATATTTTGCTTAAAAAAAGACCTATGATATTCTTTACATACATTATTCCAACAAGGTTTTTGGTTTTATTATGAAAAAGTTATTTTTAGTCGCAACGTTCATATCTCTTAATATATGTCCAATGCTTTCACCACGCACAGCAACAAAAGTTCAAGAAGAACTTGCTCGATGTACCATACAAAATGAATGCCTTGAAAATCTTACTGATATTTCAGCACAGGCTATGAAAGGTATGACGTTTTCAGCATCACGCGCGCATGAATTAGTACATACACAAAGAACATTAATTGAAACACAAAGTAAATTGATAGAAACAAGTAATGCTGCAGCAAAATCAGCTGCACAAGCTACAGAAGTAGCACACCCTTTTAGCAAACAAGCTATAACAGCAAGTATATTTATACAATTGCGAGAGCTTGTTATAGGTAAAGCTATAGTAGCTGTAACATCTTTCGCTCAAAACAAAATACAACAACCAACATAAAATTTTCAGGTTACAATAGCTTTAAGTATATAAATATTATGCTTAAGATTTCATTTTTTGAATTATCAGTTAGCTATATATATTTATTTGAATTTAATATTTTTTTTCCTATTTTCTGCTGCGCCTAGGGCAAGCCCATAGGGCGAAAGCTGGTGCACCTTGGCAGGTCTATTTCAGCAACTTTATTGATGAAACAAACTTAATATTTTCAATCAAACAGTTGCTTCTTTTGACAAGCTAAACGATCAATCATTAACTTTTGTAAAAATCCTTTACTTTAGAGTATGCAATTTAATATTTTTTTATTATTTATAATACCTAAAATATAAGGGTTAAACATGAATCAAATAAATTATTCAAACTGTAAAAATATAACATATAGCATCATTACAATGCTACTTTTATCAAATCAAGCCGGTTATGCTAGTGAGTGGGGGGCACAATATACGCCTTCTTGTTATGAGACATCAAAAGCAGATTTTACAAGTTTTACTCCAAGCCAAATGGGAGCCCTATTAAATAATCAAACAGACATGCTCAACGGAAAGAATTTATCAAAAAAATCTGCTATCAAATTGTATAGTAATTTAAAGCAATTAGCACAATCTTTAGGTATCTCAGTAGCTCCTTTATCAACTAAATCTTATTTTACAGACCAAGGGATGCAACCTGCTTCTTACGGTGCTTTTTTAAGCGATATAACAACAAAGATATTTCAAAAAATATTAACTATGGGAAGCATAACCCCAAAACAAAAATCTATGCTCTGGAGTAGTTTCCAGGCTGCAACATTACTGTGTAATCAAGGGTAACAAAGCCAAGTCTATAAAAAAAATAAAAGCTTCTATTCTCGATTGAAATATCACGTTAAAATCGAGAATAGAAGCTTTTATTGTGAAAAATTTAATCTTTTAAATCAAACAACTATTGCTTGGTACATAAAACAGGTGCCCATCAAATGGATCATTCAACAAGTCATTATTCTTAGAAAAAATCATCCTGTCAGATAAAATGTGTGATAATCTAGACACACAGTACTCTAACTCCTAAGAAAGGAATGGATTCATGAACCAAACATCTGCGCAACAACTGCATGATGATATGCAAAATGCATTTGATCTCAGCAAGGTCCCTACTACTCCTAAACACTTTATACCCGTAACTATTGGTGAATTTTTTAAAATAGCATATGAGCACCCATTAATTCGCAAGATACGTGATGAACAGAAATCAGAAATCGAACTTTGCAAAAACGCTGCACAGATGTTTAAAAATGGTACTGTTGCTAAAAAAAGACCGGTAATTGATATGATAACATCGAACTGCACTTACAAAAATGGAAACATCGATATAGAGCTTAAACCAGTGCTCTCCGCAGTACTCAAATCTGCCGAAACTGAAAACTGGTGCGCCCGGTAGGGATCGAACCTACAACCCACGGATTCGAAGTCCGTTACTCTATCCAATTGAGCTACAGGCGCATGCAAGAATATGTTTTCAAGATTTTTTATGTTTTATTTTTGATAGAATTTCAAAAATTGAAATAACATAACTCTTTATATTATAACAAAGCCTTTTTTTTTATAAAGAAAAAATCACAAACTAAATAAGGCATTAAAAAACAATAAATTATTGAATAATGACCTATTTTTAATCAATGCTACCGTGTCCGGCGTAGTATGTGAGCAAAGCGAATTACGAAGCCTGGATTCGCACTAAATATTAATCTGCTCGTATAAATCTTTTGCTTGAACGTTAGGTTCAATTTTAGTCGCTCTATTTTTTGCAGCAGCTTCTTTAAGATGTTGTGGAACATATCGTAAATATATATTTTCACCATATTGCTTGCTTAAGAAATTACTCCATTTTTTTTCAATATTGATTAAAAATGGACTTCTATTTGGATGTTTAGCATCTTGTAACATCATTTCGTTTGCAAGATATCCTGATTCTGGGTTGAACCAAGGATATCTCGTACTATTAACAGCAGAGCTTACCCATTTATGTTCTTTCATTTGCTGAGCAGAAAATAGATCTGCATCAACTTCAAGCATAGCTCGACTCCAAAAAAATCCTGTCATGAAAAAAACAGCGATATCAAATGAATATGGTTGAACACCACATGATTTTGCATACTCTACGACGTCTGCTGGTATTACTATAAGCGTATCTTGTTGATAATGTCGTAATTCATGTAACAATGTTAAAATCTGTGCTTCTAGGCTGAGTTCAAAAAAATCAAAACCGACTTCAACAAATTGAAAAAATGGTAAATACGATCCAAAAGTACCCAGTATTCCAGGACCTTTGCGTAATGCAATTGGTTCTAAATTTAAAGCATCTACTAATAGATTAAATATTTCTAATAATTGTTTTTCTTGTGGGTTTGTAACGTCTAATCTTCCATATCGCCAAACATCAAAGACCAAGGATATATCATATTCCAAGAAAAAATATACCAAATAGGTCAAAATTGAAAAACCTAAAGCTATAGCAGTAACAACATATGAATTTAACCGAGATATTTTTTCTTTTGCCCAATGCTTGTTAAAACTTTGGTCATACAAAAGATCAGAAGCCATATATTTTTGTACTTGTTGTTTAAAAAATTGCTGAGCATGTGCTGGCAAAAGTTGCAGTCGCTGTTCAATTAAACTTTGTGCATTTTTCATCTCTTGATAAAAATTCATAATTTCTTCAGATTCTTCTGGATGTAGCATGCAATACATGAAAATTTCTTGTCGAATTATAGTTCTTTGTTGTATGGCTGGATTAATGTTTAAAGGAGCATTAATCTTTAATGGATTTTCTAAATCTGACATTAAATCTTTAAAAAAAACATGCTGAGAAATTTTATTTTGAATAATAGGATTTTGCGCTTGTAACCACGATTGAATGTATGTAGGTGTTATGGTTGATGGCGATTGATATCCAGCAAATACTTTTGGTAGATATGATTGTACTGATTTGGGTAATTTACTTGTAAATCTACGAGCCATGCTATATTCAGTATTGCTGCAGATTAAAAGCAATACTGTTATGGATGTTGTTAATCTTTTAATCATTTTCAACCCCCTTTAATTTCAGCAAAATTAATATTATTTTTCATAGTTGTGTTTATTTCATTTGTTTATAAAAATTGCCAACAATAAAGCAAGATTTTGATAATTATTATAAATTTGTTAATTGCTTAATTGAAAATATTAAATCAAGACTTATGATTATATAATTCAAATATACCTCCCGCAGCTCCCATGATAATAAGATAGGCAAAGAAACAAATTGTTAATCTGCAATATTGATCTCTTGGACAATGACAACAATTTGCATTATCAGGTGGCATTGTTATTACTACTGCAGAAGGCACATTGCGCTCAGTTACTCTATTTTCAATTCCATTTAATAATCTTCTTGACTGAGGAACATATGGTTGAATAACACTTGAGCTCGTTGGTGAAGCCAGTAGTGTAGACTCTATGCTTAATGAATGCGGGGATCCTTGTTGTGATCTAAAAAGAAGATTACTATTTAATGTTTGCTCTCGTAGACTGTTTGCAAACATAGGAGTCTGAATAATTGATGAATAAGCCAAAGAAGCTGATAGCAAAAGAATGACTAAAAAAAATTTATACATAAACACCCTTTATGGTATCTTACCTTTACCAATGTTTACCACTTTAAATAATGAAGCCAATAAATACAAATAAATTATGAATCAGACTGAATTAGATGATACGCAAGCTGCTGTGCAATTTATAACGCAAACGCCTGAACCTGATCAACAATACGATTTTATTCCTCAAACGTTTGACGATTATATTGGGCAAGTTGCGCTCAAAGAAAAATTGCAGATATATGTTCAAGCATGCAAAGCACGCGGTGAAGCACTTGATCATATGCTTTTATTTGGACCACCAGGTCTTGGCAAAACTACTTTGTGCCAAATTATGGCTCATATGATGAATGTATCAATTAAAATTTGCAATGGGCCCATGCTTGAACGAACGGGTGATTTAGTTGCAATTCTTTCAGGTCTTGGCAAACATGATATTTTATTTATTGATGAAATTCATCGTACTCCATCGCATGTTGAAGAAATTTTATATTCAGCCATGGAACAATTTAAAATTGATGTCATCATTGGCCAAGGTCCTGGTGCGCGAACTGTGAGCTTACCATTACAACCATTCACACTCATTGGAGCTACTACAAAAAGCGGAGCTATATCTGCTCCTTTGCGCACTCGATTTGGAATTATTGAAGCGCTGGATGTTTACAGTCACCAAGAATTAGCACAAGTTATTTTGCAAAACGCGCAACATTTGCAAATAGAGATGAATGAACAAGCTGCTTTCATGCTTGCTGCAAGAGCACGTGGAACTCCTCGCATTGCAAAAAAACTTTTAAGAAGAATTCGAGATTTTGCGCAAGTAAAGAATGATAACAAAGCAACTCCTGAACTCATAACTCAATGGATGCAAGCACTTGGCATTGATGAACATGGACTAACAAGCATTGACACTATGCTTCTTAAAAAAATAATCACAGATTATAAAGGTGGCCCTGTTGGACTTGAAACTCTTGCCTCAATTACAGGACAAGATAAAGAAACGATTGAAAACGTATATGAACCATACTTGCTGCAACAAGGTTTTTTAGAAAAAACATCCAAAGGTCGCCAAATTCCCCATAACAAATTAATTTATCTACAAAAAAAGTTTTTAGGTCAAGTATCAGTTTTTGAAAAATAAAACAATTTTTAAATTGTTGACATATCAAACTTCAAGTTAGTATTTATATCAATAAAATATAACTTAAGGGGTATATCAATGAAAAAAATTATAATAATTGTTGTATTTCAAATGTTAGTAATAAACTCCAATTTAATATGTTCAGCAACACAATCATCGACTCAGACACCATTGCAAGCAAGAGAAGCAAAATCAACTCTACAAAAGACCGTTTCTTTTACATCTGCACAACCACAAGTAACTGATATTGATTATGCACAAGCAGGGGAATTATATCAAGGATTGCCAAGTCCAAAACATGGAGGAAGGTCAAAACCTCTTGCTGGCGATGAACAACTGCGAAGTCTCATACAAAATCCAGATCAAGCAGAGAGTTCTTCTGAAATGAGTCAAATAAGAGATCGATTGAAAAATATGGAATTTAAACGTACCTATTTATCTCATGCTAGTTCACGAAGCCCTGATCAAGGGGATTCAATACTGCAAACAGCAATTAAACGACTTGATTACAATACATTTATGTCACTCCTCAATAACCCGATAGGGCCAATTGGTTTATTCTATAATTATAAAAATAGAATAGGTAATACTGCACTTCACACGGCTACTGAAAAAAATCTACCTCAATACATTACAGATCTTTTACAAAGAGGCGCTGATGTACAAGCCGAAAATAGCGAAGGGGAAACACCATTGCTCATGGCAATAAAATATGATTTTAAAGAAAGTTTGCGTGCTATTTTAAGTGATACGCTTTATAAATATGAATTTATGAGAGATCAAAGAGATAAAGATGGTAATATTCCATTACATTATGCAGCACAACATACTTCTGATAAAAAAATTATCGACATTTTACTCGATAAAGGATTTGATCCTCATACAATCAATAAACGTAAAGAGACGCCAATGATTGTGGCTACACAATATGATAATTTACCGATAGTACAATCGTTAGTTGAGCATAAAGTAAACATGGAACAACCAAATCATAATGGTTTTACGCCACTGCTTCTTGCAACATCTTTAAATTACAATGACATTGCTTATTTTTTAATTGAAGCAGGCGCACGGGTTAATGCACAAAACATATGGGGACAAACATCGTTAATGCGGGCAATTAAAAATAACAATCTTGGGCTTGTTAAATTCTTGCTAGAACATGGAGCAGATACAGAATTAAAAGATGACGATAAGAATACAGCACTTCTTATAGCAGCATATTTAGGAAATACTGATGCTGTTAATCTTTTAATAAAAGCTGGTGCACATACACATGTAAAAAACAAATGGCACCAAACATACAAAGATTTAATGGCTGCAAAGACTGCTGAACATTTCCTGCATAAACACCTGCCTTTACAAAATTATTAAACAAAAAAATATCTTTCCTCGTTTTCTATTGCAGTCTTCGGGCTCGACTGGTTAACTGTGTCCAGCCCAAATGGCGTCAATGTAAATAACCATCAGATTGCAATTTATGCATCTCAGCTCCTTTCTCTACCATACCGTAACTTGCCGTGCCCGGCGTAGCCTTGTGCGAAGCCTGGGATCCTAGACTACCCACTTACATTTCAACTCTCTACCATTCCGTGACTTGTTCACGGAATCCATGTTCACTTCTTCTATGAATAAAGCTTCGTTGGACAAGCATGGGATCTGTGCACTTCTTTAATATTTTTGCTGCGTCAATGGAAAATAAATCTGATCTAGAAAAATAATCCTGATTAGCGTGAAATAAGCTTATTGTAAGGCAGATCAAATACATACAAACTGGATCCCGTGTCTGTCCGACGAAGCTTTATGTATAGCAAAATGAACATGGATTCCGTGAACAAGTCACGGAATGGTAGAGAGTTGAAATGCAAGTGCGTAGTCTGGAAACAAGTCACGGGATGGTAGAACGTAAGAGTGAATGGTAAAGCGTGAGCATTACAATATTTCCTTACTTAAGTAGACGCCGGCCAAGCTTCCGGGAAAGCCAGGAACCAGGGATCCATGGTAATTGAACAATTTCTTTCAATTCGACAAATTGTTTGTAAAAAGTTAGTCTAAGATTATCTAGCAAATGTAGCATGTATCGATTTTTGCAATACGAGGAGTCAGAATCATGGCAGGTCATTCCAAATGGGCCAATATAAAACATAAAAAAGCAAAAGAAGACGCTAAACGAGGTAAAGAATTTACAAAACTCGTTCGAGAATTAACCATAGCAGCCAAATCAGGCGGAGACCCTGCTGGTAATCCACGATTAAGACATCTTATTGATGAAGCAAAAGATATTAATATGCCTCAAGAAAATATTGTGCGTGCTATTAAAAAAGGTACTGGAGAACTTCCTGGTGTTAGCTATGAAGCAATCACGTATGAAGGACACGGGCCAAACGGAACTGCAATCATTGTTGAAGTTCTCACTGATAACAAAAATCGTGTTGTTGCAGATTTACGCCATATTTTTTCCCGCAATAGTGGAACACTTGCAGAAACAAATGCTGTTAACTGGATGTTTGAGCGTCTTGGTATCGTTCGTGCACATGCCCCTGCTGGACTTACAGAAGAACAAGTGTTTGAAAAATTAATGGATTTTGATATCAATGACATTTCAATTCAAGATGGAACTCTTACCGTGAGTATGCCTATTGCAAGTTTGCATGAAGTCACTGAAGCTATTAAAGGCATGGGCATTAAAGTAGACAACTCACGAATTGAATGGGTTGCTAAAAACTTAGTTGAACTTGATGCTGATGCTGAAACAAAAGCATTTAATTTACTGGATAAAATAGAAGAATATGATGACGTTCAAAACGTCTACACTAACGTGGGATAAATGAGAATTTTATGACTCAAAGTATGACCGGATTTGCCTCTGCAATTGTTGAAATTCCTATCAATGCAACAGAAAAACTTTCACTTTCGCTGCATCTTAAATCGCTTAATTCACGATATTTTGAAGCAACGTGCAAACTACCTTATATTCTTACCAATCTTGAAGTGTTAATGCAGCGTATTTTGAAAAAAAAATTGGAACGTGGTCACGTATATCTTACGATTAAAATTCAACATGATGCAACGAAACATGTTGTCATTCCATCAGTACCGATGATCAAAGAATATTTGCAAGCTATTAAGATTATTCAAAAAACATGCGACCTGAAAGAAGAAGTCTCACTTCAAACAGTTTTGCAACTTCCCAATATTTTGCATGTTGAAGAAGAAAGTTTGAACAGCAAAACTGAAGAAAAAATTTTAAACGCTGTGCAAGATCTTGCTGATAGTTTAATTGAAACACGAAAAACAGAAGGTAAGGTACTGGCTGATGATATTGAATTTCATGTCAAAGAAATTGCAAAAAAATTAGCAACCATTAAAAAATCATCAAGCAAAACAATGGTAAACAAGAAACAAGATCTTGAAAAACTTATTACCTGTTTGCAAAATTCAGTAAACCAAGAAGTTTCAGTTGAAAGCTGCCTTCTTGAAAATCAAAAAGTAACACTTCTTGGCGAACTTGAAAAAATTGATATTAATGAAGAAATTGTTCGAGCAACATCGCACATTAAAAATATTATTCAATTGCTCAAAGAGGATTCAGTTTCAAAAGGTAAAAAGCTTGATTTTACCTTGCAAGAATTAAATCGAGAAACAAACACTATTGCTTCAAAGTGCTCTCAATTTTCAATTAGCTCTTTGACCATTGATATTAAAACTGATTTGGAAAAAGCCCGTGAACAAGCTCAAAATATTTTGTAATAATTATTGATTAGATAATTTACTTAAGATTACATCTATATCTTTGCGCAAAATCCTCATTTTGATACAATACTATGAATAAAAAAGTCTTTTTAGGGGACCAACAAGTATAAAAACAAAATAATCAATTAGGGAATACATTGTATGAAAGATTTTAAAAATACATCATCACTCTCGATTTCAATATTGACATTAATTGCATGTTCAGATCAAACCTTTGGTATGGCACACGCAGCTAGGATCCTTACAAATGCCAAAATAAAAGCAATTACTCTTGTGTCCATGATCCAACCATATGCAGTGACAAGTGCAGCATATTACGTAAATTCACAAACTCCAGCGACTCCTGAAAAATTATCAAAATTTGAATTTAAACATGTTCCACCCAAAGAGATGGATCATTTTGGAATTGTACGCTGTAGAACTAAAGATGAATGGGATAACTGTGGAGCATTAGTATATAAATTCATAGGAGATAATAGAAAAAATAATCCTTACTGCAACCCACAATCAACGGATGAATTTATAGTCTATATTAATAGAATAGATGTTGCATCTGAATATCGCAGACAAGGAATTGCTACATGGATGCTTGAATTAGCTCAGCGAAATTGCATAGCTCAAAAAAAGATTACCGAATTACAATTACATTCAATTAATTCTGGAGCAACAGAATGTTACAAAAAGTTTGGTTTTGAAAAAACGGATACAAATGATCCTGATTGGCATTGTTTCATGTCTAAAAAAATATAATTAAAAAATTTTAAAGAAATAAGGAGCCAGCAATTAACTGGCTCCTTTCAATAAAATCTGCTTATATTTTTTTAATCTTCATCCTCAATATCATAATCAGATGCACGTTCATTGATTATATCAGCTTCAAGCAAATCTTTTTTTGTTTCTACAGCTTCATGCGCAGATTCAACCACCTGAACTTGGCCAGGGGTTAAAAGTGAAGCAATAGCATCAAAATCTTTTAAACTTGAAACGATATGATACTGTTTCTCCGGATATACTTCTTTAAACCATTCAATCAATTGTGAACCAGGCCCGACACTTACAATAACATCGCAACCCTCAAAGCCTTTCATCACATCAAACCACTGTACTCGATTGTTAATTTTTCTCATCAATGCCGATTCAAGAGCATCCGGTCCAGTAATATATACTCCATCAACATTAGTAATCAAAGGAACAGCAAGCGGTTTAAATTGGATTTTATGATAGTATGGTTTAAGTCGTTCAACAACTTCATCCATTAATGGACTATGCAATCCATAACCTGCACCAATTACTTTTACTTTTCGAATAACTTCTTCAATGCAATATTTTTGTATTTTTGCAATAGTTTTTTCAGTGCCTGCTACATAAAATGCTTGATCAGTATTTTGTGAAGAAATATATGCTGGTTGATTTTTTGTTGATTTTCTGTCGCACAATTCTTGCAAAGATTGCACATCAAATTCACGGAAAATACGAAGAACAGTAAAATCCTTATCTTGCATAAATTCATCATAAAATTGTGCGTATTTATTTAAAATGTATAAGGCATCAAAAAAATTAAGAGATCTTGATGCATATGCTGCTGCATATTCACCAATACCATATCCTGCAACAAAATCAGGACGTAATCCTTTTTCATACAAAACTTGATATAAAGAAACTTCAAAAAGATAAATCGCTAAATATGCATGACGAATTGAAGATATTTCTTCATCAGATGATGCAAATAGCAATTTTACAAAATTAATATCTGCGGTTCCAGCAGCTTGTTCAAAAAATTCCTGAACAGTACGCACTTCATCGTAGATATCTTTACCCATACCAACAAACTGCTCACCATATCCTGGAAAAACGACCCCAATGCGTTTTGACATAGATCCCCCTAACGTTCATTTTAAAATTCTGCTATTACTCCTGACATCCTTTTTTGCACTTCTTTGCAACCAAGTAGAACCATCATATCAAAGATAGATGGACCAGAAATCGATCCCGTCAAAGCAAATCGTAATAATTGTGCAATTTCTGACATTTTATAATTATGTAATTTACAAAATGCTTTTACTTTTTCAGATAGCTGATGCTTTTCAAACTCAAGATTTACAAATTCTTGTTGTAATAACTGTAAAATAATAACCGCATCTTTTTCAATCAATTGACGTAAATTTTCCCAATCATAGCTAGCTGGAGGGTTATATGATTTTACAACTTGATCATACAACTCAGTAAGAGTACTCACACGATCCTGATACAAAGAAATACACGTCTGACGCTGATCCTGTGTCCATGCTGAAGTATCTTGAGCTAAATTTCTTTTCAAATCTTTTGAAAAAATTTCTATGATTTCCTGTGGTGTCAGTGCTTTAATATAAAAACTATTAACCCATTTCAATTTTTCAATATCAAATTTTGCACCGCTACGATTAATACCCTGCAATGAAAAATGTTGAATCATTTCTTGCTGGGTAAAAATTTCTTGATCACCATATGACCAACCTAAACGAACCAAATAATTACATAATGCTTGTGGTAAATAACCTTCGTTTTTATATTCAACCACTGATGTAGCACCGTCTCGTTTACTTAATTTTTGACCTGAAGGTCCTAAAATTAATGGGATATGGCCATAGCTTGGTGCTTGAAAACCAAAAGCTTGGTATAATAAAATCTGTTTTGGCGTATTAAAAAGGTGTTCTTCTCCACGAATAACATGCGTTATTGCTGTTTCATGATCATCAATCACATTGGCAAAATTATACGTAACCGTTCCATCAGAACGCAGTAAAACAAAATCATCAATCTGTTGAGCTGGAATTGAAACTTCACCTTTAATTTCATCATGAAATATAAAATTTTCAGAGTCTATAACCACTTTAAAACGAACAACATATGGATTTGGGTTTGATGAATCATCCCCCAATGCACGACAAGCTTTATCATATTGATACGTATCTTGGCGCTGCTGCGTTTCTTCTCTTTTTTCTTGAAGTTCTGTCTGCTTGCAATAACATTTATATGCTTTGCCTTGCGCAATCAATTGTTGCGCGTATTGTCGATATAACTCCATACGAGATGCTTGATACATAAGTGGTTCATCTGAAACAATACCGGTCCATGCAAGACTTTCTAGCAATGAATGTTCATATTCCTTGGTTGATCTCACCACATCGGTATCTTCAATACGAATTAAAAATATTCCATGATGATGTCGCGCAAACAACCAATTAAAAAGAGCTGTGCGCAATGAACCAATATGCAAATGTCCTGTCGGAGATGGTGCAAATCGTACACGTACTGGTTTGTTATTCTGTGGTTTCATATTTTTTAATTACGCTGTTGTTATTTTTTCTTGAGCTTTTTGAATCCATGGAGAACTTAAAAGCGCTGATGTATCTGCACTATCAACTAATTTTTTAAAAGCTTCTTGTGATTTTTCAACGTCACCAACATGCATATAATAAAGTCCAAGTTCATATAATGCTTCTTGATACATCGAATTTGAAACATTTTGAGCCATCACATGTAAATCTTGCAAAGCTTGTTTTCTAACTTCTTCTTGCTTACTATCAAATCCCATTTTAATACGTTTCATCAAAAAGAGATTGTACATATCAGAACCTTTAGTCATTTGAGCCAAAGCTTCATCAAGAATTTTAATTGCTTGATCCACGTCGCTGCTTTTTTCAAGAACAATTTGTGATTTAAATACTAAAAAGTATGGTGCAAGATACGAGCTCATATGCTCTTTTTGCAGTGCATCCAATAATGTTTGCGTATCCTGCCAAGCCTGCTCAATTTTTTCTTTATCTTTTTCTACATCTAATCCTTGAGTAGCTCTTTGTGATTGAGTAAATGAATCTACCACTTCACTCAGTGCCACAAAAGCACGTTCTTCACGATGTTGCTTATATATTTTATTAATAAAATACCCGCCACCAAGAACAACTAATATAGTCATTCCAATTAAAAATTCTTTTACATACTTTGCTGAAGTATGATGTTTGAGTGATGCAACGTTTCTTTGAATATGCAAGTACATGCTCATAGTAAATTCCTACCTTGAATATAAATAATAACCTTTTTTATCTTACGTACTTTACTTAAAAGTACCTTTTCAAAAGTACCATAGACACGAAAAATTTCAATAAAAACAACCCGAACTATCCGCTAAAATGATAAAAATTGACTGTTTTTAAACAGCAAAAAAGTTCTTTTTGAAATAGAAATAGGCACTCATGTTAAAGTGCCTATTTTTCTATAAATCAATCACGATCATTATTCTTGTTCGCCTGAAGCTTGTGTTGAAGTTGCAGCTTCTGCGTTATTTTTACGCGCTTGCTGAGCTTGACGTTTTTGGCTTCTTTTAGCAGCTCTGTCAGCTTTGGTTGCAATAACCTTTACACCTTTGTAATATCCACTTTCCAAACATACAACATGCGGCATTACAGGAGTGCCACTGTTTGGGCAGTGTGTAAAAGTTTGAACATCTAGACCTTTATTGGCAGAACGTTGATTGCGGCGAGATTTCGACGTTTTTCGTTTGGGACATGGCATGTTGTATTCCTGATTTTTTAAGAATTTTAAATTTTAAAGATTCCAATGAATATGCTTCAATGACATAGAAATATCATACAAAAATATGAGCCAAAAAGCAAAAGTTTCTACAAGCTGGCAAGTCTATCTACTTTTCATCCTTAAAACCGCAGATATCCAGCTCTACAACGACCAGTACGGGGAAAACTTTTGCAAGCCCATTCCTGCAGCCCGCCACTTAAAACACGCACGTTGGTAAAGCCCAATTTGCGCAACAAATCGAATGCATAGGTACTCAGTGGGCAATGTAAACTTGCACAATGAAGCACTATATTTAGATCTTTTCTCCATTCTTGAGATTTTTTGGGCAATTTATGCAGTGGTATATTAATTGAACCAGGGATTTGACAATCCACGCAAACTGCCCGGGATAATACGTTAATAACAAGCAAATCTGCATTTTTACAAGATTTCCTTTTCAAAGTACCATTCGTTTGTAAACTTTGCATCTCTTCTTGCAGTTGTTGAGCTGAAATTAAAGGCATATTTGTAAACACTGATTGTAACTGCGATTTAAGATGTTGATGCATACAAATAATAAGAAAAACCATAGTATACAATTTTAAGATCTTTATCTTATAGATTTTCATCTTACTCTCCACAGCAAACATCAAAATATTTCAAAAAATGTACTTTTCCATCCGTCATAATTTCAAGAATGTATCAAACTCGTTTCCATAACCCAATGGTATCTTGATAAATTTTGCCATCAAGGCTCAAGCTAAACAATTTTGATTGTAAAATATCAAGGCTTACACCAACCTTAGACATCAACATTTCAGCTGTTACGGGCACAATGGTATAATGCAAAATAGATCGTTCAATATCATCAAGATCAGCTGTTGAACCAATGGAACTGGATTTTGACTTTCCGACTTGCCCATCACGGCCTGAGGATGCATCCTTAACTTTAGTATCAGACTGAATCTTCATTTGAACCTGGGTTACTTTTCCTGGGTATGACAATTCATCTAAAATATCTTGAGTACATGTTACCAGCTTTGCTCCTTGTTGAAGTAAATCGTGACATCCGGCACTAAGCGGATCAAAAATTGATCCTGGTACTGCAAATACTTCCCTTCCTTGCTCTAATGCAAAATGAGCAGTAATTAAAGCACCACTTTTAGAAGCTGCTTGAAGTACTAAACAACCCTTTGATAAACCAGAAATAATTCGGTTGCGAATAGGAAAATTATAGGGAAATGAAGCCATATTCATAGGAAAACAACTGACAATCAAACCACCATCATAAACCACTTGCTCAAACAATTTTCTATTTGCAGGAGGATATACATGACATAATCCCGAACCAACTACCACAATGGTTTTACCTTTATGATCAAGCGCTATTTGATGCGCATAGGTATCGGCACCTGCAGCTCCACCACTCACTATAACCCATTCATCTTGTATCATAGGCACAACAAGTTTCACCAATGCATCACGTACATAACTGTGAGCTTTCCGCGCACCCACACACGCAAACATTTTTTCATTATCAAAAAGTCGCACATCTCCTTGACAATATAAAACCAAAGGAGCAACATCGATCTGTTTTAAAAGAGCAGGATATTGTGGACACACAAAGGTAACAACAGTAACATTATGTTGCTGCACAAGTTCCAATTCTTTGTCTAAAGATGCTGTATCGCTAAGACCTGCGACAATCAAATGAGCAATATCTTGGCTGCAACCAAGTTTTATAAAATCTTGCATATTGTATTGATACAGATCGGATAATTTTTCTAAAGTTATTGTTTCAATAATCTCATACACCAAACGTGGAGTAAGATTTTGAATAAGTGATAGGTGCAAAATGATATGTTGTATATTCATAAAAATTATTTTTTTATAAAAAAAGGTAGCAAGTTTCCTGCTACCTTTTTTATTTATATTTTATTCTTGATTATTCTTCTTGTTCTGGCTCTTGACCGCCTTGCTCGCCTTCAGAGCTATCACTTGAAGAACCAGAAAAAGCAACAACTGCTGAAAGCTCTTGTGATTCGTCAAGACGTATCAATCGAACACCCTGCGCTTGACGGCCCATTGTGCGAACTTCTTTTGGAGAAATTCTAATAATTTTTCCAGCCTTATCAATCAATAAGATTTCTGAATCATCACTAACACGTACTAAACCAATCACATCACCATTACGTGCACCTGTTGGAATAGTTCGAACTCCAACACCACCACGGTGAGCTACACGGAAATCTTCAATCTTGGTTCGTTTACCATAGCCTCGAGCAGTTGCAAACAAGATATCACGATCATCGCTAATAATTTCCATACCAACAACTGCATCATCTGGACGAATACGAATACCTCGCACCCCTGCTGCTTGACGTCCCATCGAGCGAACTTCAGAAGCTTTAAAGCGAATACCTTGACCAAGTTTGGTTGCTATGACAATTGAATCATTTTCATTACATGTTGCACAGAACACCAATTCATCACCTTGATTAAGCGTAAGCGCACGAATTCCAGTACAGCGAATTTTGGTAAAATGGTCACCAAGTGTACGTTTTATACTTCCATCACGAGTTACCATAACAATATATTTATCCGCAATATCACTTGAATCAAGTAATTTCACAACATATTCACCTTCTTGAAGTGGCAAAAGATTAACTAATGCACGACCTT
The DNA here is from genome assembly GCA_035478615.1 of Saccharimonadales bacterium (SeqCode). Lineage (GTDB taxonomy): Bacteria > Babelota > Babeliae > Babelales > Chromulinivoraceae > JACPFN01. The sequence goes on from DATIJN010000002.1 coordinate 17,656, forward strand.
TAGAAATTCGTGAACCTTCAGGTATCTCATATACTTTCATACAATACACACGGCCAAAGTTACTAAAGAAGAGCAAGTCGCCATGCGTTGTTGTTACAAACAAATCTTGTACGATATCATCAAAATCATCAAGTGATGCCATACCCATCTTGCCTCTTCCACCACGATGCTGAATTTCATATGTTTTCAGCGTAACACGCTTAATGTAACCTTTACGAGTTAAAGTCACAACAACATCTTCTTGTGGAACTAAATCAAGATCAGATAATAAATCGATTGGACCTTCAATTTTGGTTCGACGTTTATCGCCATACATTTCTTTGAGTTCAACAAGTTCTTTAACAATTTCTTTATCAAGAACTGAAGGATCTTGTAAAATAATTTGTAAATGCCCAATAAGAGTTTTTAACTCTTTCATTTCTTCATGTAATTTTTCTTGTTCAAGACCAGTTAAACGTTGCAGTCTCATTTCAAGAATTGCTTTAGCTTGTTCAAGTGAAAGCATGTAGGTATCATTCAATTTTTCAATTGCTTCTTGAGCTGATTTTGAACTTTTTAATAGTTCAATAACTTTATCAATGTTATCAAGTGCAATTAAAAGACCGAGCAATATATGTTCACGCGCTTGAGCTTTTTTCAAATCATACTCAGTACGCTTAAAAACAATTGTTCGACGATGCACTAAAAATTCATCAAGTATTCGTCGCAATGAAAAAACGATTGGTTTATTATCAAGAAGTGCCAACATTAAAAAAGATACGGTTGTTTGAAGCGATGTATGTTTATACAACTGATTCAATGTAACACTTGGAATATCGCCTTTTTTAAGTTCGATAACCAGACGCATACCTTTTTTATCAGACTCATCACGAATGTTTGAAATACCTTCAATGATTTTATCTTTTACCAAATCAGCAATTTTAATAATTAATTCAGCTTTATTAACTTGATATGGCAATTCTGTAATAATTAATTGAGTACCTTTTTTGCCTTCTTCTTCACTAACTACACCGCGCAATATTAAACTGCCACGACCTGTTTGATATGCTTTAACAATTCCGGCACGACCACAAATAATACCACCTGTTGGAAAATCTGGTGCAGGAATAAAACGAAACAATTCGTCATCTGATATATTTTTATTTTTTAAAATAGCAAGACAACCATCAATAACTTCACCAAAATTATGTGGTGGAATTGATGTTGCCATACCAACTGCAATACCTGCAGTACCATTAATTAAAAGATTTGGAAATTTTGTAGGAAGCAAAACTGGTTCAATAGTTGATTCATCAAAGTTTGGAACAAAATCAACAGTTTCTTTGGAAATATCTGCAAGAAGTTCAGAACAAATTCGCTCCATTCTGACTTCGGTATAACGCATAGCAGCTGCATTATCACCATCAACAGAACCCCAGTTACCCTGCCCATCAAGAAGTGGATATCGTTTTGAAAACTCTTGGACCATGCCCACCATGGTTTGATAAACGGCTTGGTCACCATGAGGATGGTATTTACCAAGAACATCACCAACCACACGGACAGACTTATGGTATGGCTTATTGAAATGAAAGCCTTGTTGGTGCATGGCATAAAGAACGCGGCGATGAACGGGCTTGAGACCATCTCTCACATCGGGTATTGCCCTGCTTACCACCACCGACATTGCATATTCAAGAAAAGCCTCTTTAAGTTCGTCTTCGATCAAAACTGGCTGCATTT
>DATIJN010000003.1:0-13864 GCA_035478615.1 Saccharimonadales bacterium (SeqCode)
TTACGAAATGATTTTTAACAGACAAATTATTGGTTTAATTCAAGTTCCAGTTGTGCATTGTACCTATCTTGTCCGCCGCGAATGTTTACCATATGTTTGGTATCGTGATCATTCTGGTCGTTATGAATACGTTATTTTTAGCGATACTGCTCGTCAAAATAATATTACTCAATATATTGATAATCGAGAAACGTATGGCTATTTAACCTTTGCAGAAAATACACAAACAATGCAAGCTGAACCATGGTTACAAGAAATATATTCATGGTTTAAGTAAAGGAATTGTATGTTTAAAAAAAATATAAAACAATGTATAACAAAAGTAGTCTGGGACGATACAAGAACTGGATCCCCGGGTCAAGCCCGAGGACGACGAGGGGAAGAAGATATTATTTTGTGTGTCATTCCCGCGAAGGCGGGAATCCAGGAAATATTTACCAAAATTCTATGCGCAGTAACACTTCTTTTGTATTCGTTTAGTATTAATTCTTGGCAATGCGATCTTGCTTCGCTCAGCGAACTTATGGCCACTAATAATCAAATCAAATATCAAGAATGTAGCGACATAATTCCTTTCAATTATGAAAGATTACCGGTAACTGATAATCATTATCTCCATCCGTATCAAGGATTTTTCCACAAAACATTCATTTTACATATCACTCAAGCTCAATTATTTGGCATGGATGGTTGGGTATTTGTTGATGACAAACTTATTTATGATCTCACATGGCAAAATGTTTTCCTGCCAAAATATTTTTGGGAGCAAGCAAAACAAAACCTGCCTACTTTATCTTTTGGTAAAGTAGCAGTTATTGCTCAATCAGGTTATCCCTATTATTATCATTGGCTTGTAGAAGTGCTTGGCCGCCTGGCACTCCTTGAATTGAATGGCGCAGAATATGACTTTGTCTACGCACCAATGGATAAATCTTACATGAAAGAAGCAATGCAACTATGGGGTATTGATTCTGCCAAAATAATTGCAGCCAGCGATAATTGCATTATTCAAGCAGATGAATTAATAGTGCCTTCACTCGTTTCAAAAGTGCATACCAATGGATGTCCACGATTATCACATTACACGCCTGAATATATTCTTAGCCATATCAGAAATAAACTTTTAACAGCTGCAAATAAGCAAGAAACTAATTTTCAAGGTTGCAAAAAAGTTTTCATCTCAAGAAAAGATGCTGGATCTCGAAAAATGCTTAATGAAGATGAAGTTTTTGAACTATTTAAAGCTGCAGGCTTTCAAAGATATATATTGAGTGATTTATCACTTGTTGAGCAAATTAAATTATTTAACAATGCTGAAATTATAGTTGGAGCTCTTGGTTCTGGTATGGCAAATGTTATTTTTTGCAATGACAAAGTACAAGTTGTAGATATTTTCCAAGCTCGTCGAGATACCACCATTTATTATCTTTGCCAAACATTTGGATTTTCCTATCGATGCGTTAAAACAATGGAATTTATAGATGCAAATGATGGTCAATACGATTCAACAGTACCCCTGCAAATTATTCAGGATTTGATAGATACTTTGCAATAAAATATAAAAGGAGTTTTTAATGAAAAAAATTATTTTATTTTCTCTAACTTTAACTCTTCTTGCAACAAACATACAAATCAAAGGTTTTTGTTGTACTAAAAGTTGTATAGAAGAACGACGACGATTATCAATACAATTACATCCAGAAAAACATGATCAAGCTACGCAAACTTACACACCACTACCTGGCACTATTCAAAGTGATGTTTTATATCAAAGATCACCAGAAGATCAACGCACTACACATCAACGATTGTGTAACATACTGCAAGACGCATATTGGGGTCATGCCAAAATAGAAATAACTTCTACTGTTATAGCGTATGTAAAAGATGTTTCAATTAGACGAGAAGAAGCATTAACTAACAAACCAGAAACTATACATTTTACTTGGAAATGTGATCATATCACATATCTTAATAAAGAAATTTTTGATAGAACCTCTGTATTTAGCCATTGCGACTTTACAACACCAGAGAAAATTTCTGAATTCATACAACGGCTATCTACTTGTGACTTAAGAATATATAAATTTATACCAATTGTTTTAGGCTTGCGAGGTGGGACCATTAAAAGTGATCCTAAAAAACGTTGCGTAACTATCCAATTCGCTGATGAAGATAATGCAACAGAATATAAGCATTAAACTTCTAAGTTTGCTGAATCTGTCATATGCAAGCAATCTTTTGAAAATTTTATTCTTTCTCCATGCATTTTTCAAATTCACGATCATGTACATACTGGTATGCTTGAATATATGCATTTTGCAATTCATGCCAATTACGATTATCAGTATAAGCAATCAAACTTTGCTCTATATAAGCCCTTCGAATTGTTTCTAGTGATTCAGTTGGCTGTATACCCAATCGTACAAAATACTCCATAGCGCTGGAAAGATTGGTATATGCAGTAAAAACAAGAAACATTGTAAATAATTTTTTCATAATTTGACCCTAAATATTATTGAGATAACTCTTTATTTCATTTTTTTAGATTCAGCTGATTTAGCAAGTTCAGCTAATCTATAGTGATGTTGCGACTTACAAAATTCATTATATCTTTTAAAATTATTATACTTTTCAAGAGTTGCAAGAATTGCATATAAAAAGGTTACCATTCCACCTATCATTCCACTCGTATTTAAACATTGAATACTAAAATCATCTGGCGCAGTATTTTCAAAAACTATACAAGAACCAAATAATCCTAAACCAGTTATACCTACCAAACATTCTTTACAAAATGATGGAGCTTTCATGTCCACGTACTCCGCATCTGGTATATCTAAAACAGCTCTTGTTTGCGCTGTCCTCTCAAGCATTTCTTGACATATTTGTACTCTTTCAATATCACCTAAGGCTTTAGATTCTTCTTGCCATTCTTTTATAAAACGTATTTTTTGATTAACTTCTGGAGAAAACCTTTCATCATTTTCATCTTGACTACTCATGAGTTGAATGCTGAATAATAATAATATGATCGAAAAAATATGAGCTTTTTTCATAATTTGACCCTAAAAGAATAATTTTATTTCTTATAGAATATCAATAAAATTATTCTCTGCCAAAAATAAAATAGCTATTTTTGAGTTTACTCAATTTTTGTATGTTTAATAAACGAAATTATTCTGTTTTAAACTTATTTAATTTTTGAAGGACGACCTGGCTTCTTTTTAACCCACATACCCGTTTTTTCATTTTTTTTATATTCTTTTTTTACAGCCGCCCAAGCAATCATAAAAACTACTTCTTCGCCATGTCCATATTGATGATATGCCTGATTAAAAGCTTTACGAAAAATAGTTTGTGCCCGGTCAGGCAAATGTGCAGAAATGTTTTTAGGAAGATCTTTATTACTAAAAAATGGCATAGTCTAATCCTTATGATTTTAAAACCCATTTTCCAGTAGCTTCATTTTTCTCGTATACTTTTTTTACAGCAGCCCATGCTACTTTGAAAGCTTGCTCTTCATTACCATATTCTGCATAAGCACTATTAAAAGCCTTTACAAAAATTGATTGAGCATGGGACGGTAAATGACTTCTAATGCTTGCCGGAAGTTCAATATTACTACTATATGGCATTCTATTTCCTTTCTATTTAAATAGGATTTCTTACAAATTAAATATTCTATTGAACTACTCACAAGGGTTTTGTTATGTCTTTGATTAAAAGGAGCTCATGTTATGAATTTTACCAATGTCACTAAAATATGGTTTCCAAAATCAAAGATATCCAAACAAAATATTATTGATTACTACGATAAAATTTCTAATTATTTTATAGCACAAGCTCAAAATCATCTTATGGTTTTACAACGATTTCCAGATGGTATTAAACAAGTATCTTTTTATCAAAAAAACATTTCAGATTATTTTCCTGATTTTATAGATCGAAAAACAATTTTGCTGAAACTTGGACAACGTCAAACATTGGTTGTAATTAATAACGCACAATCACTTTTATATTTAGTCAATCAAGGAACCATTGTTTTTCATAGTTGGCTAAGCACAACTCAAAATCAAAACAAACCTGACAAAATTATTTTTGATTTAGATCCATCAACTTCAGATTTAAAACCTTTACGTATAGGAGCTAAACTTCTAAAAAAAATGCTTGAAGATCGTGGATTAGTTCCTTTTTTAATGACAACTGGATCACATGGCTATCATATTACAGTGCCTATTAAACCTGAACATTCCTTTGCAAAAATACGTACATTTGCAAAACAGATGGCTCAAGACCTTGTAAATACACATCCTGATCTTTTTACCATAACGCTGACAAAATCAAAGCGAGGAAAAAAAGTTTTTGTAGATTATTTGCGAAATTCTTTTGGTGCTACAGCAGTTGCTCCGTACAGTGTGCGAGCTATTGAAAAAGCTCCGGTGGCAACACCAATTCATTGGGACGAACTAAGCAAAACTACTCCACAAAAATACAACATAAAAAATATTTTTAAGCGTTTAGCAACCAAAGGTGATGCATGGAAAGACTTTCATAAAAAAAGAAAACATCTTGAATTGTAAAAATGTATATTTAAAAAAATACATTGTTATGCAAATAAAAAGGTTATTTTATGAGTACATGGCTTAAAAATTTACCCAAAGATCTGCAAAAAAATTTGCTGAAAAAATCAATGCCTAGTTTTGAGCAACCGATGCTTGCAACACTTACGACACGATATTTCTCTGATAAAGATTGGATATTTGAAAGAAAGTTTGACGGAGCACGTTGTTTAATTTTTAAAGATAAAAATACTATTTTTTTAAAATCCAGAAATAACAAAATCTTAAATAATGCCTATCCAGAATTAGTAACTGCTACTAAAAAATTAAAAGTAAACCAAGTTATTCTTGATGGCGAAATTGTCGCTTTTCATAATAAAATTACAAGTTTTGAAAAGTTACAAGCGCGTTTTGGTATTACATCAACTCATAAGGCTTTGCAAACAAACGTCAAAATTTATATATATATTTTCGATATTTTATATCTTGATGGATATGATTTGACCTTACTTCCGCTTGAATACAGAAAAACAATTCTGAAAAACTATATTAACTTTAATGGTCCTATACGTTATACGGTTCATAAATCCAACTTTGGTAAACAATTTTTTAAAAAAGCATGTCAACAACATTGGGAAGGATTAATTGCAAAAAAACGAGATGGAATATATGTTCATTCCAGATCACCACTCTGGTTAAAATTTAAATGTATACAAGAACAAGAAATGGTCATTGGCGGATATACTTTACCTGAAAACTCAAGAATTGGGTTTGGTTCATTACTTCTTGGATATTATAAAAATAATAAATTAATGTATGCAGGAAAAGTGGGTACAGGATTTTCTGATGAATTCCTTAAAACATTTATTGCGAAATTAAAAAAAATAACATCCAATAAAAATTATTTTTCAAGCAATAGTATGGAAGATGACAAAACTATTTTTGTAAAACCAAAATATGTGGCACAAATTGGCTTTTCAAATTGGACAAAACATAATATTTTAAGACAACCGCGATTTAAAGGCTTACGTGATGATAAAAATGCAAGAGAAGTTATTAAAGAAATAGCTTCTAAAAAAATGAGCTAATATACTACATTTTAATTTCATTTGTGAAACTTTAAATAAAGCTATAAGCTCAATTAAAAATATACAAGGAGAAAACATTTGCATAAAATACTATTTTTTATTTTTTTCTTAGGGCTATGCGACATTGTTTTCAGCTCTGAACATAATGGGCCAGAGGGCTATCAAGGAATTTTTGTATTCAGTGATGTTTTCGATGATGATAAAAATATATCATCAAGCACTATTGAAATCACAAAACAAAAGTCTACATCCAGTATACCTGATAATGACTTAGCAGCCGCACTTTCTACAAGTGATTCAAATGAATCTTTACGATCAGATAAATCAAGTAAACAAAAATCTTCTTCTCAATCAAAACTAAAAAAAAATCTCACTTTATCTGATTTTGTTTTTAAACCTCTGCTAAAAAAGAGAAATGCCCAAGTACAATAAATATACTCAGGCACTCTCTTGAAATTAAAAAACATTTTTATTTCTTGGCAAACCAGGCATAGTATACAAGCCCTACTGTTACTATTGACCATATAATAATCATGATCGTATTGAATTCAGGTGTAAAATTGATTCCCAGAATTTGAAAAGGAAGAAATCCACTTCCTGCTAAAAATAGATGGGTTAAAATATCGTGAACTAAAAAACCTGAAAGAAATTTAGCTAAATCTTTTTTAAAGTGCATCTTTATCTCCTTTTTTATTTTGTCTAAAAATATTTAAACCAACAATATTTTTTTCAAAGATTCAATTAAGAAATCAACTTCTTGCAATGTATTATAAAAAGTAAAACTTGCTCGAATTGTGGCACTGCCACCAAATTTGTCATGATACGGCTGAGCGCAATGGTACCCTGCACGTATAGCAATACCATATTCTTTTAAACATTCAGCTATATCATATGCATGCATTTTGTCGTGCATAAAGGTAACCATATTATTATGTTCACCTGGTGCTGGAATTGGACTTATAATCGTAATTCCAGGAATAGTAAGCAGTCCATCTGCAAGTCTGTGCACTAGAACTGTTTCATGTTCTTGCGCTTGTGCAAAATTAATATTTTGTTCAATGAAATCAATTGCAGCGCCCAAACCGATAACTTGCGCTATAGGTTGAGTTCCGGGTTCTAAACGATGTGGCATAGGCTTAAATTCAACACGTTCAGGACTGACAAAATAAACAATGCCTCCCCCAAAATTACACATCTGACATTGATCAAAAAGAGATTGTTTAATAAATAAAACTCCAACACCTGTTGGACCAAATAATTTATGAGCTGAAAAAGCTAAAAAATCACAATCAAGTAATTTAACATCTATTAAATGATGAACAACAGACTGTGCTGCATCAACCAATATTTTTGCACCAACGCCATGTGCTGCTTGAGCAAGAGATGCTATATCATTAACAGTTCCTAAGATATTTGATTGATGTGTGATGGCAACAAGCTTTGTTTTATCTGAAAGATATTTTTGCAAAGTTTCTACATCAACGATACCTTTCTCATTAAGTGGAACTCTTTTAAGTATCGCTCCTTTTTTTAATGCAAGTTGCCGCCACGGAATAAAATTAGCATTATGTTCAACTTCTGATACGACAATTTCATCACCCGCATTAATTTGATAGTCAGCCCAAATATGCGCTACTAAATTAATACTTGCTGTTGCGCCAGAGGTAAAAACAATTTCTTCTTTTTTTGCTCCAATAAAACGAGCAACTTTAACACGAGCTTCTTCAAATTTTGTTGTAGCATGTTCTGCAAATTCATACATTCCACGACCGACGTTTGATTTATATGTTGCATAATACAATACAATTTCATCAAGCACTGATTGTGGCATTTGTGCAGTTGCCCCTGAATCTAAATACGTTAATGGATTATTATTAATGATAGTTTTTAAAATAGGAAAAGCGTTTCTTAATTCATTAAAATTCATCGTTCCTTGAAATGGAACAAATGGTTGATTTTCTAAAGGAAAAGAAAATTCATAATCAGCACCACCACTTTTTAAATAAAATTCATCAACAATTTTTCTTTGTGTATTATCTGAAAAAATACTGCAAGACAAACTATTTGGTACTCGATAACAATATTCGCCACCATCATATCTGCCATGCTCCATTGTTTGCATTGAAACGTTATAGCCCAACGCAATGAGCATTATATATATTCTTTTTTTTTTCATACGACCTCTTTTTTTGTTATTGATTAAGCGGATATATCCTAAACTACTATTTTCAAGAGGCGTAAAGTCAATTGTTTTTAAAAAAAAATCCCTGCATTTCTGCAGGGATTTTTAATTTCTTAGTACATGCTATTATTCGCTCTTTCTAACGCGCGTTCAGGTCTTGAATCATGATATCTTCCATGATCATGTCTGTTATAACGTCTTTCTTCACGTCTTTCATGTTCTACATGTCTTTGGTGTCTATCTCTTTCATGCTCTACATGTCTTTGGTGTCTGTCTTTTTCCTGCTCACGTTTTTCTTGCATTCTTTCGCGATGCTCTGCACGTCTTTCATGTTCTCTTCCATAATGATATCCACGATCATCACGCATTACTCTGCCATGATGATATCCACGATCTTCAGGCATTACTCTGCCATCATGATGTCTTGCATGGTATCCACGATCTTCATGTCTCATATAACCATGTTTTACATGATCATAATGTATTACTTTTCCATGATGACGCATGTCTCGATCTTCACTTCTATCTTTTTCACGTTGAGATTTTTCTTTTTTGCTATATTTATTGCCGTGAGCATATCGATTTTTTTTCTTTTTTTCTTTAACGATTACCTTAACTTCTTGATTTTGCTTATCTCGATCTGGTTCATCTGCATCCATAGCTGCGTGTACTGGCACCATAGTTACTACTGCAAGTAATAACACTAATCTATTTTTATACATTCTTTCCTCTTCCTTTTTTTTGGAACGTTACACTATATGAACTTTTAAAAGACGTAACATATTTTTTAAATAAAAAAAAATAATTATTCATTTTTATCAAAATGTACAGATTGCACCTTCATTTTTGTTTATAAAAAATTCATAAAAAAGAGAGTGCTCACTTTTTCAATTATTGAATTATACATTTTTCATTAATAGCAGCTATTGCATCACTTTTAGCAGCAATTAATTCTTCTCGTTTTCTCTGTGAATCAATTAAACTTTTTTGTGTAAGTAATCTTGGCAAATCTTGATATTCTGTTTCCAATTTTTCTCGCTCAGTTAATTCTTCCCGTTCCATAGTGAAGCGTTGATTCCATAATTTTTCACGCCATTGTCTCAACAATGTTCTATAAGTTTCCAATGTATATTCAGTATGATTTTGAAAGAGTTGCCGTTCTTCCTCTCGCTTTTTCTTAAGTAAATCAATTTGTGTAAGTAATCTTTGCAAATCTTGAGATTCTGTTTCCAATTTTTCTCGTTCAGTTAATTCTTCTCGCTGCATGCTCAAACATTGTTTTTCGCGCCATTGTCTCACCAATGTTCTATAAGTTTCCAATGTATAATCAACATGATTTTGGAAGAGTTGCCGTTCTTCATCGCGCCTTTTATCAAATAAGTCTTCTTGCCACTTTTGGCGTTGCTCACGTATTAAATTTTCATACGGCTGAAACATTATTTGATGCTGATTTAAAAGCCACAACCTTCTTTGACAAACTGCTGGACTTACAATACGTCTTTGTATCATAAGTCTATAAAGCTCGTCTTGTTCTTGGTACATACGTATTTCTGCTTGCCGCAGTGACTTATATTTGTCAATATATTGATGAGCATAATCATTTCTGCTTTTTAAGTATTGAGATAGAAGATGTACTTCTTTATCTTCTATCTTTCTTTTTTCATTGCCAAAAAAATCCATTTTTTCATTATATTTCCGATATTTAACTGCATCATTTAGTGAAAATTTCCTATGTTTTATCATAAAAGCGCTTTTCTCATCAGCAATACGTTTTTTTTCAAGTGCATAATTTTGCAGGCTTTCCTCATAAGTTTTTGTTAACTGATATAAAGTTTTTTCATAGTTTTGCATCTCTTCTCTTTTAATAAAAGCTCGTTTTGTTCTTATTAATAGTTGTTGCTCACGTATTTTTTCTGCAAGTAATTGTTCTTCCCGTGATAATTGAGGTAAGGAATCTTGGTGGTCCCAAAATACTTTTAGCTGCATATTTTGATTACAGTTTTGATTCTCAATTTCATTTTTAAACAAATAGTTTTCACTATTGATTACTATTTGAAACATTTGTTCTTCATGGGCAATATTTCCTCGAATGAATTGTTCTTCTTTTAATAATTCATTTAATAATTCAGACCAGAGCTCTGATGAGGCTTTTGATCTTTCTGTTTCAGAACTATGAGCTCTTGCAGCTCTTGCCATTCCTTGAGCCGAAGTATTGTGATAAGTGTTAGTATACAAATTACTTCCTATAGCTGCTGCATCCTCAAAATATTTTTTAAGAACTTCATAAGCTTGTTGTACCTCTTGAAATTTCTTAGTAGCTTCCTGCTGATTATTACAATTCTTATCTGGGTGGTACTGTAAAGCTAATTTTTTATACTCTTTGCAAACATCTTGCCAGGTAGCGTTTCTTGATAAATTAAAAAAACTAAAAGCTTTTTTGGATTCCAAAGAAGCATGAAACGTAATCGCATATGCTAGACATGATAAAAACAACATACATTTCTTCATAATTTTCCTATATCAATTTGATATTTTAAATCAAACTACTCAAGTACCTTTCAATAATTTTTTTTAAAATGTTGTGCTTTCATTTTTGATTAATAAAAAAATCTACCTGAATAAATCAAGTAGATTTTAATTTTTATTACTGCAAATCAAGAAATGAAAATTACTTTGAAGAATAAAACATCTTCAACCTATTTAATCCGACCAAAAAGTTGACACCACTGATTAAATAATTCTATCTCTTTATTTAATTCACTTTGCAATGTTTCTTCTTGTGCTGTTGCTAACTTATTCCAAACTTCTTCAAATGCTTGTCGCAGAGATACACATGAAGCAGCAGATTTCGTTATAATTACCACTCCTCTATCACATTCTAGTCCTGAATTGGTTAAATGTGGCGTATAAATTACTCCTACATGGCTGTCTTTTTTTTCATCTTTAAATCGAAAGACAGTTGAACTAAGTCGTTGATGATCCTGAAAAGTACTAAAGACTGCAGCAATATTATGTCGTTTCCAAATATCTTGGCCATCAATATGTTTTAATGATTCTGTAGGTGCTATTAACCGTATGCGACTTTTTTTTGCTGCTTCTAGCATGTCATTGAGCAACAGCTGATCGTTAAGTCCACCTGTTGCTATATCAGCTGATACTAATGTTTTACGCTGTAGATAATAGGATAATATATTTCTTAAATTTTTATTATGTTGATCATTCATAAATAATCTTGCAGAACATCGCGCTCCTTGCTTGAATAGAAGATTATTACCAAGCAATGTTTGTGATGCAATTACAACAAAAATGGAATATTTTATAATGTTTTTCACAACAATAACCTCAATTTATTATTAAAAAATTTATTTTATTATTTTTTAGAGATATAAAAATCGATCCAGATATCTAAAAGGATTATTTATTTTTCATCAATTTTTGAACAAAGCTTATAACCTATACAAGCAGGAATTCCAAATAATGCTGAACGATAACTTACTTTTACAACAAGCGCTGCAAATCGGGTTATTTTATCAGTTGCTACATCCATTCTATTCAATCCTGCACCCATATGATCTACTATAGAAGCTGGTAGAGAATCAAAAAAAGGCATAGTTATTAAAAAACCTGCGGTTCCACCCATTATCTTATATTTATTTTCAAAAACAGTTTCTTTAAAAGTTTTATTATTCTTAGAAATTTCATCTGCTTGTATACAACATACTGTCAATGATAATAAAAATGTTATTTTTTTGATTAATGCATATTTCATAAAAGCCTTTAACTTAAAATTTTTGATATGACTTATCATACCTAAGTTAATGAGAGTTTACAACATGACATACATTTTAGATTGATTAATATTTTAAAATGCATAACCGAAACTTACACCAACTGCAAAACCACCTATTTGCACACAATTGTTACTAAATACACAAGAGCATTATATATTTCAAATCCATGATTCTTATGGCAAATTTCTACATAACCTACTTGTTTAAATTGTTCTGGCTAGAGGTATTGCGCAAAAAGATTGAGAATCGAATATAAAAAAAAAGAGAGAAACAATATTTTTTTTTAAGCAAACATAAATGTATTCTATAATTTGTTGTTTTTAAATTGTCAAATTTAAAGATATCAAAAACATTTTTATAATTTGACAAAATGAATATTTGTATTTTACAGTACTTAAAGATTTCATTGATATTTTTTATTCTAAAAAAAAGGATATACATGTATATAACAAAAGAAAATCTTATATATATTTGTATACTCAGTATCTTGTTTCATCCTACTGACGCCAAACAATACCTAGAAGAATCTTATGATGAAAATTACTGTCATAATTTTAAGATTCGTCCTTATTTGTTTGTACCTCAAAGCAAATTGTATCGTAATATTTATGGTAAAGTAGGCGGTGGAATTCAACTTGAACAAGAAAATAGCATTAATAATTGGTTACGGGTTTGGGTCAACGTTGATGGTCTTTTTAAACGTGGACATTCTATCGGGCTCTGTCGCAAAACAAAAATTGGTGCTTTTACTTTAAGCACAGGAATCAAATTTCTTTATGAACATTGTAAACGATTACAATTTGCATTAGGAGTTGGACCCACTATTGCTGGAATATTTGTCCGAGATCAATCATTAACTTGCTGCAAAAATTCAAAATGCTCTGGTGGAATTGTGGCCAAAACTGATTTGTATGGTGTTGTTCATGATAGATTAATTCTTGATCTATTTTTTGATTACACCTATCAACCAGTACATTTTCAAAGAAAAGTTAATGTAGGTGGTGCTAAATTAGGCCTTGGCCTGGGCTGTACTTTTTAATACTTAGTATTGAGGAATAAAAAATGAAAATTTCTTGGATAATATATTCCATTATTTTAATACAAAGTAATGAGATACTATGTGCACCCTTTGCCTATATCACAAATAGTTTTGATAATACTGTTTCAGTCATTGATCTTGCAACCAATACTGTCGTTACCACTATCGTTGAAGGAGGTCCTACCCCTACCGGAATTGAAATTACAACTAATAATAAAACTGTGTATGCAGCTAATTTCGGTGGTACAACAGTAACCCCTATTGATACAAAAACAAACACAGTCCTGCCCAATATACAAGTTGGACAAAATCCTATATGGGTTGCATCAGCTACCTGCGACAGACATTTTGTTTATGTTACTAACACCGTTGATGGTACGGTAACACCAATTAATACCTTAACTAATACCACACTCACTCCAATTACAGTTGGAAATTTTCCCGTAGGTATTGATATTAGCAATAATAATTTTGCTTATGTTTGTAATCTATTTGATAGCACGGTCAGCGTTATAGATCTTTCAACAAATACTGTTGTTGGTAGTCCCATTATTGTCGGAGCTGGGCCAGATCAAGTCAGAATAAATGCTGCTAATACAAAAGCCTATGTTACCTGTCTTTTTTCTAATGAAATTTTTATTATTGACCTTGCAACAAATTCAGTGATTGAACCACCTATATTTATAGGTGCTGGCGCGCTGCCTGCTGGAATAGATATAACTCCAGATGATACATTAGCATACGTCACTAATAACGGTAATGATACTGTTTCAGTTATAGATTTACTAACTAATACCATCACAACTACCATCCCTATAACTTCACAGCCTTGGGATATTGCAATTGATGATACCGGTAAAACTGCTTATGTTGTAACAACTAATGGCGTACTGCCTATCAATATTGCAACCAATATCCCTGGCTCTATGATTCCTGTAGGTGCAGGACCTCGAAGCATTGCCCTTACATCATTATTTATTCCAATGGGAAAAATTAAAAAAGATATTTTTTTAGATCATACAGAAACCGTTTTTGAAATAACATGGCAAGCAAGTCCAAGTAATCCCGCATTTTATCGTGTCTACTTTCAAGATACCGTAGTTGGCACTATTTCAGCTAAATGTCCTCTTAAATTTTTGTATCTCTTAAAAAGATGTAGTACCACTATACCAAGCCTTACCATGACAGCTGTTGCTCAAGAT
>DATIJN010000004.1:0-3679 GCA_035478615.1 Saccharimonadales bacterium (SeqCode)
TCAAAATAAGCTAATTTTATTCCAAAGCTTTTTTTCGTTACATAGAGCAACCCTAAAAAGAGAAGGCAGAGAGGTCCGGTCCAGATCCATGATCCGATTTGATCTAAGAAGAAGGTTTGATTTACGCTCATGAAATAAAGATCAACTGTAAAATGCATGTGGCTAATCACAGAGTAAAAGACTCGGTACACTATATAAAAAATAGCGCAGCAAAAAGCAAGTTGTACGACGCAGCGTTTTAAAAAGGTTAAGCTTTCTGTTTTTGGCCATGAAAGTTTGAGATATACATGTAGGAAAAATATGAAAAATATTGTTTGAGCAATAGCTGCAACTGAGGAGGAAAAAGCAATTCCTGTAATTCCATAATTTTTCATCAAAAGTTGATTGAGTATAATATTAATTGCAATTGAAATGAAAGTTGAGATTACTGGGATATAGGTTAATCGTAATGCATAAAAAATAGTGAGAAAAACTTTGTTGAGAGAAAAAAATAAAAGACCAATTAAGTAAGCAATAAAAATTGATTGCGCAATAATTACTTTACTTGTAGCAGCAGCATCGCCGGTAAATAATGTTTGAAAAATAGTTTCTGAGAAGAAACCAAGCAAAAAGCAAATTGGCAGCGTCGTCCAAATAATGAATTTTATTGCTTCAAAAAGTTGAACAGCAAGTTCTTTTGGGGATTCTAAATGTACTTTTGAAAAATGGGGCAAAAGTACTGTGACAAGTGATGCCGTAATAATACCAATAGGAATATTGACGAATTGATAAGCATATCGCAAAAGCGTCATTGATCCTCCAGGAAGATATGACGCAAATCCTGTATTGATAAAATGATTAATTTCAACAATTCCAACGCTAAAAAAGCATGGTAAAAATTGGGTTACAATTTTTTTAAATTCTATGAGTGTAGTAGGATTTGCTGTTTGAAATGAAAATCCATCATACAGATATGCTACAACATGCGAAATAAAAAACAAAAATGCTGCAACAATCATACTATAGCAAAAAGCAACTATTGACAGTTTAAAATATAAACAAATTGCAAGAGCGATAACATATAAAACATTAGAAAATGAAGGAGCTATCGCTGGCATGAAAAATCTATGTTGTGATTGTAAAGCTGATGAAAAAATTGCTCCTGAGGACATGAATAAGATAAATGAAATTAAAATTTTAAGCAGGTGAGCGCATATAATAATTTTATCAGGAGAAAATCCAGGAGCAATGCATTGAATAAACCATTCGGCATGAAAAAAAATTATGAGACAGATAAAGAACATAACTGATTCAACGATAATAAAGGAAAATGTCGTTAGTCTATTGAGCCCGTCCTTTCCATTTTTATGTTCTGCACTAATCATTGCTGGTACAAGAACGGATGACAAAGAACCTTCGGCAAAAATTTTACGCATCGTATTTGGGATACGAAAGGCTGTTAAAAAGATATCCGAAGAATCGCCCACGCTTAAAAAACGAATTAAAAGAATTTCGCGCAAAAAAGCGATGCATCGGCTCATGAGTGCAAAAAAACCAATTTTAGAACTTTGTTTTAAAATAGAACGTGACATTTTTGGTATACCCCTTATAAAAAAATGTATGAGTAAGCAGTATAATTTTGTTTTGATAAAAAGGCTATTAAGAGTACAATGAAAAATTGTATATTCTAGCTCATGTTAGATTTATAAAATAAAGGGAGACGTATGAAAGAAAAATATTTTTTATTTGGTGCTCTAGTACTCTGTTTTGTGCCCGAAATTAAAGCTTTTGCGGTGTCTTGTGGTGCTGCCACAAACATTGTTGATAATGCAAATGTTGGTATACGTAAAGATGAAATGATTGGGGGCAAGATTGTTGCTGGAGTCATTGGATTGTTACTTGCTACTAAAATAGGTTATGATATCAGTTGGCATAGCACCTATGAAAATCGGGCTGCATATTATTATCAAAGCTTAAAGCAGTATATTTTAGACAATGATATAACAAGTGTAACTGATCCACTTTTGTTAGATTTTTCAAATCAGGAAAAGAGCCAAGATATTGTATATTTAGAGAATTCAATTTCAAATTCATATAATTCATGGGTTTGCTTTTGGAATTGGACCGAGTCTGAAAAAATTGCTTATAGCAATATGCAAGCAGTCTCAATTTTAACGCTCTATGCAGATTTGATGCGGCTAGGCAATAAACTAACTGATAAAGATATTGTGCAGTATTGTCGCAATATGTATGTGTCTATTACGATATATCCATATGTGACCTGTTGCACAAAAATGCAAGCTCATATAGATTTTATAAATAGTCTGGTAGGATTAGGGGTACAAAAAAATATAAAATTATATGCATTATTGCAGCAGATGACTGTATATTTGCAAAAATTTAAATCTATTTTGATGGCTCAAAAGGAATATGTTGATGAGCTGCAAACTATGAAAACGCATACATTGTTGCAACAAAGTATTAATGCGCAACAATTATCTCGAATTCGAGGGTAGTTTTAAAATGGATTTTATATTTTAGGGGTGTCAAAGGGATACAGATGAATAAATTATTAGGGATTATGTTTTGTGCTGGAACAATTATGGCAGCTCAAACATATGAATACAAAACAGATCTTAATACACATGCGCTTGAAGGATTGATTGCATCAGATGCAATGGTACTTTGTAAAAGAATTTTTAATAGTGGACGAACATCATATTATTGTTCAGATGGAAGTCATGTTTTAAAAATGCGTAGTGGAGGATTTGTTATTTTACCAAAGGCATCACAAGAAATGCTTTCGAATAATCGTATTTTACTGACGTATTGGGATGGACTGAAAATAGTTATATTGCCCAGTGGGGCAATAGCTTTTCATAATTCAGAAGTAAATGGATTTACGTTGCAATAATTATATATGAATCATCATAAAATATTAAAATAACTGAAAGGTACATACATGAAAAAAATATCTATAATGTTTATGCTTCTTGCAACTAGTGGTGGTTTGATTAAAACTTCTCAGACACCAGAAAATTCTGAAAAACCAAATATTGGCAGACCAACGAGTATACCTCTTGTAACGGTAATTAAAGAGACCACTGACAGCAATGGAGATATTAGGCTGGAGTTTTCAGATGGCACGTATGCTAGAATGTTTGCTTATCAAATGGCTGTTTATGAAAAATATGATAGTTCCGCTGTAAAAAAATAATACTATGAAAAAAATATATCTTTGGTTTGCATTTTTCTGCATGATTAATGCAGGTATTTGCTTGCATGCATCGAATCAGACAGATAACAATTTTAATATGCATCAAGCTCCAGTTCACTTAAATAATCAAATACAGTCACATAATGAGCAAACAGAAATTACAGTACGTAAAGTAAGGGTTTTTCCAGGGAAAATTTTTGAAATTGTATTTTCAGATGGAACGCGTAGCAGACGTTTTGGAGCAAACTCTCAAAGTCAACTTCAACAAACAAAATCAATCTTAAATTAATTTTTGATGTTCTATTTTTAAAATAACATCACATTGGTGAGCAATTTTTATGTCATGGGTACTTATGATAAGGCCCATGTCATATTTTTTTTTATAATGCAGTAGCAAATTAATAATTTGTTGCCCAGTTATTTCATCTAAATTTCCTGTAGGTTCATCTACTAATAAAAATTGTGGAACCAAAAGAATAGCAC
>DATIJN010000005.1:0-2547 GCA_035478615.1 Saccharimonadales bacterium (SeqCode)
ATACAATAGACGATTCGGTCCATACAGTGCGTCTTCCCTTGAAAGTCCCAAAAGATCAGCAACCTTTTCAACCGGCTCCTTGCTTGGTCCTTCAATTTCTACAAACGGATCAAGTCCAGGCCAAAGATCAAACATAAGCAGACAATCTTCCAATTTCCAAATTTCTCGATAATTTTCAACATACAAAGATTTTTTATAACCTAAAGCATGCAGCATTTGCACTGTTGTATCAAAATCTGATACCTTAATTTCAAGTTCACAAACACCATCTATTTGTTTTGCTGGATCATATGATTTTATAGTCAAGGTTACATATTCACCTTCATGACGAACGCGAATCCATTGATTGACATTACCTGCAACTATAAAAACAAATCGACGCATTAAGCCATTTTTTCGAATGCATAATCCGCCTAGGTTTTGTACTTTTTGCTTGCATGCTGCATGATCGGTAAAAAATTTTACTTCAAATTCAATATAACCTTTCATGTTTTTAGCATTTATCCATTATTCAAAAAATTTTCAATTATATTAGCTACTCGGTCTAATTCAGATACAATTGCGGTTCGGTGAAAAACATTTATAACTTTTTCATTAAATACACGTTTAGAAGTTTCATGTTTAGCACGAATCATATACTCCTTAGTAGGTAAAACATCTACTCTTATAGATATTTCTTCATTGTTTTCAGGTGAATTTTTTATATTTGTAATTATAACTTCTGCATAGTCCATTTGAGAAATTTTTTTATCCGCAACAAACTCTTCATTGGAATATTTATGAACTGTATAACCATATGTTTTGACTAATTCAGCAACCCCAGCCATATTTGTTATTTTTTTAAATGCACAAGGTACAGTTGCTTTAAACATAGTGTTAATTTCAAATGCGCCAAAAACACACACAGCAAATATAACAATTTTCATTTTCATGTTGTTTCCTTTCATATTTATAATCTACCCAAAATTATTTTACAGAAGGTTGCCCTGCTTGAATAGTCTTATTTTCAAAAACCCTTGTTTTAAAATACCATCATGTGTCAAACTGAAAGCGCAAGGTTAGGTTTTTATGTAAAAATATTTCAAAAAGGAGATTTTTATGAAAATATCATTAAAACTCATGATCACGCTATGCATCATTTCAATGCCTTACATATCAGCAGCAATGTTTGATCCTGTTGCAAACCAAAAAGGTAAAATTTATGATGCTTTACCAAGTGCAGTCCAAAAATCAGGTAAATTGCTAGAATTAAACATACCTAAAAGTGCGACAGCGAGCACAGTTCAAATAGTTTATTTTTATCCAATAGCAAATTCAAAACAAACGCATGGTGGTATGATACAAACAATTCAATTTGCTCCAAATCAAACTTCAAAAACTGTCTCTATTTTACCTCCTGCAAATCCTAAAAAAGCATCAATCATGATTAATGCAATGCCATATGATATATGGAAGTTGCATGTACAAGCTGCAGGTCAAAAAGGTTTAGACAATGCATTGAACAAGGAAATTTTAAAAAACCCTGTATATCATGTGCAATTTCAATATGAAAACATTAAACCAAACCAAATAATTGCTTTAACAGTACCAGTATTAAAAAAGCAAAAATTAGTAAAAACTAAGACTAAGATTGTACAGCCAGCACCAATACAAAAACCTACATTATGGTCAGACATCAAAAAAGATATACAGCATGGTGAAGAAGATGTAGAAAACTTCATAGAAAAAATTTAAAACAGTTAAATATGAAGTTGTATAAAAAGATAAAGCTTTACTTCTCTTTTTATACATAAAAATTGTTCTACGCAATAAAAAATGTCATTAAAAATTCAACAACAGTAAACAAAAAAATTCCCCGGAGATTAATCCGGGGAATTTTAAATCTGGCACTACCTACTTTCCCGGGCCGTTACCAGCCAAGTATCATTAGCGCTTTGGACTTTACTTCCGTATTCGAGATGGGAACGGGTGTTTCCCCAAAGCTATATGCACCAGAAATTTTTCAAATATTTTTTCTTGTAATCTCATCTGGAAACACATACATGTATTCCAGTAAAATGTTTGTAATTTACTATAACTACCTTCCATAGCATAAAGCTATGAGAAAAATTCATGTAATTAATTCAACGTTTTAGAATTAAAACAGTGATTAAAACATTCGACTTATTAGTACTGGTTAGCTCAATACATTACTGTACTTACACATCCAGCCTATCAACCTTATAGTCTATAAGGAGTCTTAATGTAAATCTTTCGATTCACGGGGTATCTAATCTTGAGACGAGTTTCCCACTTAGATGCTTTCAGCGGTTATCTCTTATAAACTTGGCTACCCAGCGTTGCTCTTGGGGAACAACTGGAACACCAGAGGTTTACCCATCCCGGTCCTCTCGTACTAAGGACAGCCTCTCTCAAATACCCTGCGCCTACAGCGGATAAGGACCGACCTGTCTTACGACGGTCTGAACCCAGATCACGTACCGCTTTAATTGGCGAACAGCCAAACCCTTGGGACCTTCTTCAGCCCCAGGATGCGATGATCCGACA
>DATIJN010000006.1:0-14061 GCA_035478615.1 Saccharimonadales bacterium (SeqCode)
TTATTTTTCCATTCTTTTAGGAATTGGAATTTATTTTTATAGAAAATCTCAAAGCTCTGCAGAATTTGCATCAGGTAATCGATCTTTAAATTATTGGCTGACTGCAATTACTGCACAAGCAAGTGATATGAGCGACTGGCTTTTCATGGGATTTCCTGGACTTATTTATGTTGTAGGACTATCTGGCGCATGGTTTGCATTCGGCCTTGCAGCTTTTATGTTTTTAACATGGACATTTATTGCACCTGCTATTCGCAGACAAACAGAACAATACAATGTCATGACGCTTTCATCATTCTTTGAAAAGAAATTACATGATACAAGTAGTCTGATTAAAATCGTCAGCGGATTTTTTTGTCTTTATTTTTTCACATTTTATATTGCAGCAGGAGTAGTAGGACTCGGTCGAGTTTTTGAAACAATCTTTCAAGTTCCTTACCATCAAGGAATATTTTTAGGACTAGCATTATCACTCATTTATACATTGCTTGGTGGCCTTCTGGCTGTAGCATGGAGCAATTTACTGCAAGGAATTTTCTTACTTGCATGCATCATGTTTGTTCCGCTGTATGCTATACAAACTAAACTTGGTGGATTTGCACAGCTCAACAATTCTTTACATTTATTCGGTTCTGATTATTTTTCACTCTGGCCAACGGGTGGTATTGTAACAGTTCTTATGGCAATTTTACGATGGGGTCCTGGATATTTTGGACAACCGCATATTTTAATTAATTTCATGGGAATTAATGATCCAAAAAATCTTTTTAAAGCAAAACTAGTTGGTTGCACATGGCAAATCTTAGCGCTTAGTTCTGCTGTTTTAGTTGGAATTGTTGGTAAAGCAATGTTATTTCCAACGCTAGAAAGTCCACAGCTTGTTTTTATCATAATGGTTAAGCAACTTTTCACTCCATTTTTGGCAGGATTTATTTTATGTTCTGTTCTTGCTGCAACGGTGTCAACCATTAACATTCAATCATTAATTTGTGCTTCACTCATTTCACAAGATCTGTATTTTCCATTGTTTAATCCACAAGGCACAGAACGACAACGTATACTTTTTACTCGCTTAGCATTGTTCATCATTCCAACGCTTTCATTGCTCATTGCATGGAATGAAACATTTACTGTGTTAGATTTAGTGCTGTATGCATGGGCAGGACTTGGAGCAACTTTTGGTCCGATTGTGATTTTAAGCTTGTACTCAAACAGTTTAACACGCAACGGAGCGCTTGCAGGACTGATAGCTGGTGGACTAACTGCAGCTGCATGGCCAATTAATGGAACAATACCAACATTGGTCGTTGGTTATTTGGTTAATATTTCTGTGGCATTATTGGTTTCAAAAATGAGAAAATAGTAAATGGAAAAGAATAAAAAACTTATTCTTTTCCCATTCTCTTTTAAACCATAATTTATTTTGAACCATATAATCTTTGTTGCAAAAACTTATTAAGTTGATGAATCTCTGTATTAAAAGTAGATTTAAATTTATTTTTTGTTTCTACACTTATCAATTCTGGATTGGCACCTTTTGCAAGCAATGTTTCAACCAACCTTAATTCATTATTAATTTCTGATGAATCATTATAAAACCGTGAATTATCATGTAAACGAATTAAAAAACCAACTTGCATTTCCAGCACGGTACAGCCACGATCTCCAATACCATTTCCTTTTTTATCTATTTGAAGATCTGGTCTATTTAAAAGAATTCGTAACGCCTCACGTTCTTCTGGTATAATATCACGATAACGATAAGCCATATAATGAAGTAATGATCTTTCATCATGCATACCATTAATATTAACCTTTGGATCATTTAACAATCTAAAAAGATTTTCATAATTATGATTTGCTAGGGCTAAAACAAGACGTTCTGCCTCCAAATCAAGAAATCCACAATCTCTTAGCATTTCTTGTCGCTGATATGATTCACTTATAGATAAACCAGTAACTATAAAACTATTCACATGAAAAATAGATATTAAAAAAATTAATTTCAATTGAATCATTTTGGTCATATTTAAAACTCCTACTGAAAATACAAAATTTTAATTTTTATTATTATATTAAAGCAAAAATGAATTTTAAAATATATCCATCCTTAATCACGAAAAATATCATTTCAATGGGGAGCTAATTTAAGCCTCGACCATATATGAAACTGATCCAGCAACAAGGAATAAAGACCTTTTTATTCCTTTGTAAACTCAATTTTAAATTACAATTTATCGCAAGGCTTGTAATCTTCTTTGAGTTACAAACTCGCGAAGTTGATGAATATCTATGTTAAACATAGATTGAAATTCATCTTTTGTTTTTTTACTTATAAGTTCTACATTTGCACCTTTTTCAAGCAATACTTCAACAAGAGATAAGCTGCTTTTAAAGTGATCTGCGAAGGTAAGAATTTTTGAAAAACTTAACCACCCTACCACCATATCTAATACAGTTACACCACAATCACCTCTACCAGTGCCTTTTTTATCTATTTCAAAATCTGGTCTATTTAAAAGAATTCGTAACGCCTCACGTTCTTCTGGTATATTATCACGATAGCGGTAAGCCATATAATGAAGCAAAGATTGTTCATTATGCATAGCATTGATATTGGTTTTATTATCATTTAATAATCTAAAAAGATTTTCATAGTCATTAGTTCCTAATGCTGAAATAAGACGTTCTGCCTCCAAATCAAGCAATCCCCAATCTCTTAGCATTTCTTGTCGCTGATATAAATCACTTAAAGATAAACCAGCAACGATAAAACAATTCCCATTAAAAATGGTTACTAAAAACATTAATTTCAATTGAATCATTTTGGTCATATTTAAAACTCCTACCCAAAAAACAAAATTTTAATTTTTATTATTATATCAAAGCAAAAATGAATTTTAAAATATATTGATCTGAGTTACGAAAAATATCGTTTCAATCGAGAACAAACTCGATCCAAAACCACATGTGAGACTGATCCAGCAAAGAAAAACCAACAATTATGTATCATCATTTGTTCATAACTACCACACATCATTTTGACACCCAATGTTGCAACAAGCGCCATAACGAGCAAAAACCAAATGTGGTGGAATAATCCGCGATGTCGCACAAGAATTGGGATAAGTCCCAAGAAACTCACGCAGACAAATAAACAATATTTTTTAACAGCTACCAAATAGAGTAAAAAGAAAAGCAAAAGCGTATAAAATACTTTTTGCCCTTTGCTTTTAACATCAATGTCAGGAAACAAAGCGCCCAGCAAACAAAATAATAATCCTTGCACAATTGTATGAATTGTTGGATCTGTATGCTTGATAATATGCAAGATACCCAAATAGGTAAGCAATCCTCCAACCAAATGAACTTTGTAACTCGGCATACTATTCCTTTTTACACCTAAACAGATTAATAATCACACAAAACTTTAATTTAAATTTGTCATTTCCGCGCAGGCGGGAATCCAGTTTTTTCAATACTAACCCAGGATCCCAGCTTTCGCTGGGATGACCCAGCCGTCACTTTCAGTTATGGCGGGCATGGCAAGAGTAGTATCCTTAGTTTCATTATTTACGCGTATCTAAATCGTTGTTGTTATATACTTATTCTTCTATCGTTGGTACGATAACTTCATCAACTTAGTACCAGGATAATAAAATTGTAAAACTTGTTCAAAAGTCCAATGTTCATTTTTAATTAAACTGCATGCACCCCATTGGCAAAGCCCTTTATGATGTCCAAATCCTTTACCTTTTATGCTATATCTTTTATTTGCATGGTTAATTTCAAAACAATAACTTTTCAGTTCTGGAAACATTGTTTTCCATTTTTTTTCTGTAACTACTATTTTTTTAGAGCCAGTAGAAATTAAAACTGTTTTTACAATACCTGCACGATCTTTTTTTTGAACTTTAATATCAACAATTTTGGTAATATTTGGAAATTCTTTTGCAATTCGTTGTAACATATGATCATATGAAAAATCAAGATGCCAAGTATAACATTTATAATCTTTGCAAAATGTACAGGGGTATTTTCGCGCAAGATAAGATACTCGTTTATGATTTGGATCATCAATATCACCAGGTATGACACCACCGCAACAAATATCATACTGCGTTAAAGCTGGTCTTCCATCATACGAAACAAATAAATCTTTTGTTTCTTCAATGGCTAGTTTTAATTTCTTGCTATTAAAATGACCTTTGTATGTTTGATGTCTATTGTCATTGCCAATATGATATGGTCTGTTAACCTTTTGAGCTTGAACAATATGATGCACTAAATATGTTCGTGCTGTTATAGCAAAAACCTTATTCATTTCATGAGGCCAGCAAAGAGATCCTTCATAAAACAGTACTGACCAAAGATAATCATCAATATCTAAACTATTAACCAAATAAAAAGTTTCTTTTTCCTGAAAAATTGCAAACGAACCTAAATACTTATTTCCATTAAATTCAATCTGCGCCATATTTTCCTTTAAAAATTGACGCAAAATTTTATGTGGTAAAGCAGGAACAAACTCAGAAAGTAATTTTTGCAATACACCGTGCAACTCGGTTAAAAAAAATTCATAACGATAGGTTTTATTTTTTTGTAATTTTTTTCTATCTTGCTGCGTCAATTGTTTTTCTGCCACATTTTCCAGAAAAAAGATTTTAGCTTTTTCTTGAAAAAATTGTTGCGCATACTCAGTTAATTTTGGTAATGCAACAGTATGGTTGCCTTCTATCGTTTGCAGAAAATCTTGTAGAAAAACATGTACAACTTCTTTTGCATACGTATCAAGCACATCATAACTATCTGTTTTGAGCGATCCATTTTTAGCAACGATATCATCAAACAATGGGTATAACGGCTGCGCAAAAATATCAAGATCTTGTTTATTCGTCTCAAGCCAACATGAAACATATGATTTCAATTTCATGAGATGAGCATTTGAAAGCATAGGAGAAATATAGAGTAACTTTTGAGTTATCGGTTTTCCATTTAAGCAAAGTTCACCCTGCTGACTCGCAATGGTCAATTGAGGAGATTTACATTCATATCCTATGGATAAAATAATATGCTCAGAAATAATAAATCCCTCAGGACATGCTAAAGTTATAGGATTTGATGCAAGATCTTGAATGCTGTTTTTAGCAAGCAATACTTTTACATCAAATGTCTGAATCGGTGTAAAAAATAATAACAGTGATATGATGGTATGTCGTACTGTAAGAGAATTATAAATCGTGCTCATTATCTTCTTAATCACTGCGATCTCCCAATAAAATTACTTGCTTAAAACAATGCTTAACATCGTTTTAAAAAATTTCATGCTGACTTAATATATCAAGAAATCTTTTTGGTAAAGGAACTTTTTTATCAATTCCTCGATTTGCTAGCAAATCTGCACGAACATTATCTTCACGGTAAATATGACAAAATGTTACAGTGTATCCTTGCAACATTTCACTGACAAGAATCTGCATTTTTTTCAGAATTGGATCACGAATTTTGTACATATTATTCATTTGGCGTACTAATAATTGTGAGTCAGAATAAATAGTTAATTGTTGATTTTTTTCTACAAATTCATGCACAAAGTGTAAACCTACAAGCAATGCCAAATATTCAGCTTGATTATTAGTACATCTTCCTAAAAAATATCCTTGTTCGCATACTGTTTCATTCAGACGTTTCAAACAAAATCCGGCACCAGCAGGTCCAGGATTGTTACGCGCCGCACCATCAATATAGAGTTGCCATATTTTAGGCTGTTGCGACTTACATTCTGCCGGATTTATAAATTCAGGTTCATCTGAAAAAAAAGATAATTGTTTGTTATTCATACATTTCAACAAGGTTTATTTTTTATCTTCATAATATAAAAAACGATAACAATCTTTACACTGCAATAATTCATTATGTTTTAAAGCTTGTAAATCTCTTGATGATATTAAACTAAAACAAACACTACATGAATCTTGCTGAACTGCAACGACAGGATTTGCTACGCGGCCACGCATATTTTCATACACATCCATCCAATCAGCCGGCACATTTTTTAAAAATTGATCACGGTCTTTTACTAATTTTTCAACATCTTGTTGAGTTTGCTCAAGCGCTTGCTGCTGTGTATGAATTTGCTCATTAACTTTAGCGACTTCTGCTTGAAATGCTAATTGCAAAGCATCATATTCTTTTTCTGCAATTTCAAGTTTTAAAATATGTTGCAGCATTTTTTGTTCTTGAGCATTACGTTCAAGTTTGAGATATTCAAATTCTTTATTTGCAGCATCAAGTTCTTTTGCTGATGATACGTCTTGCATAACTTCTTGTTGATGTTTTTCTTTATCCTGCAATTCTTTTACAAGTAATGCCTGAGCATCAAGTTGTTTTTTTATATCACGTTTTTTTAAAGAATTCTGTTCTAATTGTTTTTCAAGATGTGTTTGTTGATTATTCAGACTTTGAATGGTTGTTTCAATATTGTTTAATTTTTTTTCCAGTTCACTCAAACTTTGATCGAAAGTTACCAGATCGATAAAACTTTGAAATTTTTGATTATTCATATTTTCCTTCACCGAAAAATGCAGAAAATTTTCAAGAGAAATTTTGATACTTTATGGTGGGCCCACCAGGACTTGAACCTGAGACCTTTCGGTTATGAGCCGACTGCTCTAACCAACTGAGCTATGGGCCCCCAAAGTACTTATCGGAATAAGTACAATAAATCATAGTTCATTTTTCAATTATTGTGAAGTAAGAATTAGTTTATCCATCTTTTAAGAAAAAATCTTTATGCACAGGATTTATATATCCCAAGATTTCACTCGATTTAAAATTTCTGCATCCTGACCTTGCACACATGAAGAGGGTAATTCCATAATAATAGGAACATTTTTACACATTTCATGTGCAATAAACCATGTTAAACTTTTTTGGCCAATCATCCCATCACCCGGTATTCCATGTTTATCTATGTAAGAACCACATAATTCAGGAGTATCATTAACATGAAGTAAGGCAATTTGATTATTATCAAATACACTTTGCAATAGGGTGAAAAAATCTTGCCGTTTATATTTATGAACTAAATCATAACCAAATACAAAAGCATGAGCTGTATCAATACAAAATTGTACCCGATCTTTCTGTTCAATATGTTGCAACAATAAACCAAAATCTGTTATGTCACCCCCAAAATTACGACCAGCATGCGGACTATTTTCCAGCAAAAGCTTAATATCAGGTACTTGGTGCAATAATTCATTTACTGCGTCGGCTACATATAAAACTTGCTCATTTTTTTGCAACTGAGCACGAGTAGCTCCAACATGAATTACAATACCATCACTTTGTAAATCATAAGCAATTTCAGCTTCTTTGCATAAAGATAAAAATTCCTTGCTACCAACTTGAACTAAGCTTGACCAATACGCTGCATGAACAAAATATAAAAACTGTAAATGTTCTTTTTGTTTGACAAAATCTTTTACAATTTTATGTGAAAGTTGGGCATATTTACCAGATTCTGTTAATAAAAAGCTTTGAGCTACCGATACATTCAATCGTTGCACTGTTTGCGCAACATCACTCAGTCCTTGCATAAGGCGAATATGAATGCCTATTGGTCGTTTATTTTGAGCAGACTTACTATTTTCTTTAAAATTATTATTTCCCACAAATATTTTACTCTTTTAAAATATGCTTTTGCATAATATGCTTTTGCATAAAGTTTGGTTACCTATTATACTGGCGCTATGCATCTGATAGCTTTACTGTCAGTGTTATAAAAAAACTAAGTAAAAAGCGTATCATAATTAAAAATTAAAGACCATGCCACTTTTATATTTTGAACCATTATGATCCCACATCAACTTCAAATTAAAAATTTTTTAAGTTATGGACCAGAGCTTCAAAGCATTGATTTTTCCAATTACCATCTTATCTGTCTAACAGGAAAAAATGGCCATGGCAAATCCGCACTTTTAGAAGCAATAACATGGGCAATTTGGGGACAGGCAAGAAAATCTTCTGGAAATAGCAAAGCTGATGCCGGACTTTTACATCTTGGACAAAATCACATGATGGTTATTTTAGAATTTGAAGTAAATGGACAACTCTACCGTGTGCGTCGCGAATACCTTCAAACTAAGTCAAAACCATTTGCTTCTTTAGATTTTGGTGTCAAACAACCCGACGGAAAACTCATAGCTCTGACTGATAAAACGATTAAAGATACTCAAGAAAAAATAGAACGAACTATTGGTATCACGTATGAATCTTTTACTAATTCAACATTTTTACGCCAAGGCCAATCAAACGAATTTTCAAAAAAATCACCAAAAGAGCGAAAAGATATTTTAGCCCAAATTTTACAACTTCAAAGATTTGATGATCAGAAAAAAATAGCTCTTTCATATGCTAAAAAATTACATGTTGAGTATTGTGCAAAATGCAGCATTCAACAACGCATTGAGCTAGAACTTCAAGCTTTGGAATCAATTGCACAGCAGTATCAAATAATCAATAAAAACCTTGATGAAATTGCAATTAAAAAAAAGGATGTTGATGATTCTATGACTATCCTTGTTGAAAAAAAACAATTACTAGGACAGCAATGTAAGGAATTAGAATTATTTCACAATCAAAAAAATAGTTTAGAACAAAATTTGTTGGCAACAAAAAAAGAAATTGATACCATAGCTCAACCTTGGCATCAAACACAAAAAAATCTCATAAAACCATTTGATCGCAAAAGTTTAGAGCAAGAAACTGACCTTTTACAAGCACGCCTTTGCGTTTTACAAGAAGCGTTTCAAAAAAAATTATTACTGAAAGAAGAATATTTATCACTTAAAGAAAAATTAACAGAAACTATACAATTAACCGAAAAAGAATTTGAAAAAACAGAAAACCAACTACACCTTCTTGCTACACAGTACGATGAAGCACTTAAGCAAACCGTGCGTCAAAAAACTACAGAACTCAGTCATTTAAAAAATCTTACAGCAGATCTGATTCGTTTTGAAGTTGAATACAATACATTGCTACAAACTATTACACAAAAACAATCTGAAATTGCACATTATCAAGCAATTGAAGAACTTTTTGAAAATAACAAATCACATTATCAAAGTTTGTGTGCACAAGGTACCTACTTAAAACAACATTTACAAAAAATAACGCATGACCTTGAAATTAAAGCATCCCAAAATTGCCCAACCTGTCCATTATGTCAGCAAAATCTTACACCGCAATTGCAACAAGCTTTACATGAAAAAATAGTAACTGAAAATGAACAAACTCAGCAACAACTTATAACAATAAAAGAAGAAGCAACGCGTCTGAAATCAGATCTTTCAAAGCAAAGCGTTCAATTGCAAGTTTTAAAAAAGCAACATGAACACATTATAAATCTTTCAACACAAGCAACTGAACAAAATAAGCAACATGAAAAATTCATGTTACAAAAATCGCAGCAAGAAAAAAAAGTACAAGAATTTGAAAAAGAAGAACATGATTTGCTTGCACATAGTGCTCAGACAAAATCTGAACTTGAAAAGTTACATACCAAACGCCAACTAGCTTTACAAAGTCTTGATATTGTAAAGATTCAAAAAAGAATGAACGATATTGAAGCAGAAGCTAAAACATTATTATACAATCCTGTAGAACATAAAACGATTGAAGAAAAACTTCTTGCGATACGAAAAGAACTAGAATCAAATAATCAAAACTCTGATCAAGTTACACTTCAAACAGAAAAAAAAGCTCAACTTTTTGAATTATTTAAGCGAGCCCAAGCTATTACAAACCAAATTGAACAATTGCATGAAACGTTACAATCATATCAACATCTCGATCATCAAAAAAAAGACATTTATGCACGTGCGCATGAACTTGAACAAAATAAAACACTTCTTGATCAACACATGCAAACTCTTTTAATCGAAAAAGGATCTTTGGAACAAAAGCAGCAAAAAAAAGTTGCTCTAGAAAAAGAACTGATTGAATTGGTTAAACATATCAAAATTGTGCAACAAGAAATGATTGATTATCAAGAAATTGCAAAAGCGCTGGGAAAAGATGGAATTCAAGCGCTTTTAATTGAACAGGCAATTCCAGAAATTGAACATGAAACTAATCAAATTCTTGCACGTTTAACAAATAATCAAACTCAGATCTTTATTGAATCTTTACGAGATTTGAAAAAAGGAGGAAGCAGAGAAACACTTGATATTAAAATTTCAGATCAATTCGGACTAAGAGACTATGAACTTTTTTCAGGAGGCGAAGCTTTTCGTATCGATTTTGCACTTCGCATTGGCATATCAAAACTACTTGCGCGCAGAGCGGGTACAACACTTCAAACGATTTTTATAGATGAAGGATTTGGTTCACAAGATGATGAAGGTTTGCAATTGATAATGGATAATATTTACAAAATACAAGATGATTTTGCCAAAATCATTATCGTATCACACCTACCAGAAATGAAAGAACAATTTCCTGTTCAATTTATGGTTGAAAAAAGAAGATCTGGCAGTGCAATCTCAGTGATTCATCAAGGATGAAATCTTACGCAAAAAAATAAAATCAATAAGAATTATACTTATCGATCTTGTATTTTCTGATTATTGTAAGTTAAATATATTAGTTTGTACGAACGCATTGGAGTTTTTTTAACAATTGAGCCTGCAACAGGAACTGATCTCGTTTTAACAGCTGCAACTTTCATTACAGCTGGAACCTCAACATTATTGCTTAAAAAACTATAGTGAGCAACTAAGAAAATAATCCTAAGTCGCTCACCATAATTTTTTAATTCGTAATTAAATTAAATCGTAAAATTAGTTCGTACGATATTTACGTACCATTGGAGTTTTTTTAACAACTGAACCTGCAACCGGAGCTACAACAGTTGGAGCTTGCTTAACAACTGGAGTTTCAACAGGAGTTGTAACAACAATTGGAGCTTGCTGAGTAACTGGAGTTTCAACAGGAGTTGTAACAACAATTTGAGCTTGCTGAGTAACTGGAGTTTCAACAGCTGAAGTTTGCTGAACAGTTGATTTTTCTTCAATAGTTGGAACTTCTTGAACAGCTGGAGTTGGTACTACAGCAGCTTTACCAAAAGGATTTAATTTTGAGAAATAACCTTTTTTGTAAGCTACACAAAGACCAGCAACCGTAACTGCTGTTGCAGTTGTAGCTACTTTACCATCGTGTTTGAAGTAACCAAGTTCTTTCCCCCAAGTATTAGCGTACGCTGATGCACCAAGATTTTTAAGATTCATTCCTGTTGAAACAGCAAGTGCTTTAACTCTATCAGTATAGGTTAAAGTTGCTGGAACTACTGGCTGCTGCATATTTGATAAAACATTGTTAGTAACAGTTTTAGTAACAATGTCATTTGCTACTACTGGAACAGTTGATTCTATAGAATCAGCAGCTGCTATACCAAATAGACCTGCTAATGGTGCAAAAGCTTGAGCAAAAGCTTGTTTCCAACCATATTTATTACCATAGAATTTAACAGCACTTTCACCTGTACGTAAAACAGGGCGTGGATATGTTATTTCTGTTATATCGCCAAAATTTATTGCAATACCAGGATTTACTGAACCCGCTGCTATTTTATCTAATTTTGCTAAAGCTTGTCCGTAGACCATTGGAACCAATGCTGTAGATCTGTTTATATGAACAACACCATTTTTCCATACAGCACCTTGCAATCCAGCATGAACTGCTGAACCAGCTGTCAAAGCTGACAACCCAATGAACATTAATTTATTTTTCATAATGAAACCCCTAATATGATTTATATGATTTTGTACCTATTTTAGCATCATTTGATTGATGCCCATTCCTTCATTACTAAAAGACCTTTTTTTGGACATTACCCTCATTAATTTTTTCTAGAATTTTTAATGCGGTATTAATAGTTATATCATATCCTTTATAGACCCGCAAAAGGGGTATATCCCTTTTGAAAAGACCTTTTTTTAAAGATATGACTGAGAGCCTTTATACAAAAAAAATCAATTTTCTTCTACTGTTTCAACACGAGAAATGAATGAAATTTTGGCTTTTAATTGCCGTTCTATGCCATAGGTAAGAGTATAGAAAGAAAGGGGACATTGCAGACATGTCCCATAAAATTTGACAAAAACGATGGAATCTTTAAATTCTACGAATTCAACGCGCCCGCCATGTGACTGAATGTATGGTTGTATTTCATCGAGCGCTTGTTGAATTTGTTTTATTATCTCAAAATTATCTGCTTGATCCATTTAGACCCATTGCAAACGTGCCATGGTTGCTGCATCACTTGGACGACGGCCAAGACGTAAAATTCTTGTATAACCACCTGGACGAGTTGCATATGCAGGCGCAACATCTGTAAACAATTTTTCAAGAGCTTGCTCACTATATGGCAATATTTGTTTTGCACGACGACGAGCATTGAAATCGTTGGATTTAGCTGCAATAGTTACTACTTTTTCAGCTAAACGACGAATTTCTTTTGCGCCAGTAAGCGTTACCGTAATATGACCATAATTGATCAAATTAATTACTTGGTTTCTCAAATAAGCCTTGCGATAAGAAGGCTTCATGTTCAATTTCTTTTTGCTACTTAAGTGTCTCATGGGACCTTTTCCTTACCAATGACCTACAATCATTCCTTACATGCAATAGCCGCAAAGAAAGATAGCAGGCTCGATGATTTTTATTTATTTCCAGTTTTTCGTTTCAATGCTTTTAATGCAACTTCTTCTTTAATATCCATACCAAAACGTAAACCTAATGATCGAAGTACGTCCTTAACTTCATCTAAAGATTTTCTTCCAAAGTTTTTAATACGAAGACTTTCATCTTCAGAAACATTTACTAAATCAATAACACGAGAAATGTTAGCATTAGCTAAACAATTATGTGCACGAGCTGATAATTCCAACTCATCAATTGATTTGAAAAGAGCTTCAACAGGAATATCTTTAAATCCAGCATCATCAACTTCTTCGCTTGGATTAAATGATTCTTCTTCACTTTGAGATGAAATATCATTAAATGGAATTTCTTTATCAACTAAGAAATTTTCAAGCTGTGTTCTTAAAACAGATACTGCATAATTCAATACATCAACAGGGGTTTCAGCACCATTTGTTGTAATTTCAAGAGTCAATTTATCGTAATCGATATCTTTTCCAACCCGAGTTTTTTCAACAAACAAAACAACATTACTCACTGGAGAAAACATTGCATCAAGATACATTCTGCCATCTGGTGTAAGAGATGTGCCAACTGGCCATTGTGCCAATTGATAACCACGTCCTGATTCAACAAAAAATTCAATATCAAGAACACCATCTTTAGCAAGTGTTGCAATAACATGATCTTTATTAATCAATTCTAAATGTTCATCGCATACAATATCTGCAACTGTAGCTACATCTTTTTCATTACCAGAAACTACTAATTTCATAGTACCTGGTTTATTTTCTTTATTTTTGATAACAATTTGTTTAATGTTTAAAACAATTTGCATAATATCTTCAACAATACCAGGCAATGTTGAAAATTCATTATTAACACCTTTAATAATCACAGAAGTTACCGCAGACCCTTCAATTACCCCTAGCAATGAGCGACGTAATGCGTTTCCTAAAGTGATACCAAAACCTGACTCAAGTGGCTGAGCAGTTAATTTCCCAAACGTTTGAGTCATTGACTTTTTTTCCCAACCTAATGTTGGCATAGTAAGTGGCTTATACGTTGATTTCGACATGTTATTCCCTAATCAAAACTGACATATTCAAACTCGGATTCATTACAACTAACTCACTTTTATTTTGAATACAATGCAACAATCAAGTGTTCTTCCACAGGGAATTGTATATCACTTCTTGTTGGATAGCGTAAAATTTTTCCAGTTCTATTTTGTTTTACAAGTTCTAACCATTCAGGAACTTTAATAGCGATATTCATGCGTTTATCAACTACTGTTTCCAAGAATTGCGCTTTATTTAAAACTGAAGCATGTAAACCAATAACATCACCAAT
>DATIJN010000007.1:0-2912 GCA_035478615.1 Saccharimonadales bacterium (SeqCode)
CAAGAGACGAAATCGAATAAATAGTGACCTTTACCGAGATTACGTTTAAGGTTCTTTCCTTTTAAGGAAATAACCTGTGTTATTACATGGAAATGATTTTCTAGGCCAAGCAAAAAATAAAATTCATTCAAAAGTATTTCAATATGATCACCGTATTGGTAAAAATAGCTTTACTCGCGAACGAAAGCTAACATTTCCAACGGTATTCTCAATGATCTTAAAATGTGTTACAAAAAGTCTCAGTATTGAATGTGAATGGTTAGAGCCAGATCCCTCTCGTATTGCACCTTCAAAGCAAGCCTTTTCAAAAGCAAGATATAAAATTGCTCACACAGGGTTCCAAGAATTATTAGATTTAAGTATTGAAACTCTCTATAAAAATCCTTCGATAGGAACATGGCGGGACTATAGAGTCATAGCGGCTGATGGTTCTTCATTGAGATTACCCGATTCAATGGAAATAGAGCGTAAATATGGCCGTTTTAAATGTAATGCCACAGAAGGTAAAAGACCCATTCTTGGTCGAGTTTCTTTATTTGTAGATTTATGCACCTCTATGATTCTAAGTGCTCGCTTGGCTAGTTGGGGTGTTGGAGAACAAACACTTGCAGAAGCTCAACTACCCGAAGTAGTCAATAAAATGAGATCACTAGGCCAGCAAAAATTTTTATTTGTATATGATAGAGGTTATCCTTCTTATAAATTCATTGAGCAACATAATAAATTGAAAGTTGATTATATTTTTCGCTTGCAAAGAGGAACATATAAAAAACTATGGGAAAAAGTAGACTCAGGAGAAACTGATTTTATTTTTGCGTTAGATAATGTGACACAAAAAGTCCGTGTAGTAACGGTTCCCTTACCTAGCGGTGAATTAGAAGTTCTCCTCACATCCTTATTAGATCAAGAAAAATTTCCGTTAATAGATATCAGTAAAATATATTTTTTAAGATGGCATATCGAGGAATGTTACAAGCGCCTCAAAATCAGCACAGAATTAGAAAATTTTTCTGGCGTACACCTTGAGGCTGTATTACAGGAATTTTGGGCACACTTAGTCATGTGCAATACATTATCTCTTTATATGGGTGATAACCAAAAATTTTGGGACCCCGACAACATTCCTGAGTTTCGATTAAATTTTTCAGTATTATTTGGTAGCATGAGAGAGTTACTTCAAAAGGTGATCGTTGGAAAATCTTCCTCTAAAAAATTTCAAAAGCTTTTTAATCGTGTGGCATCTCGTGCAAAAGTAAAAATAAGACCGGGGCGACTTTATAGTCGCCACATGGTTAATCAGCCCATACGTTATCATGTGTTCAAAAGAAATGGTTGACACGCTTAAATTGACACCATTGCCAGTTCAGATGGCTATATGCCTGATCCTAATCCAAGGTCAATTGCAGGATTTAAGCAAGCAAATCTAGTTGAAATGGCTGCGCAAAAGATAAAAGCTCCTGCCCTTGATAAAGCTTCATATGATAAATTTGTAGATGAGATGGTAGCAGAATTCAAAGACTTAGAGGTCAGTGAAGCTACTGTCCATTATATGAGTGATTATTCAAGTTCTTGTGGTTGGTTATTAAAAGATTATTTGACTAGAGAGTGGGATTGGATGGTGCAACGGGATCCAAGCAATCAAGTGTCAAATTTGATGACTACAATAGAACAGTCTCTGCAACAGGAGAAAATGCAGGATTATAAAAAACAATTGGGTGATATTAAAACTTTATTAACAAACAATGCTAAAGAATTTGAAGATGCTGATCGTTTGAGCTTTCAGAATCGATTGATGGTATTGAGCAAGCAATATCAAATTTTTATGGAAGCTGAACTGCGATCAGTGCAAGAGTGATTGAGGGACTCTCAAGATATTTTAATCGCTCCTAAAAAAGAACCGGCCCAAGCGACTTTCTTTACCCCAACAAAAACAAACGCTCCTAATCCTGCTCTCGCTGTCAATACAGCGGCTCCAGTGGATGATCGTGGTTATGATTCTTCTAGTCCATACTGGTCACCCGGACCAAGCTTCAGCGGTTACTTCTCCGACTAATTTTTGACTAGAAAAAAAGTAGGAATATCTATTAGGAGTGAGTTTTTAACTACTCCTAATTTAAGCTTGATGAGTGTCTATAATAGATCATAATCGCAAAATTTATGTAAGTCAGCGAGTTAATCGGCATAGATACATCAATAAAAAAAATCTAATAGAATTAATTTCAGTAACAAGTCAACATATTAAGTTAAATGATGCTGTAATTGAAAAAGATTATTATGTTACGCAAGTCATTCATGCTATTTTTGATGTGGAAAATGAATATTTCCGATTAGTTTTTAGCGGCGGAACCTGTCTAGCAAAAGCATATAGAATCGTTAACCGTATGTCTGAGGATGTCGACTTTAAAATTCAAGTGAAAAAAACAGATGTGACTTTCAGCAAAACACGACTTATGAAAGAGCTAAAAAAATTTAGATTGCAAATTAAGTCAAAACTAATACTTCCTGGTTTAATTATTAGTGAGTCAATCGTTCGAAATCAAGGTCAATATTCGCGAATTGAAATCAATTATCCTACTGCTTTTTCTGCCAGTACAGGACTAAGGCCGCATATTTTATTAGAATTTATATTATCAGATATTCGTCTTGCAATAGAAAAAATATCAGTTAAAACGTTAATTGAGGAAAATATCGAAAACACAAATTTATTTGCACCTTCATTGATTCAGTGTGTTTCAGTAGAAGAAACAGCTATTGAAAAATGGGTTGAATGAGATGTATTTTTGCAAAAGTATAAAGAAAAAGCTGAAAATAAAATTTTAAAATATGGCTTGTTGCTTTGAAGAGGCTCTATTAATGAAAAATAAGTATAATTTAGCTTTAGTTCCAATGTCAAAATCCGGTGAATTTATTGA
>DATIJN010000008.1:0-7622 GCA_035478615.1 Saccharimonadales bacterium (SeqCode)
GGGGTAGTAAGCGAGAACCGTCAAAATTTCTGCCATTTTTTGTGCTAAACTGACTTCTTCAAAATCTTTGTTTATCATCTGATATCAAGTTGCTAATGTATCATTAAGGTCTTGAGGACCGCAGCTCAGCATATTTTTAGTATATGAATGCGATCCGCAAAAAATCAATGACTTATAGCCATCAATATAGAAATGGTGACAGACATAATTAAAAATTTACCTCATTCTGATTGCAGCAAGAACTTTATAATTTTTTTCTGGATCTTCAATTGCACTTTGAACATCTCGTGCTTCTTGGGCAGCATTTTTAACTTGAAAATACATGAAAGAGGCGCCCTCTGCACCAACATTATGATTTAGATCTCTTGTATAGCCATCTGGGTCAGGTGTGAAGGTTTCAATAAGTGTGGATTTACCAAGTAGAATGAAGATTCTCATAGATGAACCATATTGTTTAATTCCCTGTTTTTCTATTAAAGCACGCGCTTTTTCACCTGATTCCTCTGCAAGTTTTACTTCTTCAGGTGTCTTGAAACCTGCATATTGAGAATATTTTGCACCTTCTCCTACCTGCCCACCAGATACTTCGACAGTTTGGTTTGCAACATTATTAACTTTAGCGCCTGCTGGAATATTTATATTTTTTATTTTTACTTCATCAGGAAATACTTTTTGGCTACTGCTCATGATTTTTTATCCTCAGATTTTAATATTATAAACTCCGAATAACGTCGAATTTAGGTTTTAAGAAAGATTGAATTAGTCTATTAAAACGTTCGTTATTCTGTACTCTCATCTTTTTTAAAAAAGGTGTGTTAAACCACCAAATTTGCGGCTACTATACTGGTCCTCGAAACCTAAGTCTACTAATTCATTGAAGTGATGGCTATCACAGACTAATTAATAGCAAAGGATAAAAATTTACCAAGGAAACCTCCATGAAAATAGGATATGCGCGCGTTAGCACCAGAGAACAAAACTTAGATATGCAGGTTATTGCATTAGAAGATGCGGGTTGCGAAAAAATACATGAAGAAATCGTCAGTGGTGCCAAATCCGATCGCCCCATCCTTGATATTGTTTTGAAACAGCTCCGCGAAGGGGATGTTTTAGTAGTATGGAAACTTGATCGCTTGGGTAGATCTCTTAAACATTTAGTTGAGCTTATTCAGATACTAATAGAAAGGAAAATTGGATTGTGCAGCTTAAATGACCCCATTGACACCACCACACCCCAGGGTCGGCTTGTTTTTAATATTTTTGCATCCTTAGCTGAATTTGAGCGAGATATTATCCGTGAACGTACTCAAGCAGGATTAAGCGCCGCACGTGCGCGTGGTCGTTTAGGAGGAAGACCAAAAGGCATACCCAAAGAATCGGAAGCCACGGCTTGTGCGGCAGAAACCTTATATCGTGAAAAAAAACTTTCTGTCATGCAAATTTCAAAAAAATTAAATATTTCTAAAAGCACATTGTATAAATACTTGCGCTATCGAAATGTTGAGATCAGTAATTATGAACATAAAACATGCGCGCAAGTAATGAAAGATTAACCATCTTATCCGAGGCAGAACAATCTGCTTTTTATGACTTACCAGATTTTGATGATGATCAACGTCTTGACTATTTAACGTTAACGGACAAAGAGAAAGCGCTTGCCTTTGGCCGTCCACATTTATCTGCCAAGATATATTGCTTGTTGCAAATAGGCTATTTCAAAGCTAAAAAAATATTTTTCCATATCGTATGGGAAGAAGTAGATGAAGATATTAAATTTATTTTGCAACAGTATTTCCCAGAGCAATCCATTTTTGATCGACAAATTATTACCAGACATGAGCATTATACCCAGTGTGATATGATTTCTCTGTTCTTTAATTATCAGATGTGGTCACGAAAATTTGAAATACTAATGCGTCAGCAAGCTAAACAACTTATTTTACGCGATATCAATCCTCAGTTTATTGCAATGGAGTTATTTAACTCATTACAGGAACAAAAAATTATTCGACCAGGTTATACAACATTACAAAATATCGTCCGCGATACGCTTAATACGGAACGTAAACGTTTAGAATGTTTCATTAATGAAAATCTGCACGAAGAAGAAAAAGCCACGTTGCAAAAACTTCTCTTAAAAAATGATGTTTTGTCAGAATTGGCTGCGCTTAAACAGGACGCCAAAGATTTTAAAGCTCGCATGATGACGACTGAACGTGAAAAATTGGCTATAATTGCGCCATTGTATCAAATAGCAAAAATACTATTACCAAAACTCAAGCTTTCACAGCAAAATATCCATTACTATGCGAACCTGGTGCATTATTATTCCATTCATGAGTTGCGAAAAAAGTTGGCGCCAGCGCAGACTTACCTTTATCTTTTGTGCTATATGTTGCTGCGATACCAGCAACTTAATGACAATTTAATTGACGCGTTCTTCCATCACCTTAATCAATTTGAGTTGGAAAATAAGACAAACGCGAAAGAAGCATTTTATCAACACCAAAAACAAGAGCAAAACGAGAAGTTTTTAATGAGGCGTTTCGCAACCTGCTTCATTGATGAAAGTTTTTCTAATGATCTTAATTTTGGCGAAGTAAGAAAGCAGGCATTTAAGCGAATCCTGTCTGAGAAGGATCTGCGCGACAAGCTCTCTACGCCGAATAATAAACCAACTAAAGAAATGGACTTTCGATGGGAAAGCATTGGTAAACTTGGGGGTAGATTTAAAAATCATTTGCGCCCCTTGGCGAGGGCTCTTGACTTTACAAGTACAACTTCAAATAGTCCCTGGCTGCGCACTCTTAGCTGGTTCAAAGACATTTTCCAGAAACAAGAAAGTTTAAATCAACAACCTATTCTTAATTGTCCTGAAGGTACCATTCCCAAACGATTAAGTCGTTACTTATTAGAAACAGATAAGGATGGAAAACCTACCAAACTACTGGCTGAACGTTATGAATTTTGGATCTATCGCCAACTTAAAAAGCGCTTTCAGGCAGGCGAAATATACTTGGAAGATAGCATTAAGCACCGTTGTCTGGATCAAGAATTGGTATCATTAAAAGATAAGGAAACTATATTGCAACAACTGAATATTCCTGCACTTCGCCAACCAATTGAAAAACTACTCGATGAAAAATTTGATGAACTGCACGAATTATGGATTGCTTTTAAGGATGATTTGAAACAAGGCAAGCTTAAGCATCTACGCTATGATGAAACTGCAAAAACGCTGCATTTGCGAAAATCCAAAGCAGAAAAAGAGGAAGAATTACAAGAGCGCTTTTATGCACAACTCCCTCTTCGTGATATAGGTGATGTACTTCAATTTGTTAATGAGCGATGCAATTATTTATCGGTATTTACGCATATACAACCACGATATTCTAAACAACCACCAGATAAAAAAAGCTTAATTGGTGCTATTATGGCGCAGGCATTAAATCACGGGAATTTGAATATGGCGGAAATTTGCGATATTCCTTATCATGTTTTGC
This sequence comes from Saccharimonadales bacterium (SeqCode), assembly GCA_035478615.1. Taxonomy (GTDB): domain Bacteria; phylum Babelota; class Babeliae; order Babelales; family Chromulinivoraceae; genus JACPFN01. The sequence goes on from DATIJN010000008.1 coordinate 3,504, forward strand.
AAGACACTTATCAATCTCGCGTGCGACTTGCTGCATTAAAAAATGCAAATGATCTCATCAGCAATGACATTGCCCGCATGCCTATTTTTATTCATTATTCGCTTGATTTAAATATTCTTTATGGTGGAGTGGATGGACAAAAATATGAAGTTGATCATCCAACTACTAAAGCGCGTAGCTCCAAAAAATATTTCAAAAAGGGAAAAGGAGTTGTTGCTTACACTCTATTGGCTAATCATATTCCCTTGCAAACGGAACTGATTGGTGCGCATGAACATGAAAGTTATTTCGTTTTTGATATTTGGTATAACAACACAGCGGAGGTTGTACCTGATGTAGTGACAGGTGATATGCATTGTATCAATAAGGGTAATTTTGCAATTATGGATTGGTTTGGCGGTAAGTTATTTCCCCGCTTTATGGATATAGATGCACAGCGTAAGCATCTTTATTGTGGTCGTGACCCTGCTGAATATAAAGACTGTCTCATACAACCAGCAGGACAAATAGATCGTAAACTTATTGAAGATGACTGGCCAAACCAGCAACGCGTTATCGCTACCTTAGCACTGAAAGAAATGAAACAAAGCAATCTCATCAAAAAACTGTGCACTTATACTTCAGGAAATCCTACTCGTAAGGCACTCTTTGAGTATGACAAGCTCATCCGCAGCATTCAGACATTGAAGTATCTACGTGATCCACAGATTCAAAAAAATACCCATCATTCACAAAATCGAGTTGAATCTTATCACTATGAACGAGCTGCTATTGCACAGGTAGGCGGAAGAAAACAATTGACCGGTAGAACCGACATAGCGATTGAAATTAGTAATCAATGCGGCAGACTGCTGGCAAACGCAATAAATCATTACAACTCCAGTATTTTGTCTAAATTGCTCGAAAAATATGAAGCAAGTGGAAACCAAAAAGGGTTAGCAATGTTGAGCAAAATTTCTCCTGTAGCGTGGGGGCACATCCATTTTCAGGGTCATTTCAAATTATCTGATGATATTTTAATTGATCTGGATGCGATAATAGACGCTGTTATTGAAAAGTAGAGGAATCAGCTGCCTGCTTGCACAAAGGGCTGTACAAAAATCGGCGGAAATTTCGACGGTTCTCGGTTACAACCCCCATACGGAAGCCCAAGTTTTGCACCTACAAAACCCGAGCCATACAGAGTTACAAATATAAATGGCATAAAAAAATGCCAATACCTCGATTTTGCTTCTATGGCCATGTTATTTAAGCCGGATATAAATATAATGGTCAAATATTAACATTGTTTTAATATAGCAACAATTATCTTATAATTAACGAATGGTTTCTATATGAGAACAATAATGGAAAAACACTATTCCCAGCTAGTCATTTTTTATTATGTCGTTGATTTTATGAGCTTTACTAAGGCTGCAAAGTATTTAAATTGCTCAAAAGCGCATGCCAGTAAACAAATCACTGAATTGGAAACACTTGTAGGCTCACCCTTATTACATCGTAATACCCGAGCAATCAAACTTACCTTTGCTGGAGAAGCTCTATTTAAGCATGCACAATCAATAGTTCATGAAATACAATTTGTAGAAAATACCGTGCAGTCTTTACAAAAAAAAGCGCAAGGAATATTGCGAATTACATCGCCTAACGGTTATGCAGACTATTTGCTTGCGCCAAATTTATCTCGATTTTTGAATCAATACCCTGACATATCCCTCGAAATGAAACACTGTGGCGACCTTCTTGATTTAGTAAAAGAAAAAATAGATGTAGCCATACGCATCACTCATGAACCTCCTTTAGATAAAGTAGCAAAACGGCTTGGTTTTGATCGTATGGTAATATGTGCATCGAAAAAATACTTGGATATGCATGGCCAACCTAAAATACCGCAAGAACTACATAAGCATAGTTGCTTGGTTTATTCATCAGAAAGAAGTGTCGATTGCTGGCCTTTTTATGATGAAGACAAGCTTGTTACCATCGCTGTTAAGTCTCGAGTTTTTTCTAACAGTATTGCAGTGTTATTAAACGCGGCTCTAAGTGGACAAGGAATTGCTCGATTACCTCAATTTGTAGTGGCTGAACACATTAAAAATGATGAACTAACAGTGATTTTGCCAAAATATGCTTCGCCCGATACTCCTGTGTATGCTATTTTTACACAAAGTCGCATCATACCACCTAAGATACATGCTTTTATTAAATTTCTAGAAGAGCTACATTTGGTCAAATTTTAAATACATTACACTATTTTAATCATTATTTGATCTTTAACTCAGCATATTGTTTATTATCGTTAGTTATAAATTATCTAATTTATTGTATTTATTTGATGCTTTAGTCATTGTATTACGTAATATGTAAAACAATATCTAAAATAGATCGACTATTTTATTGAGCAAGAGATCTACAATTAAGGATTTTTTAAGCAAATATTATTATAATAAAGGCCATTATTAATAAGCTCAGTAACCACAAAGGCGATTTTTTATGAGCTCTCCCAGAAACCATGTTAAAAAATCTAAAACGGATTTTTTTAAAATAATATGGAAATACCTAAAGTTATCGTATTTTGATTACTTGACTCACCCTCATTACGTTGAATATTTTTAAATGCCCCATAAAATTGCTCATGTTCAAATTCAGCAACAAGATTAAGGCCAGGCATGAGCCGATAATAAGGACTAATAACGTAGCGCATTTGATTTAAACCGACTCCAATAGAAGCTGATGATACGGTTTTTGTTGCTAATATGCTTCGGACACCTAATTGTATGAAAAAATTGTTCGTAATTTGTGTATCGCGCTTAAATTCCAAATCGAATTTTGCACTTCCATTATAAAAATATCCCCTTAAATCTGTGTTGATAAAATAAGGCATCATTCCTTCTAAACCGATACCTGGTTGCCAATAAGGAGTTGTTGCCGGACGATAAAAATAATTAGCACCACCTTTTATCGCCCAAAACTGATCAAGCAAATGCCAGTAAAAAATGTCCAAATCAGCAAATTCTAATTTATCTTTGGCTACTTCAGCATCATTGATGAATAATTCAAGTTTGTTATAATCGGTTCCATATAATCCTTTGTAAGAAAGACGTTGGACATTGTTAAATGGATCTTCTCCAACATCTAAAAAGTTTGCTGACCATAATCCAGTATGATGTGCCATGGGGTGATGAACAAGCATAGGATCAATGGGTCTGACCTTATCTACTCTTACAATAGGTCGATTGATATAGGGTGTCTGTTCAATGTAATCTTCTGGTTTTCTTTTATTTTCAGTCAGCTCAATTAAAGTCGAATACTGAAATACTCGCGACATGCCCGCCATCATGTGATAGAGCAGATGACAGTGGAATAGCCATTGACCACTTTCATCAGTGTCTATGTCAGCGGTGATAGTAGCGCCTGGCGCAACCTCAATGGTGTGTAACAAAGGATCATAAGCATCTTTTCCTTTGCGTAAAATAAACCAATGGCCATGGATATGCATAGGATGGCGCATCATAGAAGTATTCGTAAACACGAAACGGTAGCGTTTCCCTGGCTCAAAAATAATTGGCTTTGCCTTATGTTCGGGAACACCATTGATGAACCAAATATAACGATCCATATAGCCAAATAATTCCATGTTAATCACACCTGCGACTGCTTTATTAGGGTCATTCGTTTTTACCGCGGCTTGTAAATTTTCGTATTTAGTTCCGCGTGAAGTTGCGTAATAATTGCTTGACGGTGAAATGGTATCGCCTATGATGGAAGGTTCCGTTGGCATACTCATGTTCATGGAGTGTCCTATAGCCATGCCATAATCCATTTTTATATTATGACTCATGGTATTCTTTGTACTTGAATAATGAGAGTGATTGGCAGACATATCTATCATGGAATTCATATCATGGTCTTGGTGGCGATTCATATCCATAGAATCTGAAATAAACGGTGCCTTATCCACTGAGATCTGTTGCACTGACCTGCTCCAAAATTCATATGCAAACATATTCATTTGGTAATTCGCTTTCTGTTAATACCTATTTAAAGGTGTAACTAGAATCCTGGTTGAGCAGTTTCAACCGATGGCATTTAGTCCGTTCTAGCAATATGGCTTTAACT
>DATIJN010000009.1:0-1638 GCA_035478615.1 Saccharimonadales bacterium (SeqCode)
CGGAATGTGTCAGCGATTTTGAGACAAAATTTGGTATGATTTGAACCTTGAAAATTAAGCCATATCCACTATATTTTTGTCAAATTATTTTTTCAATATTTTCTAATTCAATTTTCGGCGGATTAATATAAACCGGTTTTAATTTTTTTAATGTTGGTATTTTGTGATTAAAACGCGCTGGATTTTTATCGTAAACATTAAGTAAAACCTGATGCCGATTTTTTAAAATTTCATTTGCTTGTCCAAAATGTACCGTCGTTGGCTTTAAAAATAAAATACCAGAATGATAATGAACATTGTTATACCAATCAAAAAAATCACGACAAAATTTTTCAGCGTGCCCAATGGATTCAAATCGATCTGGAAATTCAGGACAATATTTTAATGTTTTAAAATGTGATTCTGAAAATGGATTATCGTTGCTTGTGTACGGCCTATTATGCGTTTTTAAAACGCCTATTTTATCCAGTAATTGTGAAACCGTTTGTGATGTCATGCTGGGACCATTGTCCGAATGTAGAATTAATTGGTTAGGTTGTATGCCATGTTTTAGCGCTGTTTTTTGAATAAGTGTTTTTGCAAGATGTTGGCACTCACGGTCTGCAATCATCCAGCCAGTCACGTAACGACTAAAGATATCCAAAATTACATACAAATGAAAATAAACAAATCGATTAAAGCTCAGCAATTTTGTTATATCCCATGACCAGACTTCGTTAGGTGCTGTTGCAATCAATTCTGGTTTAACTGCATCTTTATGGTTGCGGACATCTCGGCGATCTTTAGATTCGCCAGCGTCAAATAAAACCCTATACATAGTGCGTATCGATGCAATATATTTTCCTTCATCCAACAACGTATAAAACACATCATAGGGCGTAAAATCGACAAAGCGTTCGCTGTGAAGCATATCCAAAATTTGTCGTTTCTGATCATCATTAAGTGCGTTGTGCGGCTTTCTGGAATCATTCACAAGATTATCCTGTAAATGATTCCCTTGGGTACGATAAAGCGTTGCACGCGACATATTCAAGCTATCACATAATGCTGCAAGCGCTAAATCTTTTTCATCTGAAACTTGTTTGATATTACTCATGATTGCGTCTCGCTCGTCTCTTGATCGAGAACGTGTGATGAAAGCAATTCCGAGACTTTTTTTTGAAGGTCTATAATGGCTTCCGCTTGTTGTAATTTCTTTTTTAACTTTTCGTTTTCTCTCAGCAATTGATTGTGGGCGAGTGTTAATTTGTATGATTTAGAATTCGCATGATTGGAGTTTTTTCCATTCAACTCCCTTTTCCATTTTGTGATACTCGAATAATATAATCCTTCCTTTCGAAGCAAAACTCCACGCTCTAATGGATTTGCACAGCAATCAAATGCTTCAATTATTTTTAATTTATCATTTTTACTAAATTTTCTTCTGGCTCTTCTGGGTTTTACTGCTTTGACTTGAGAATCAAGATTGGGATTTTGATTAATCGATAGACTGTGTTCAGTGGTATTTGTATCGGAGCTTACTGTTGGATTAAAAAATGATTCTGATTTTTTTGTGTACATCTTGCAGCTTTCCTTACCGCCCATTTTAGTTTCTTAGTTTCTAACATGTTTTTGTCTCACTGTCGCTGGCACAGAGGG
>DATIJN010000010.1:0-1864 GCA_035478615.1 Saccharimonadales bacterium (SeqCode)
TATTAATAATAATATTTTTGCTGAACCTTTACCTGAAGATGAGTTTCAGGAAGTTTCCAGGGATGGAATAAAAATTGATGCTAAAAAGAATTCTGAACCTGAAATTGCTGAAGTGCTGCTGGCAAAATATAAAGCTGTTTCTTATTCAGGGAAGCTTTACTGGTTTGAAAATGGTGAATTTATTGCTGATGAAGAAAAGCTGAAGCGGTTAGTTTTTGCTGAAGTGGGTTTAATGAAAACCAGGTTTGTAGATGAAATCATAAAACAAATGAAATATAGAGCACCTTTAGTAGCTGACAAAATTTTTGATATAAAGCTGCAAAATGGGATTTTAAGACAAGGGCATTTTATTGAAGTGGATTTCCAGGAATTCACACCATATTCAATCAATATTCCTTATGATCCTGAAGCTGAAGCAGTGCCTATTGTGGATGATTACCTGAACCATCTAACAAATAATGATCCTGATTATAGGAACAGGCTGCTGGAAGTAATGTCACATCCTTTAATAGTGGATAAAGATTTTAAAAGGCTGCTGGCTAAATTTTTTATAATGGTTGGTGATGGTGGGAACGGAAAAGGAACATTTTTATTAATCATTAGAAAGATTTTAGGCTATAAGAACTGCACAGGTTTATCTATAAAAAATATGACAGATGAAAGATATTTTACAACTATGCAGGGTAAGCTGGTTAACTTAGGTGATGATGTTCAGGATGAAGCGATTAATAACGAGCAGATGAAACAAATAAAAAATATTTCCACATGTGATTATGTTGCAGCCAGGAATCTATTTGAGCAATCAAAGGAAGTTGAATTAACTTTATCTTTAATATTCACTTCTAATCATATGTTGAAAAGTTTTGAAAAAGGTGAATCGTATAAAAGAAGGGTGGACTGGCTGCCTATGTACGGCAAACCAGCCAAAAAAGATAAAAATTTTATTGCAAAGCTTACAACACCTGCTGCTTTAGAATATTGGATGAAGTTGATTGTGGAAGCATACCAGCGATTATATAAAAATCAAAGCTTTACTGAATCTGAACTGGTTGCAGCATTCAATGATGAATACCACCAAAATAATAACACAGTGCTGCAATATTTAGGGGATTATGAAAAAGCATTTTTCCTAAATAAAAGATCACCTGAATGCTATGAAGATTATGAAGTGTGGGCAACTGATAATGGTTTATCAGTGCAAAGTAGAAAATTATTTGTTCAGTCGGTTTATGATGTTTTTGGGTTAGTGCTGCATCCAAAAAAAATAAATGGAAAAACAGCCAGGGTTTTTATTGAAAAATAGAAATAGAACATATGTTTAGGGGGGTCGTGCAGAAACTTATGAATAATCTGACAGATTTCGAATCAATATTCTGAATTTAAAATCATTTAAGTTTTATGGGCAAAATGAGATAAATATGGATAAAAAAAGTGTAACAATGTAACCTTTTGTAATTTTTTTGTAATTGCTGCAACCTTACAGCAGCAAGGGATACAAAAGAAAGTTACAAAGTTACACTTTATATATATAAATTTATAAATAAATATTTATATACAGAATATGTACTATTGTAAAAAGGGTAGGAGTAGTAAAACAAAAAATATATATAGAATGGGAAAAATAAAATGTAACGTAACCGAAACGGCTCAAAGCCTTGTGGCTCTAAGGCTGGAAGGGGTTACATACTATGTAACCAGGAGTGAAACCATGTGGATTTGTACTATGATCATTAAAACTAAAGATGGTGGGATTTATAGAAAAGAAATTCAAGGTAAAGAACAAACTGCCTTAATGCTTTTAGAAAGTCATAAATTTATTTTAATTGATAGAGAAAACCAACATTCAATGATCATTCCAGCTAAT
>DATIJN010000011.1:0-6446 GCA_035478615.1 Saccharimonadales bacterium (SeqCode)
GCAGCCAGCATCAGACTTCAGACGTGTTCAGTATGTATATACGCAGCAAGAGGCAAAAGCTGCGCAGCAGGATCAAGCAGTTGAAAAGGATCAAAATAGTACTCAGTTTATAAAAGCTGATGCTCAAATTGATGCCAGAGTTATTAATCAAAATGTGTTTGGTTTATTTGGGCCAAGAATTATCAATAGCAATGGCGCTTCTTTTGAAGAATTGATGCGTCAATATGGTAAAACAGAGCGTTGGAAAGGTATAGCTATTGGTGGTTTTACGATGGGTACTACCATGGCATGGTTGCATAATAAAGCAGAACATAAAGCATAAATTTATTAGTTTGTTTAAGATAATCGGTCACCACAAATACACACCAATTTTTAAATCATTCAACTCTGTGCCTCATGCCGGCACAGGCACCAAAGCCTTCTTGTCAAGGCTTTGGAATCGGACACAAGGGGAAACCCCTTTGAACCCCACGATCATAAGGGCTGCATTCGCCTAACGGCTAGAATGCATCACGACCGATGATCTGATGAGGACAAAAACTTTTTTTTTTAGCTGTGCTTCTCAGCGTTTTACATCAATTGACCTCACGGGGACGCTCGGTGAGTATGGCTAGATCGAAAAATTAATTACAATCCACCACCTCGCCGTGCCCGGCACAGCCGAAGGCGACGCCTGGGTCATCCCGGACTACGATCCGGGATCCAGTAATAAAATAAATTCATACTCAGGAGTTAGGGAGTATGAGCCATGGGCGAATGCGAGCATTAACTCCGACTCAAGCTCAAGAAAAAATGAATTAAAGAATCAAGCTTCATTGTCAGGAAAGCTTAGCGTGGTGAGCCGTTAGGCGAACGCGCGTATCTTTCCGTGGGAGATATCTAAGAGGTCCTCCTCTTAGATGTGTGATTCCAAAGTATGCGCAAACATACTTTGGGGCCTGCCGCGGCCTGAGTGGCAAAAAGTGGAATAATTTAAAAAATAAAGATGATATGTGGTGACCGATTGCTAAAAAATTGTAATATTTTTAAATATTGAATTTTTTTTACTGAGCAAATAAATGATTTGTTCGTTGTAAAAAAATTTTTAATTTCTGATAATCATTTTTACAAAGCATTGAAAAGGTCTCAATAAAATTATGGAAATTCGTTGCATTGAGTACTTTTTTTTCATGAAGATTTTTCAATAATGCAAGTAAAAGTTCATCCATATTGGTGAGTTGTAGATTAAATAAAAGATGCAAAAATTGTTCACTGGAAAAAAATCGCTCACATTGATCTATGCTTGCATTGCCAATAAAAGCATGAATTTTTGGTGGCAGACCAGGCAGATGATAAAAGATTTTATCGTGTTGCTCGTAACCAATAGTAATACATGAAAAAGTAGTTTGTAAAAATTCAAAAATTTGAGGCTGCTGAAGCAGGAGTTCTTGCTCAGTTTTTTGATAAGGTGTTGGAAATCGAATCGGGTCCATTGAGCCAGTTGTAATGGTATGAACGATTCCAAAAATGGAAAGTGGACCATGTGAAGTAATCACCAATGAACCAAACGTTGGCATAACATCCCATTTCCAGCATTGTCCGGTCCATTGCGATAAATTACCTTGAATAATTTCAGAAAAGTGATTGTTGTTCATGCTCTACATTCGTTAAAAATTTTTTTAAATATGCTTTACGATGAATGATTGATGCTTGATGAGTGTGCAAGCACGCTTGATGGCTCTTGGTAGCATACCCTTTGTGTCTTGCTAGTCCATATGATGGAAAAGCTTCATTCATGCGTGTGACAATGGCATCGCGAGTTACTTTGGCAATAATTGATGCTGCAGCAATTGATGCTGATTTGGATTCACCTTGGGTAAATGATCGAATTTCAATAGTACTGTATGGCGTTGATGCAAGATTGATAGGCATAGCATCAATCAAGATAAGGCTTGGAAGTTGAGGTGCCTTTTCAAAAAGATGAAGAAGTGAACTTTTCATGGTCATAGCAGTTGTTTGATAAATATTGTGTGCATCAATGATGCGAGAACTATTAATTGCAATATTATAAATGCAACGGGGTAGTAACCATTGGTACATTTCTTGTAATTCTGGCTGTGTGAGTTTTTTGGAATCTATAAGATTTGAATGATAGACATTTTCAAAAAGAATAACTGCACACGTTACAACCGGTCCAGCTAAACATCCTCTGCCCACTTCATCCATTCCGCAGATCTGCAGGCCTTTGAGCCAATATTCTTGCTCAATTTCATATAACTTTTTTTTGATTCGCTTTTTTCTCATTGTATAAAAACTTTTATGTATGGTTTTCCAATTGACAGATAGCGGTTTTTCGATATTCTCTATGCTTATAAGTACCATGTAATCATACTACCATACTACAAAAAGTTCAAAATAAGGAGTTATTATGTCTCTTTCAACGGAGCTTCGGGTTAAAGAATTGCTTAGAGAGAAAGGATGGACAACCAGAGTTTTAGCAGAAAAAACGGGGATGTCAGAAAGTTATTTGACTCATATTAAAAACGGCACAAGACGATGGAATGAAGATTCTTTAAGAAAATTAGCCAACGCGTTTGAAATTACACCAATTGATCTTTTTATGCAGCGACGCAAAAGAACAGACAACATTGACAATAATGTCAGTCTTCCAGAAAAAACAGACGTGATCTTAAAATTAGGGGTAGTGCCAGTTGTAGGTGACATACCTTCCAACCCATCACCGTATACAAATCAATTAATGCAAATCACAACAGGGTTTAAGGATGTTTTTGTTCCCGGCCTGAATTTAACAGATAGTTCGATGTTTGCCTTAGCCGTGGACAGCAATAGCATGGCTCCTATGTTTTATAAAAATGATTTAATACTCATTTCTCCTGAAGTTTGGATGAGAACGGGAGATATTGGAGCTGTTGAATATGGCAACGATATACCTAAAAAAGCTATCATGCGTGTTACCTATGCTGATGACTTTATTTTATTGTCACCAGTTAATCATAAAGATGCTCCTGTGGCTTTAGTTCGAGGAAAAGACTATTTTAGAATCATTGGACGAGCTGTGCAAAGAATTCAAAATTTTGTATAAAAATCTCTATTTTTTTGCTTTAAACTGGACGTTTTTTCTAAATTTGTTAAGATTAAAGCATGTTTTAATATATTAACCTATTATGCTAGCTACAAAGTTTTCTGGCATAGAATCCACATAGGAAGCTACAAATGTTTAGATATGAGATTTTATTTCTCACAGTCCCAGAGATCACTAAGGATGAGACTGAAGCGATTAAAAACCACTTTTCAAAAGTTGTTCGCGCTCACAAAGGCACCTTAATTTCTTTCGATCGTTGGGGTAAATACCGCCTTGCATACCCAGTTAACCATAATGATTATGGGGTTTATTTTTTAACTCGTTTTGAAGTTGAAAATGCGGAAAAAGTACAATTACTTGCAGCTCTTAAAGATATTTTCGTCTTTAAATTCAATACACTCATCGTAAAACATATTTTCCAGCGGTTAGATATTAATGCATCACTGGAATATAGACGACCAGATTCATTGGAAGATGCTCCACAAGATGTTGATACTTTTTTAAAGCGTAATGATATGGAAGGTCTTATTAAAAAAGGACCTGCTCGTAAAAATTATGAAGGCAAAGAAAAAAATCAAGATTTTGATCTTGCTGAAGGCGATGATTTTGCAGATGTGCAATCATAGTTTTTCATATTATTTTGCCGATTAAAAAATATAAACAGTTGAATTAAAAAAATGAAAAGAATTTAGACAATGACAAAGAAAATTAAATTAAAAATCAGTGCTCGTCTTTTAAAGAAAAAATTCCGTAAAAAAACGGCGCTTTCAAAAAAACAATGTCGATTTACGAACAATCCGGATATGGTTCATGATTTGAACTATAAAAACGCCGTATTGTTATCAAAATTTCTAACAGAGCGTGGTAAAATTTTACCATCACGTATCTCTGGAAATTCAACTAAATATCAAAGATTAGTTGCACAAGAAATCAAAAAAGCAAGAATTATGGCTTTATTGCCTTTCTGTGCTACTGAATATTAAACTTTAGCGGTTTATGACATATTATAAAATTGTTGTTGCATATGATGGGACTGGTTATCATGGATGGCAGGCTCAGCCGGGTGCAACAACAATTTCTCAAGTCTTAATTGACTCTTTTTCTTCTGTATTTTTTCAAAAAATATCCGTTCTTGGTGCTTCTCGCACTGATGCGGGTGTTCATGCTTTGGGACAAGTTGCCATTGTGCGTTCGCCCATAGATGTTGATGTATATAATTTGAAAAAGGCTTGGAGTAAGGCTATTCCAGGTGAAATTGTCATTAAAAATATTCAGAAACTTGATCGATTGATTCATCCCCATGATGGAGTGGTTCAAAAAACATATGCATATTATTTTTTCTTAGAGCGGCCATTGCCATTTGTACAACGATTTGGTTGGTATTATCGCCGAAAAGTTGATCTTGATCTTTTACAATCAGCGCTTACAATTTTTGTGGGAACACATAATTTTAGATCTTTTTGTAGTGGAGATGACTTACAAGATACCGTTCGTACGATTGATAGTGTAGATGTTTCATTTGTTCCGTCATGGAATGCATATCGCATTGAAATTAAAGGTAAAAGTTTTTTAAGGTACATGGTTAGACGTATTGTAGGGGCTTGTTTAGAAATAGCTTCACGTGATGGTTTAAGTTTAAACGATCTTCAAGATATACTCAGTAAACAAAATCCATGTCATACTCTTCCAAATGCACCTTCAAAAGGGTTAGTATTAGAACAAATTTTATATGAGACAGAGGGGGAATTACATGAGAAGTAAAAAAAGTATATTTTTTCTCATCCTGGTTGTTATAGGTATTGGGTTTGGGACTGCTTATTATTTTTGGCCTAAAAATAAAGCCGTTGAAATCCAAGATTTTGATTTTAAAAAAGATAGTGCTAAAGTTGAAGCATTGTTTCATAAAGGTGATAACTATTATTGGATGATAGGTAGTGGATCAGCTTATAGCTTAGATCATATGCTACGATATAAAAGTTCATCACAATATGAAAAAAAATATGACATGGTGTTAAAGGTTTTAAAAGTCGGCGATAACATTGCAGGATTTTTAGGCTATTTTCCTCATTCTGCACATGTCTGGCAATTGCTGTTTTTAATGGTTGATCAAGATTTTAGACGTCAAGGCATTGCCAAAAAATTATTGAAATTTGCCGTAGATGATATGGTTGCAAGAGGCGCGATCAAGGTGCGTCTTGATACCAGAGATAATAACTTTAAGGCTCAAAATTTGTATAAAAATTTTGGCTTTAAACTTACAGGCTCTGATAATGGATTTGTTCATTTTTCCTGGTATAAACAATAAGGATAAAATTTTATAAAAATATTTTTTTATAGGTGTCATTATTTCAGTGAACCTGAAATACGCATAGTTTGCGTGGGGTTCAAAACGTATCAAACAGTTAAGAAATGTTGAAAGGATAGAAATATGAAAAAATGTATAATATTTTTATTATGTCTAAGTTACTTAAACAATGTACAATTGAGTGCTTCATTTATAGTACGAGTTCCTAAAAAATTTCTCACTCAAAAAGCAGCGTTAGTTTTGTATTTGACTGATGAAGGAAAACCATATATCGGCAAATACCGTTTAGATCAAAATAGTGCATCAAGAAAGATTTCTCAAGGTGAACTGCAAATGACGACTGATGCTGAATCTGATTGTCTTGGTGATGCTATAGATTTAACTGTATCAAACACATGCACTGAACATGATGCTATATTGTGTTTTGAGCTTGATCCTTCTAAAGTTTTGCGTGTTTTAGTTTTGAAAGACACATTATTGGAAGATGATCCTTTTGGAGTTGTTGAATTTGCTGCATCTCAAGATGCATCTGTGTGTCAGGATGAAGAAGAATTTGATCCACTTTCAGCAATGGTCGATGGTATTGATGCAAATGCAGTAGCAACTTCAACGCAGACACATCATGATACTTCAGTTTGGACGAAATGTGCGTTATATGCAGAAATTGTGACTATGGTAACGTATGGTAAAGCAAAACGTGCGGTCAGTGATGTGACAACGTGGATGTATGGTTCAAAATAAAACGAATAAGCATATATTTTCATTTTATTGCCCAGACGTGATTTTTCCAGCCTGGGTGCAGGGTGCTACCGTTTCTATCTTTAACGCTGATTTGGTGCATAGACTGGTCAAAGTAGTTAAGGTACACGATGGTGATCTATGTGTTTTGTTTGATAAACATATGCATGCAACTGTTACAATCCTTGAAACTACAAAAAAAGATATTAAAATTCGTGTTGAGTCGTTGCATAGCAATCATGTTATGCAACCTCACCTGATTTTTTTATTACCTCTTTTGAAGAAAGAAGCATTGGAGGAAGCAGTTTATTCTTTGTGCGA
>DATIJN010000012.1:0-1939 GCA_035478615.1 Saccharimonadales bacterium (SeqCode)
ATTTCAGTACCTAAAAAAATAAGAGATGCATTACATATCAAACCAGGTCAACAATTTATTTTTATTATCAAAGGTGGTTGCTTAGAGTTAGTGCCCAAACGTGATATTCATGACCTTAAAGGTATTATGGTAGGTGCAAATACAAAAAATATTCGTGATAGAGGCGAAAGAAAATGAAGTACTTGGTAGACACTCATAAATGCAGGCATCTTACCCTGAAATAACAATTCCAATGCATCTATTATGGTAACATTTTGATTATTTTATGATTATTTTTTTGTTCATTTTATTGACAACCATTGATCTATTATTGTACAATTCTCTTTCTTAAACCTAACATCATGAGGCATTACTTATGGATCCACGTAGATTTTTTAACCAATTAAAACAAAATGCATATGGCGCTGTATCTGAATACTACGCCCTTTTTTCTGGTAAATTACAACATACTCCATATAACCAAGGATCATTTTGTAACAAGTCTACTAATTTGTTGATTAAGGAGGGAATGTGTGGTGGTGCAGCAATACTACAAGTCACAGATACGCATACAGAAGAAAGAGCAGCGCAGCTTCAAATAGAATGTTTGCTATCAATAAATCCATCGACAAAAGCTTCCAAGTTATTCATTGAAGAACATGGATTGCAAGAACAAGTAAATCCTGTCCAAAGAAGCTATTATCCGAGTAATGATGCCAAATTTTTAGAAGAACATAGTAAGAACTTTAGTAGTAAAGCAACTTTCTTTTGCGTACTACGGGGAGAGAAAAAAGAAAGAGCTGGACATATGCTTCGATTTAATTCTTTAGGAGAAGAAGCAAAACCATCTGCTGTAAAAGAAGTACCCCAATGTTCCTTATATGATGCAAATAATGGACTATATACTGGACAGTGTCCGGTAGTTATAGAGCAATATAATAGATTACGCCGTCATTATGGACTCAACGAGCCAGGAGAAATGAGCGTCATCTCATACAAACCCGCTGGCATGAGGAAATAATAAAAAAGGGGTGCCATCTGCTTATAAACCTATAGAATGATGGCACTTGACCCCTTTGTTATGAATTGGCATGCTTTATATTTGAAGATCCTTTTATATTAAACATCCCTGATCACCGATTCGACTATAGTGAAGAACGTTGGCGAAGCCTAGGCTTAATTAAAGACATGGTCATTTATGTGGCCCATGCCGTGGGAGAGGATACAAATGGTGAAGAAATCATCCGAATCATCTCAGCCAGAAAAGCTGCACCGAGTGAAGCAAAAAAATATGACGATTACAGAAAAAATGCAAAAAGAACTTGATGCACTTAAACGCCGGAAGATAAATTTGTCCGACGAAGATGCTGACGAAATAACCGAATGGGGTCAAGCGGAAATAGGGAAATTTTATCGTCCCGTCAAGGAACAAATTACTATTCGTATTGATGCTGATGTATTAGATTGGTTCAAGCATGCAACAAATAAGTATCAAACATTAATTAATCAAGCGTGCAGAGAATATATGATTCACCATGGAAAAGTACATAAAAGCGTAAAAAGAAAACGTGCTTAATATTTCCAGTATTTTTTAGGAAATGTTAATATTATTCTAAACATCAAAAATATAAAACAAGATAAATTCAAGCTATTGATCTTTGCCTAACTTAACCGATGTTTTTTTCAACTATATGATTTTTAAAGTTTAAGTTTCTGCATAAAAAATTTGTATTTGGTGATTTTTTGTGCTACTATGGGTTTTGCTGTAAGAGTCGCGCCGATTTGATAACAGATTGCAGGCGCTTTATAAATTTTGCTAAAGAGTGAGTTGTTTATGAATTCGTACAAATATTTTTTTACAAATGGCACTTCCATTCGATTTCTATTTATTCCTCATTTTATTTCTTTAATGCGCATGTGAAGCCTGTTTTAGCTTGAGCCTAGTGTTATCACTATCGCT
>DATIJN010000013.1:0-5979 GCA_035478615.1 Saccharimonadales bacterium (SeqCode)
CATTATTTTATTGTAAAATTATCATTTATAAGAACTACCCCACCATTAACTTGTTTAGGTAGTAGTTTTCCTTCACTAGTAAAGCCCACTTTAAAATCTTTAAAAGCCAAATTATATCGTGTTTCTTTTGGCATGTTTTCAAATGTCCATCTTCTTATCTTTTTATTAACTTTTAATTTACGGTTTTTAATAACACCTTTTATATTCTCTGGCATACCTGCACATTTTACACTTAAATGCGTCTTCGTTTTATCATCTTTATCATATAATTCATTAATGTACGTTTTCTGTCTAATATATTTTCCTCGTTTAAAGGTACTTTCATGTGCCCAATATCCTAACTTATTATCATCAATAATATCTTTGATAACTTCGGGAATTTCTGTTCCTGTCAAATGGATTGAATCTGTATCACAATATATGATACGGTCAAAACATTTTTGTGCAGTTGTAATTGTTGTGTATCTTGCCCAACTAGTAATGAAGATTCCCATCGGTGTATAAATTGGGTCTTTGTATTCTTTGATATGGTTGCCTTCTTCATCTTTAGGTATTCTAAAACCGTTTGCACCATCATCTTTCAAGTAAGGTACTTTCCCTGTAACTTCGGGGTTGGTTGCGAATTTTCCGTAAAGCGAATTTAACATTAATTTTGCTAACAATTTTATTGCACCAGTTGAAGTCACTTTTATGTGAGTCCAATAGTCAATAAATTCCTTAAATATTCCACGTATTTTTTGAAACTTAAAACCGTTACAAAATTCCACGTTCTTAACAATGTAGTGTTCTTTGATAATTTCCCAATCAACATTTGAAACATATATGTCTACAATCTCACCGTTTGATGATTTTAAATATTCATTGTCTTTAAATCGACCATGACTTTTCTTTATTTGGATAGTGGGAATATACCCCACTTTTAACTCAAATTCACATGATATGTGTTGAATCCATAAAGGGTATTTATCATCAGTCACATATTCACCACTAAATTCTTTTGGTACTCCAAACGGTAAATCTCGACTATACATTTGTGAAGGATACAAACTGTTTACATCAAATATCATACCCTCTCCGATTATCTCGTTTGCAAAACGTTCGTTTAACCACGTAAAACCACCTCGGTATGCTTTACGAATATTTTCGTCCATTTTGTGTGAGAAAACAGGAAACAATGCTTCAAATTGCCTTTTGGAAATAGTGTCTTTAAAACCACTTAAACTATCAGAACCGTTTGTCATTTTTTCTAAGCCTTGACTAAATTGAATATGAAGTGCATTTGCTACAATCTCAATATCATGTTTTATATACATGTGTTCTTCGGGTGTGATAACGTGCCCTATTGGACGTTCTGCGTGATAGTCAATGTCACCCTTCAAAATTGTCATTTTAAAATCTTGTGCAATTTTCTTAACTGGAAAAGGTAACTTTTTCAAACTATCATAAATCACTGTATGTAGTTTTTTCTTACCCTTATAACCGTAACAAATGTCAATCATGTACCATGTACCCATTTTTGATATAACACTTTTGAACGTTTTCGGTTTTGGTTCTTTACTATATTCATATCCATTTTTCATTAACCAGTTGATTATAAAGGAACCATCAAATTTAAGATTATGAAAATATAAATCAGCGTAAGTACTTTGTACCCACTGCATGAACTCATCAAAGTTGTTCCCAATTCGGTAGTTAGATGTGTTTCCTATTTCCATCCAACCATACGCCCATGGTGAAACATCTTCACGTTTTGTTCTTGTTTCTAAATCGCAACTATATTTTTTTCTTGCCAACCGTTTCAACTCCTATATTAGAAAGTGACTCGGTACTCACCTCCTTAATACACGTCAGGAAAATTTTTTAATCCGTCATTATAAAATCCTTCATTAAATCGTTGGATATAATAAGAGATTTCCTGCGCATATTCGTCTGCATATCCTTCCATTAATTCCTCAACATAAACAATGTCGAATTGCATACGTGGTTCACGTTTGTATAAATCATAAAAATCGTTTATATCCATTTTATAAATCATTTCTGCAATAGGGTCTGCGTCACTGTTGAAAACGTCATACAATTTTTCAATATAGTTTTCTATCATTTGTCGTTTACGAATATCTTCATAATTTGGGTCTGCTCGTTTTTCTGCTCTTTCAAACTTCTTCATGAACTCTTTTCTACTATCAATGTTATTGATGTCGAACTTGCCCATTCTTCCAAATTCATCGGGTTCTTTCATTAAGATTAATTTCTCAATCTCTCTTTGTCTTCCATATTTTTGTTCTTCTTCTTTTCGTCTTCTTTCAGCTCGTTTTGTGTCAATTTCAATATTCCTTTTGATTTCATCTATTTCTTTCTTTAGAAAGTGAACACCCTTTTCATTTTTGATAACATTATATTGTGAACTTTTAGCACGATTCAAAAATGTTTTTCTAAATTCTTCAAACTGTTTAAATTCCTTACGTGTAGTTTTCTTTAAATCGGGTATCTTAATTTCATTGGATAAATCAATTCCCTTTTTCTGTAACCGTTTGATTTTATCCTTAACACTTTTGACTACCTTTTTATCAGCTTCACTTACACGCATAAATTTAGTTTTATTATGTCTAGGCTTCTTTCCCAATTAATTACACCCCAATTTTAAATCGTTGACTAGCTTTTGGTCTAGGAATTTGAATCCATTTTACTTCAACTTTTTGAAGCATATTTCGGACTGCATACTTATTCAAGTCTTCCTTACTTAATTTGACACCGTTTAACCATGCTAGAAAGCCACGTTTTTCGGTCTTACAGTAGAATGTTATATCAGCAAGAATATCCATATTTAGGTATGAATCGACAACAATTTTTGCCATTTTTGACAAAAAAATAACACGATTGTTTTCGTATTCAGACAGGAATTTATTTAAGTACAACTCACTAGAAAAGAATAACGTGACCTCACCATTTGAAGCCACGTATTCAGATTCTCTTAAGTTGTGATAAACGCCCCACTTTGTTTTGGGCATTTTAAATCACTCCTTACCCAATCATTTGTACAGTGATAATATCACCGTTTGTTCCTTTTTTCTTACCAACTTTTAAGATAAGATTTTCCCATGTTTCATCGTTAGGAGTTCCGAACAAACGAAGCATTTCTTCTACTGCAAAATAAACCGTTTTAGATGATGTTACATAAACTTCTTTATTAGGGTCAATTAGGTAAGTAAGTACACCGTATTCAGTAGCACCAGTTTCTTCATTGATTTTATCGTACTTACGGAAAATAACGTCAGCTACTTCAATTTCTTTTCCAACATGGTCTTTTAAACCGTTGCCACTATTTTCATCACCATTCATAAGGTTTAATAACCAAATTTTATCAGCACGTGATTCAGCAACAATTGATGAATAATCTTTGAATTTCGCTTTACGAACGTGCTTACCATTTTCGATAACATACATAAATCTTTCATCTTCTCTTACAACTACTTGTCCTAATACTTCACCAGTTTGTGTGTTTACAGTTGCTAATTCGTTATTCATTTTAATTTCCTCTTTTCATGTTTTAGAATTTTTATATAAATAGTTTTGGTGGCTTACACTCCACCGTGCATGTGAGTTGAGATGATACA
Organism: Saccharimonadales bacterium (SeqCode); assembly: GCA_035478615.1. Classification (GTDB taxonomy): domain Bacteria; phylum Babelota; class Babeliae; order Babelales; family Chromulinivoraceae; genus JACPFN01. The sequence continues at coordinate 3,615 of DATIJN010000013.1, forward strand.
GTGTTTAAAATAAATATTTTGTACTGGAACAGTTTAGTTAACGTCCAAACCGATTCCAAATGACGATTGTTTTAATTCGTATAATATAAGTAACCTATTGTCGAGACAGGTCTCCCATACGGGACTATAGTTTTTATTTTCTAAATTCTACATATTAGATGAGCGTGAGGGTGCACGCTTTTTGTTATGCAGTTACTACTTCTTCAGAATCAGCAACTTTTATTGTTGCAATTTCTAAGAATTTTTCAACTGGTAATTCGTAAGTTACTGTATCAGCTTGTACAGATAAAACTGTTGTACCTTGTCCAAATTCTTTTGTCGCTAATTTTTGTGCAGTTTCATGAGACACATTTCCTAATAAGATTTTGTCCTCAAGTACTTTAGCAGATGGGATACCGTTTACTACTTCCATTTGAGCCAATTTTACAGTTGTTTTTGTTACTTCTTTTGTCATCATTTTACGCATTGTGTTTTCCTCTTTTCATAGTTTAATAGGTTTGGAGTTAAAGTCAGTCTCTTTAACTAGACGTTATTATATGTATCGGTCACGCCCCAATACTGGCGAACATTTTGTATTGAAGATTCATTCAAGTTCCTCTCTACATTTATAATTATATAACACTATGTGACACTATGCAACAACTATTTTACTATTTTTCGAGTTTATTTTTAAAAACATTTTACTAGTTTTCGACGTGTATCAGTTTTTTCGACAAAACCTCAAATAAACTACCCTTATTTCGATTCTATTAGACTCAAACAACGTCAAAATATGACATTAATGGTATAATAAGCTAGTAAGTTAATTCGACTATATAATAGGAAGAAAGGGGAATTTCGACATGCCTTTAACACATGAAGACCACGAAAATTTATTAAACGAATTAAACAATCCCGAATTAGACGTTGTAAGACGTACTGAAGTTTTACAGTTAATGCGTACTAACTTTGGTGAAGTATCAAGCACGATTGAAGATAATCAAACTTTACTTCAAAAGAATCAACAAATGATTCAAGATTTAACACTAGCAAATTCTAAACTATTTAGACAGATTGGAATTGAACAAAATCAAGACCTAAAACAAAACGAAGACGCTAAGACTAGAAGTGAAACAATTACTTTGGAGTCATTAAACGCATAAAATTACGTCTTTAATTAGACACCAAATTCACAAAAGAAAGAAGGAATTTATTCATGGCACGTATTACCATTAATAACGTTAAAACAACGTTAGGTATCTCTGACACTTACGACTTAGTAAATGCTATTCGTAACAGTGCAGGAGATACATTCAAAAACTATGTACCGTTGGCGAATGCTGATAACGTACAACAAGTTGGACAAGGTATCTTAGTTAACCAAACAATCCAAAATGAGTTCGTTGCTTCATTAATTGACCGTATCGCATTAGTAGTTGTTAAAAATGCTTCATTACAAAACCCATTAAAGAAATTCAAAAAGGGTTCAATTACAGATGGTCGCACTATTGAAGAAATTTACACTGATATCATCAAAGCACAAAAATATGACGTTGCTGACGCTGAATCTACACTATTCAAACGTGTTATGCCAAACGTTAAAACTATCTTCCATGACCGTAACCGTCAAGACGTTTACCCTCTTACGTTACAAGACGCTTCATTAAGAAGTGCTTTCACATCATGGAGCAACTTTGAGAACTTAGTTTCTTCTATTATTAACTCTATTTATAGTTCAGCAGAAGTTGACGAATTTGAGTATATGAAGTTACTTATCGAGAACTACTATGCTAAATCGTTATTTAAAGTAGTTCCTGTAACAAAACCAACTACAGCTACTACAACAACTGACTTAGTTCGTTCATTACGTGCTCACGCTATGAAAATGACTCTACCAATGGGCACACGTGATTACAATTCAATGAACGTTCGTACTAAATCAGATATGAGTGATTTACATTTATTCATTGACGCAGACGTAATGGCTTCAATGGACGTTGATGTATTAGCAAAAGCATTTAACATGGACAGAACTACTTTCTTAGGTAATGTAACTGTTATTGATGATTTTAGTATTCAAGGAATTGAAGCAGTATTGGTTGACCAATCATTCTTCATGGTGTATGACAATTTACATCAATTAGAGACTGTACGTAACCAAAAAGGTCTGTACTGGAATTACTTCTACCATGTGTGGCAAACTTTATCTGTTTCACGTTTTGCAAATGCAGTTGCTTTTGTATCGGGAACAGTACCAGCAGTTACACAAATTATTGTTGACCCAGTAATTTCTCAATTAAAACCATCAACTACTTACCAATTTACTGCTGTAGTAAGACAAACAGACACTGTATCACGTACACCAGTTTGGGCTGTTGCAGGAGTT
>DATIJN010000014.1:0-2436 GCA_035478615.1 Saccharimonadales bacterium (SeqCode)
CTTTGATAAAATTTGTATTTTTCATGTACATGTATCCTTCTTTTATTTTTCTGGACAGACTCATTACTCATTGGATTGAATGTAAAAAGATATTCTGGCTCTGTCAAGGTAATTGGATTAAAGTGGGGGGTTTTTGCCAAAGAAACTCATTATGGTATACTTTTAAGTATAGATAATAGTCGATTTTTAAACTTTACGCGGGGTAATATGAAAAAAAATTTATTGTGGTTGACCATCCTTTTTATAGCTCAAAACGCCAATACTTCGTGGTTTCCATGGTGTTGTGGCGACAATGATGAGGCTGTAAGACCATCTGCAACAGTGCGCCCTCAGCCTCAAGCAAGAAGAAATCAAATTATTATTTTGCCAGCTCGATTACAGCGGGTTGATGAGGCAGTAAGACCAAGACAAGTACCTCAAGAGGCTCCTACTGCTGCACGAGCATATCAAATATTGGTTGCCCAGCCAGAGGGGTTACAGACTCATGAATCGGCTGAATCAGCACATCAACAAAGTGACGGTCAAATAGACCCGGTAGCGAGCAATTCTCCAGCAGCAAGATCGAGTACTTTGCCAATAACGCAATATGGTCCTCAAACTGAAATTGAAGAACCTTTATCAAATCAAAATGCTTTAAATTCTTCTCGTAGTGGCGATCAAAGTAGTCTACGTTCTCAATCAACTGTTTTAAATGCGCGCCCATTTATTGTACATTCACGTAGTGGTCTTGATTCTGGAGAAATTCCTGCACTTGGTGTTCATGTTAATGATCGTTCCAGATCTTTGCCAAGTGATGTTCGATCAGACGATGTTCTAGATATCCGAGATTTACATTCAGGATTACCACCTAGAATTTTAACTTATTCTGTTGAATCTATTCGGGCACGAGCATTGGAATTTTCACAGAATGAAAATGATGGATCTAATATTCCTGGGTTTGTATCTTCACAAGATTCCAGAGAATTTTAATTACATTTTTAGAGTTTAAAGTTAACATATTGAGCAAATAAACTTTTTTATGGTAATACAATTTTTTAAATAAAATTGTATTACCTCTTTTTTTTGAATTTTTTCATGCATACGAATTTTTTAATGCATCATTGCGTAATGCTTGAACCATTTCCGTATTTTTAAAAAATGAACCAAAAAATATGGCAAATACATCTTCTGTGCAATCAATGATATCTCCTGAATGAAGCAAGTCATTTGGTAAACACATTCTTTCATTAAAAGGAACAATACGAACTTTTTTTTCACCCATGATAGTTGATTCCAGGAGCTGATTGTCACCCAGATACATCATGACATGATCCATGCGTGTTGACTTTTTTGTAATGGAAGAAAAGAATACTAGATCGCCAGGTTGTAAATCTTTACCATCATCAATTTGATGCGATCTTACAAATTGTTCATGTGACATACGCGGAAGTTGCAAACCATGTGCTAAAAAACTTAAATGTATTAACGCTGAACAATCAACACTTGATATACCAAATAATTCTTCACATTGAGCACTTCTGCCGCCCCAACTATAATAACTTCCAACAAATTCCAATGCTTTTGCAACAATACTTTGTCGCAGATTGTTAATAGATTCTTGTACTGTTTGCTCAATGCTGTAAACATCACGATCATTAACATATGCAACCATTCCATCAGGTAATATAATCTGCCACGTATTTTCATTTATTTTTTTTCCATTAAGTCTTGTTCCAATCGAAACTGTATGTATCACATAGCCTTCTTCATCTTTCAATTCTACCAGCAAATTTTTAACCACAAGGTTGGAAGTTGGATACGTATCAACAGCAATCGTTTGATTTTTTTGAATCCATCCCGGAAATCCATGCCATCCTAGTGGAAGTTTATAAAATTCTTGTTGAGGAACTTGGACTCTTAACCATGTTTGTTCTTGTTGGTTAATATATTCTTCCTGGGCAATAATAAATTCGCCGAGTAAAACTTGGGTAAGTTGCAGGGGGTTTTTGCGGTCAGATGTTGGCAATCTTAAATCGTTTGAAACTGCTTGTGGTAAAGCGCGTAAATTAGCAACTGGGACATTGATGACCATCTTTTGTGGATAGTCAGTTTGATTTAATTGTGCAACTGCAATGAAAAAAAATAACAGTGTATACGTAAGTACTTTTTGCATCAGTTTCTCCCCTATGCCCTCAGGCACGCTAAAAGGCGCAGCCGGTTTTTTAAAATTAACTTTATGAAAAATATAAAAAACATGTACCTAATTTTTTACTGACAATGCAAGATTTGCTCAGAATTATACTATTTTTTGTCTCGTCCAGTTTGATATTTAAAAAAGTTTCTTGATACTTTTAAAAAAACTGAGTATTGTGTAGCCAAAATTGCAAAATAAAAAACAATTAAAAAAACGGGATAGTATGAACTCAATGTCAAACATATCTTTTTCTCAATTTTCTT
>DATIJN010000015.1:0-9661 GCA_035478615.1 Saccharimonadales bacterium (SeqCode)
GAAAGAAGGTAAATCACTAGCTGATGGACTTGCATCCTATCCAAAAACATTTAGCAATATTTATATTCAACTTGTACGAGCTGGTGAAGCAAGCGGAAAGCTTGAAGTAATTTTAGAACGATTAACTGATTATTTACAACGCACTGAAGAAACACGAAAAAAAGTAAGCAAGGCTTTTTCTGGTCCTATATTTCAATTGGTAATGATTGCAGGTGCAGTCATTGCAATTATGACCCTTATTATTCCTCAATTAAAACCAATGCTTAAATCAGCTGGTAAGGAAATGCCATGGCTAACACAAATGCTTTTAACTGGTTCAGAAATTTTATTAAATCACTATCTCATTATTTTAATGGTCTTACTTGCTATAGGTGTAGCATTTCAATATTGGAAATCTCGTCCTGAAGGAAAGCGCACACTTGATGCACTTAAGCTTAAAATTCCTATAGTAAGATTTTTTGCACGAACAAGTGCAGTTGTACAATTTTCTGGCACACTTGGCATGCTTATTGAAAGTGGTGTAAATTTATCGCAAGCATTAGATATTGTATGTAACATTATTGATAATAGTATTTTAGTTGACAAACTAAAAGAAGCAAAAGATAAAATTATAAAACAAGGTAAAATTTCACCATTTTTAAAAGAAACTGGACTATTTCCTCCTATGGCAATTTATTTAATTAATACTGGTGAACAAAGTGGCAAACTTGATTTTATGTTGCTCACAGTTGCACGTAATTATGAAGTTGAACTTAATGATTTTACCGATAGTCTAACATCTAAATTAGATCCTATTATGACTATTGTGATGGGTTGCGTTATTGGACTAGTTATGTTTGCAATCATGGGACCAATGATGAGTTTGTATCAAATGTAAAAATTGTAGTTATAAAAAATAGAATCATAAATGAAAGGAACTTATATATGATTTCTAAAAAGACATTGCAGCCAGGTTTTAGCTATATCGAAATGTTAGTTGTGCTTATTATGATGGGGATTTTAATGACCATGGTTGGTCCCCGTGTTATGAGCCTATTTGGTCGCGGTCGATCAACAACAACAAAAAATGCTTTAAGACTTGTCCAACAAGGGCTTCAAGAATATAAAATGGATGTAGGAAAATATCCTGATCGTCTTGAAGATCTTATAAAAAAACCAGAAGGTGCTTCCAACTGGAATGGTCCATATGCTGGAAGAGAAACCGAAAATCCTGAGTTACCAAAAGATGGTTGGGATAATGACTTGGTATACAAATTAACTCCAGGTGCAAAACCTCCCTATGAACTTTACTCAAATGGCGATCCGGAAAAAGAAGAAGATCGAATCTATGCTTCAAAGTAGAAAGCATTTTTTTAATTACTGGATCCCCGGATCATGTCCGGGGACGACGAGTATGCAAGCAGGGGTCTCGTTTATCGAGATCCTTGTTTTGTTACTTTTGATTTCAATGTTTATGACTTTTGTTGTTCCACGATTTTTAACCAATCCGCGCAACAAAGAAAAAAAAGAATTTTTTTCAAGCTTTTCAAGACTTGTTTCTGATACGACTTACCAAGCTCTTACTACTAAAAAAATTCATCAAGTTTTTTTTGATATTGAGCATCATACAATCCAAGTTAAAATTCACTCACCTTCTCCTCAAGAAACTGATAAACATGAACAATTCAAGCCAGTTCCAGATGGCACATTTCATAGCTCTATGCCAATTCCTGAATTCTTAGTCGTAAAAAACTTTTTTATACAAGGTGTTGATGAAGTTAAACCAGGCAAAAATTTTTTAAATGCATGGTTTTATATTATGCCTGATGGTACGAGTCAAGCTGTTATAATCAATATTGAAAATGAAAGCGAAACAGTAGATAATCAATTTGCTATTGTCATCAACCCTTTTTATAGCCAGGCGAAACTTCATGATACGTTTACAAAACCATGATCGGAATTTTTTAATACTGAATCCCCGATCGGGGTCGGGGACGACGAGAAATGGATTTACTTTTATCGAAATCATAGTCGCCCTAGCATTACTTTCCATTATGGGCACATCGCTTTTTTTGATGCAATCAACTATTTTTCAAAAATTAACAAAATCACACAATATCGTTTCTAATCTTTTAGAAATTGATAAAGAAATGATCGATTTCAAACTTGCATTAGCTCAAGCATTGCAAGACAAAAAAAGTATGGCTGAAGTTACCATTCATCAAGTAAAACATAATCCTGATATGAAAATAGATGTGGTTGTAAAACCAATTCAAGAATCATCTAAGCTTTATAAACAATTTTCAAAAAATGTTTTTATGATTCAAGCTACAATAACTAAGGATCAACAACAAAATCAATGGGTCTCCTTTTTATACGTACCACCAAAGCCTGAGGAAAAAGAAGAAAAAGCTCCATCTGCCAAAACTCCAATAGCTAAAACGCCAACTGCCAAAGGTGTTGCATGAACAACCAACGCGGATTTACATTATTTGAATTTGCCATCACGATGACACTTTCAACTATGCTTATGACTGCTGCATTTGCTATTTACAATCAAGTCAATAAAGGCGCTGCCACAGTTCAAAGAATTACAGGCAATGATACACAAATTATGATTGTACGTGATCGCCTTAGTACAGATTTTCAAGGAATTTCTCCCATATGGTTTACATCAGAAATTTATGAAAAATTAAAAGAAGCAGAAAAGACAGATGCCAAAGGTACAACAAAACCTCAGGTTCAAAATACGAAAAATAAAAAAAATAATTTTTTATATGCACAAAGTAATGAAAAAAATCTTGATTTCTTAACATTTGTAACAACCAATCCCCTGCAAATGTATGGAGATGCTGTTACACGCTTTGTTCGCGTTATGTACACATTAATCCCTGATCCTAAAAATAATAATCTTTACAAACTCATGCGCAAAGAGGATAAAAAACCATCTGATGATATAAAGATTGAAAAATTAAAAGAAGGCACTTTTTATGAATTGGCACATAGCATTACCAAACTTTCTATAGAATTTGGTTATATCAAGCAGCCAAAAAAAGAAGATTCCGATAAAAAACTTTCTTTTATATGGACACAAAAATGGAATAGTAAGAAAGAAAATAAAGAAAATGATAGCAGTAAAAAAGATACGCAAACTCCAGATTTACCTCAAGCAATAAAAATAAAAGTTTCTTTTTTTCATGAAGCTGAAAAACCAGCAATCGATTATGAAATCTTTTTCATGATTCCTATCAATCAAGAACAAGGACTCAAAACATTTGCAGAAAAACGCGCTCAAACAAATCAACCTAAATCACCAACAAGTGGACAGAGTGTAAGTGGGCCAGGTGCACCAAATGTTGCCATTGCAAACAATCGAGGTCCAAACAATTCTGGCGTAATTACCAATGCAGTCAATACAGCTACAAGCAAAATACAACCCGATTCAGGAGGTTCTTATATCATTCAAGTGATCCCTTCTGAAAATAAACCAGGAGGAAAAAATGCATAAAAAACCAGGTTTTATTTTATTTCTCCTGTTTGGTATTTTATCCGTTTGCTCAGTCCTGATCACACTCTATTTTACGCAAGCTTCAAATTACCGACAACTCATGACAGTGCTTATAGAAAAACAAAAAACTCAGCATCTTGCTATGAGTGCCGTGGCTCTTGCTCATAGCATTATAACTCCACAAGAATCAAAAAATAATCCTCAAGAAAAAGCATCTGCAAAAACTCCTGATCAAAAAAATGAAGTACCTGTGGAACAAACAGTTTTAAAACAACTTGCTCCTTTTTTTAATAAACAAGAAACATATAAACTCACGCAAAAATCTGATGGTATTGATGCAACACTTTCTATAAGTATTCAATCTGAACAAGGAAAATTAAATATAAATAGTTTATATGATTTTGATAAAAAAAAGTTTATAGATGAAGGAAAGCCTACTGATCGTAAAAAATTATGTATATGGATGTTTGAAAAAATTGCAGCACTTACTAAAAAGCCATCTTTATTTCCTGCTTTTGAAAAACATTTGGCAAGTCGTAATTTTGATTTTAATGATGTTACAGAGTTACTTTCAATTAAAGAATTTGAAACAGCTTTTCAATCCCATATTTTTGTAAGTTTTGATGCTACTGAAAAAGAACAAATATTTTTAACAGATCTTTTTACTGTTTGCACAGAGCAAGAAACTATTAATCCATGGCTTTTTTCAAGTTCATGGTGCAAAATTTTAGGATTAAAACCAAAACAAAATATGTCAGATGATGAAATAACTAAAGTATTTTCAAAATTCAAAAAAACTGCAAATTGGGAAACAGATTGGAATAATTCTTTAAAAGATTTATATCAAAAAGAGTACAAAGATCTTGCTCAAGAAATAAAAACAATATTGACGACACAATTTGAAGCTAATATATTCTCCTTATTGCTTAAAGCAAATATAAACGAGACAAGTTCTACAATCTTTACTATAGTAAAGGCGAAGGCAAAAAATAATTTGATAAGCATAGAGGTTATGAAGGCATATCAAATATAAACAGGAGAATAATTTGCAAATTAAAACAGAAACAAAAGTTGGGGTGTTTATCATCCTTGCCGTCAGCGTCTTTATGTTTATGGTTATAGGCATTGGAGCTTTCCGCATCAGTACTTCAAATTATTATCCTTTCACTGTTTCTTTTGATGATGTTTCTGGATTGTCTGAAAAAGCAGAAGTAAAAATTGCAGGTGTAAAAGTTGGTTGGGTTGAGCATATTGAACTTACGCAACGTGGTAATGCACAAGTAAAAATTATGGTCAGCAAAAAATATGCTTTATATGACAATGCATATGCAATTGTCCGCCAAGAAGGACTTATTGGATCTAAATATTTAGAAATCATTCCTGGCGATCCTATGCTTCCACAGCTTCATTCAGGAAACAAATTATCTCGTCCTGGGCGTGAAGCAGTCTCTGTTGATGAACTTCTTTTCAAATTTAAAAACATTGCAACACATGTTGAACAAATAACTGACAACCTTAAAGAAGCATTTACGGGTCCTGAGCGTTCAGAACAATTAAAAAATATGGTTGATAATATTTCAGATGCATCAACCAAAATCAATAATATTGCAACATCACTTGATAGCACACTTTCTGATAAAGAAACATTAAAAAATATTTTAGATAATATCCAAAGCTTTACTCTAACGCTTAAAGAAGATCTTCCAGCACTTAAAGAACATTTAAGTGATTCAGCTGAATCACTTTCACGTGCAGCTGATGAAGCACGCGAAGGATTTGGAAGCATTACTTCTGTTTCTGCAAAAATCGATGAAGGCCGAGGCTTACTTGGCAAATTGGTTAATGAAGAAGATATGTATCGCGATATTAAAGCTGCTGTTGCAGGCATTAAAAATTACTTGGCAAAATTTGAATCACTGGGTGTTGTGTTTGACGCTCACTCAGAAAATATGCAACGACCATGTGATCAATATCGATGGACAGATACCAAAGGTTACTTTAACGTACGCATTCATACCGGCAGTAGCTTTTTCTACATGGGCCAAATTGCAACTTCTGAAAGAGGATTTGTTTCACGAGATTGGCAATATAATACCTATTTTGATTCACGAGAAAATACCTTCTCAGAAATTCCTTATCACGAAATTACTACTGATCCACTTGATCAGGTTGCTTCGCTTAACCGTCGTATGCATGCGCCGCAAATTCTTACACAACATCGTAGTAACTATGCTTATGGATTCCAATTTGGAAAAATTTATGACAATCTTGCTTTACGTGTTGGTTTATTTGAAGGAGCATTTGGAGCGGGCGCTGACTTCTTTATCCCTGTGGGTACAGAAAAACTTTCATGGATCACGACTGTTGAAATATTTGATATGCATGGTCTACAACGTCTTCAATATGCTGATGAACGTCGTCCTCATGTAAAATGGTTAAACCGCGTCTTTGTGTTAAATAACGTTTACGCGGCATTTGGTGTTGATGATTTCTGTAGTGATAATGCATCGCCGTTCTATGGATTTGGTCTTCGCTTTGCTGATGATGATTTCAAATACCTTCTTTCTAAAATTTGCCTAAATGTTGCAGCTTAAAAAATAATTGATACATTACTTATATGACCAATCTAAAAAAAGGGTGGTGATTAATGTCGTATTTATATGTAACTTTTTAATACACATTTCAGGATCATATGAAAAATACAAAATTATTTTTAAGTATTGCTTTAGGCTTGACAGCGCTTAATGTCAATGCAAGCCAAGTGCTTCCAATGCAACGACAAGTATCAGAGGAAATACAAAATTTATATATTCCTCATGTTTTTAGAAATGAAACAAAAACGGTTGATCCTGTTACACTGCATGCAACTTTATATCATTTCCATATGTATGCTTTAATGGAAGCAAAAAAAAGATTGACTAAAAAAGAACTTAGTCAGCTTTTACAACAAAAATCAAATGCTCCATCTTATTTAAAAAGCAAAGCAAGTCTTACTGATGCTGAGCTAGAATGTTGGGATTATGTTCGTTCAGAAATATTAAAATTACGACAACGTTTGCAGTCTCATCAATCATAATCGATTAATTCGTAAAAAATAATATAAACAAAAAAAGGCTCTGAATTTTTCACTAGAGCCTTTTTGTTTTCAATTTTATTTTGTTTATTTTGCGGCCGCTGGTTTTGATTGCGCTTCATTATTTACGTTATTGTAACAATCAACCATTCTTTCCAATACTTCTAAATATTTTTTTCGCTCAATAGTATATATATCCAATTTTACTTTATATATGCACATGATAGCATCATAGACTTCTTTACGTGATCTATTCATATCACGTACTTGTTGTTTAGCAAGATCAGGGTCATACGGATAGAAATTGTTTTTTTTTCGTTGTCCATCCCAATGATGAGCCTTATGCCATTCCTGTGTTTCCTCTATTGTAACTTCTTTAAATCGCGGTTGTATTGGCGTTACAGGTCTTTTCAATTTCAAAGCTGCTGCAATTAATGCCCCTCGGTCACCACTCGTTAATGCATCGTGTACTTGTTCTCTTTGAGTAGCTTGCGATGCCATCATAGATAAACTAATGAATGAAAAAAAAATAATTCGTAATTTCATATATACCTTTCTTAGTTGTTGCAATTCTATTTTTATACTGATTTATATTGATGTTGTTTCTGTCTGTGTTTCTTTGTTCACAAATTTTGTATTCAAAAGTTGATCCAACAATAGTTGAGCCAATTCTACTTTATATCTTTGTATCGCAGCATCATATGCTTTTGTACGCGATTCTTCATATCCTATTTGAAGAGCAAGAGCATAGTCATATGAATCAAGATATCGCGAGTAATTGTATTCTCCACAATGAGCTTTACACCATTCCTTAAATTCACCTAGTGTAAGTTGTGCTAATGGCGCAGGTGGTATTAATGTTACAGGTCTTTTCAATTTCAAAGCTGCTGCAATTAACGCTTCTCTGTTACTACTCGTTGATGTTGATACACCAACTGGCTGTCCTGTTTGAGCAGGTTGCGATGCAATCAAAGACAAACTAATAAATGAAAAAAGAATAATTCGTAACTTCATATATACCTTCTTAGTTTTTAAAAATATATTTTACGATCAGCGTTTTCTATTTTATTTATTCTGCTAATGCTATTTTGATTGTGTTCATTACTTATGGTATTGATCGGGATTATTACCAAATACATAATGATAATTGAATATTCTTTCCAATAGTTCTAAATATCTTTTTCGCTCGATAGTATATATATCCAATTCAGCTTTATATCTACGCTCCTCCATTTCAGTTATTGTACCTGAGTTAAATCGCGATGGTGGTATTGGCGTTATAGGTCTCTTCAATTCCATAACTGCTGTAATTAAAGCCTCTCTTTTACTACTCACTGATGCACTAGTTTGTTGTCCTCTTTGAGCAGGTTGCGATGCCATCATAGATAAACTAATGAATGAAAAAAGAATAATTCGTAATTTCATATGTACCTTTTTTATTTGGTTCAATTTCTATTTTATTTATTTTGCTAACGCTGCATTTTTGATTGGTCCATAACTTTTCTTCACATCTTGCTGCAACAATTCCAAATATATTTGTCGCTCGATATTGTATATATCCATTTCCGCTTTGTATCTACGCACCGCAGCATCATACGCTGCTTTACGTGATTCATTCATAACGGATAATTGTCGCTTAGCAAGTTTTTCGTCATAGTCACCCCAAACCTTACCGGGTCTTGCTTCTCCGTTATGATAGAAAACTTTACGTCCTTCTTCTGTATCACACTGTCTAGCTTCTTTAAATCGCTCAGGTGGTATTGGAGTCACAGGTCTCACACGCATGGCCGCTTTAATTAAAACCTCTCTGCTACTCATTTTTTTTCCTGCTTGAGCAGGTTCTGATGCAATCACAGATAAACTAATGAATGAAAAAAGAATAATTCGTAATTTCATATATAACCTTTTGTATTTATTTTGCTGATGTTGCTTTGATTGCACTTTTTTTATTTATGAACGTGTAAAATTTGGAAAACCTGTAAATTTGGAAGCAGCATACACTCTTTCTACTTCTTCTAAATATTTTTTTCGTTCAATAGTATATATATCCAATTCTGCTTTATATCTGCGCTCCTCCATTTCAGTTATTATACCATGGTTAAATCGCCATGGTGATATTGGCGTTACAGGTCTTTTCAATGTCAAAACTGCTGCTATTAAAGCCTCTCTGTTACTCGTTGATACACCACTTTCTTGTCCTGTTTGAGCAGGTTGCGATGCAATCAAAGACAAATTAATGAATGAAAGAAAAATAATTCGTAACTTCATATACACCTTTCTTAATTTTTAAAAATATATTTTACGACCAACGTTGTGTCCATTGCATTGGTTCAACTGGAATATTATGCACACGAATTTCCCAATGTAAATGATCACCGCTTGCATAACCTGTCATACCCATACGGCCAAGCGGATGTCCTTTTTTAACATGCTGACCCACAGAAATATTTGAAAAATCATGTAAATGATAATAAAGACTTAATACACCACAACCATGATCAATCACAACAGTATTGCCACTATGAGTAAAACGATCTTTTAATACAATGATTCCATTGTTTGATGCCCAAATAACACTTTTTGGATCAGCAACTATATCAAGAGCTTTGTGTACTCGTCGACCACGTTCTTGTGATGTTCGAATCACACCAAATTCAGTAGTTATCCCTTTCATGACAATAGGAACTTCAAATGCACCATTCCACAATTTTTCAGGAACAGACTGCGCAGAAAGTTTTGCTAATTCATTTTCCAAATCTTGTTCTTGCAGTTGTGTAAACTGGAGTTCTGTTTCAAGTTTATTACCTGCAACATTTAAAATTCTTCTTTTAAATGACACATTGATAACTTGAAATGTATTTTCTAAAATAGCTTTATTACCCAAACGATCTATTACTTCAATAGTACAAGGATACACTCCAGCTTCTTGCTCACATTCGATGGGAATAATAGTTTCATACATTAAAGAATTTTTGCTTTCTGGAAAAAATGAATAAGTATTACTTAAAGCTTTGGCTGTTATAGACTTAATTTGTTTATTTACTTGAACTTGAATATGCAAACAACTTCCTTGTAAAACTTTATATCCTGATGATAATGGA
>DATIJN010000016.1:0-31039 GCA_035478615.1 Saccharimonadales bacterium (SeqCode)
AATCCTTGAAACTACAAAAAAAGATATTAAAATTCGTGTTGAGTCGTTGCATAGCAATCATGTTATGCAACCTCACCTGATTTTTTTATTACCTCTTTTGAAGAAAGAAGCATTGGAGGAAGCAGTTTATTCTTTGTGCGAAATTGGAGTTAATGAAATTCAGTTGGTAGCAACTGCTAAGTCTAAAGCATTGTCTGCAGTGACATCAAAAGAACTTGATCGTTTACGCGCGATTATCATTGCTGCAGCAGAGCAATCTAAAAATTATACTCTCTCAACTTTGCTTGAACCTAAAAAACTACAAGATGTGATATCTTCTTTTTCTCAAGCAAGTCAAAAAATAGTTTTTGATGTTTCTGGAAAATCATTTTTTCAAATCCATAAAACTACTGAAAAAAATATTATTTTGTCTGTTGGTCCTGAAGGTGGATTTACGAATGAAGAATTGACTTTCTTACAAAGTCATGGCTTTGAGTCATGCGCGCTGACGCACACTACACTTCGTGCTGTTCAAGCCGTTGCGATCAGTTCTGGATTATTTCGATTATTATAAATTGTTTTTTACATATTAAAACATTATACTTTCATGCTATACATTTTTAATTCATGAAAGGATTAGTATGATGAAGAAAATTTTAACTCTTTGTGTTGTAACAATCATAAATCACTCGCTTTATACGTCTGCACCTGCGCAGTCATCAGCTCTTACGATACCAGAAGGGTTACTATCTAAAAAAAATATTCATGAAGATGGTACTGAAAATACAGTTCCTGTTCATACAGAAACTAATATTGAAAATGAAAATAATAATATTTCTTTATATGCAGCGGTTGAACAAGGAAATGTTGAAGCTGTCAGAAGATTACTTAATGCCGGTGAAAATCCAAATACTGAAAATCCAACTCTGAATGGTCATACTTCTTTGCATGAAGCTGTTGTAGGTGGAAATATTGAAATTGTTAGATTATTGCTAGCTGCTCATGCAAATCCAAGTATCGAAAGCCAATATGGTTGGACCCCTTTATCTATAGCTATTGCAGATATAAAAGTAGAGATAGTTAAGGAATTACTGGCTGCAGGGGCTACTCAAATGATTGGTACCACTACTGTTTTACATCAAGCTGTTGAACGCAGATATCATAAAATTGTAAAAGAATTATTAGCTGCTCATGCAAATCCAAATGCACAAGATATAAATGGCGAAACTCCGTTACATGAGGGAGTTAAAGGGGGAAAAGTTGAGATAATTCAAGCATTACTTGATGCAGATGCAAATCCTAATAGGGTAAATAACTATGGATCGACTCCTTTACACATAGCTGCGTCTTATAAAGAACTTGAAATTGCTCAAGCATTGCTTACTGCTGGTGCAGATGTAATGATTAGAAATAAGTGTGGCTTGAATGCATTAGATATAGCACAAAATGCGGAGCGGCCAAATCATGAATTAATACAATTACTTAAAAATTCATCTAAAACTTCTAGTTCAATATAATAAATTATAAAAGTTCAATTTTTTATAATGGGTCTGCGTGATTTAAAATTATGCAGACCCATTGTTTTAGTTCTGCATTGTTTCGATTATCATAAAATTGTTTTTTACATCTTAAAACATTATACTTTCATGCTATACATTGTGTTATTCATGAAAGGGTTAATATGAAGAAAATATTTTTATTACCGATTGTTTTTAGTTTTTCATTGTTTGGATCATATAAGGAACGATCTTATGTAGATCAATTATTTATATGTTTGCGTGAAAAAAGATTTGCAGAATTTGAGACATTAATGAAAAAAGATGAAGCTAAACATTTTTTATGTTTTTCAAGCTCTGACCAACGTCTTTCTTATCAAGGAGATGGTCTTCTCTGGGAGGTCGTACATCAAGATGAAGCAACTTTATTACCATATTTTTATGATTTTATGAATTTAGATAATGCTAATCAAGTTGTTTGGTCTGCGCTGAAACATAAAAAATTAAAATGTGCTTATGCTTTACATAATAAGTTTATGATAAATCCTCATCATTCTTGGTTTCTCGACTCAAAAAACCCTATAATATGTTTGGCAACTGATGCTGGGTGTGCAGATATGATACAAACATGGGTAGATAGAGGGATTAATCTTAATACAATTAAAGATGAAGTATCTAATACGCTTTTACATCATGCTGCAGGAAATAATCAACTCGATATGGTACGATATTTTGTCAGTCAAGGTATACCAGTGAATGCAAAAAATGACGGTGACTATACTCCATTACATTGTGCTGCTATGAGGAGTAAAGATTCATCTATCATAGAATATTTATGCCAAAGTGGAGCTGATGTAGATGTACAAGATACAGATGGTCAAACGCCACTGCATGAAGCTGTTTGGTTTGTTAAACCATTGGCGGTAAAATGTTTGCTTGCAGCTGGAGCAAATATGAATATAAAGCGTGCGTTTGGTGAAAGAGATGAGACGCCGTTTGAAGTAGCTTTAGCTTTATATAGACAATCAAGTCTGAATAAATATCCATCTGAATATCCATCTGAACTTTCTGCAATGAATGAAATAGTAGATGCTTTTAAGCAGCATGCTATTCGTACTGCTACTTCAACAGTGGATTATATTCTTGTAGATGAAGCAAAAGAATTTACTCAGGATGCTCTGCATGATGTAAGTAGACGATCTGATAAATTAGTTGCTGATAATGAAACTGAAGATAAAAAAGGTAAAAGTTTTTATTGCGCAGTACAATAAATTTTAAAATATTAAATAATCATTTTTATGGGTCTGTATGATTTAAAATTATGCAGACCCATTGTCATGAGTTCTTGATTATTCCGTTATTATACAATTGTTTTTTGCGTATTAAAACTTTATACTTTCATGCTAGACACTTATATTCATGAAAAAGGATTAGTATGAAAAAAATATTTATCTATGCACCATTACTATTTTCACTACATATATCTCATATTGTCTGTGTTTTAACGGATGAACAAAAAAAGCATTCAATGGAAGAACATCGAAATCATGCTTTGCATGAAGCTGTTAGACTAGGATCTGGTGATTTTGTTCAACGATTACTTGATATGGGTACTAATCCAAACATTGCTGATAAATATGGTCTTACTCCTTTAGATAAAGCTGTTTGTAAAGGAAATAATGGTATTGTCCAAAAGTTATTAGATGCTGGTGCAAGTCCTAATACTTCAGATGTTTGGGGTTGTTGTAAACCTTTACATTTTGCAGTTAAAAGAGGGGATCTTAAAAATGTTCAAGCTTTACTTGTTGCAGGAGCAAATCCAGATGACATCGACATACATGGTGATACTGCTTTGCACGAAGCTGTTCGATTTGTAAAACATGAAATAGTTCAAGCATTGGTTGATGCTGGTGCAGATATACATATAAAAAATAAGTTAGGTTGTACTCCTTTTTCTATTGCTACTACTTGGAAATGGGATAACACTGCTAAAGCTTTATGTGCTCCTCCTGCAAAAGAACGAGGTGCAGTAACTACTGGTGATAACACTACTCTTCTTAATGCAATTTTAAGTGTTGCAAAAAATAATACTACTACTTCAGCTCCAAAAACTGTTGAAAAGGATGTTGTTAAAAATACTAATGTTCCACTTACACTAACTCAGGTTCAAGAATCTATCGACGCAAAAGTGCCTAGTCTTCAACCTATTGGCATGGCTGTTTTATTCAATGCTGTTTTAAGTGAGGCTCTTGCAGAAACTACGGTACATGAAGCTATTAGTTATAATGATGATGATACAACTTTTGAAGTCAGTCAGCCATATAATGATCCAAAAGAACTTTCTGCTACTATGATGGGCTATTCTGATGTTGTCGTGATAAGGAACAATGATGGTTGTTTACCAGCAACTGTTGAAAGGCAAGATAGCAAAGATGATAGTACATTATGTGCTGCTTCTTTATCGCATGTTCCTGCTCGAGGGCTTATTTTGCATGAAGCTATAGAAAAGGGATCAGCGCAAGAAGTTAAAATATTAATTGCTGGTTATCCTGCTGAATTAAATAGTATAGATGTATATGGTAATACTCCTTTACAAAAAGCTATTTGTGCGGGAGGTGTTGATATTGTTGAGGAATTACTTATTGCAGGTGCAGATTTAAATATTGTTAATAAAGATGGTATGACTCCTTTACATTTGGCAATTATGAAAAACAATATTGATATTGTCAGAACATTACTTGCTTTTAAAGCAGATCCAAAAATTCTTTTTAGGAATGCTACAGCTTTGGATATGGCAAAATATTATTCCTACTTTGAAATTGTCAAATTACTTGAAGATACGTGCGCACATCGAAAAGATGATGTGCATCAAGATGTGTATCAAGTTGTGCTTGAAAACGTAAATGCGCAAGAAGTTAAAAAATTATTGGATGATCGTGGAGATTTAAACGTAGAAGGCGAAAATGGACTTACTCCTTTGGGCAATGCTATTAATGAAGGGAATATTGAAGCTGTTCAAGAATTCCTTCTTGCTGGAGCAAATCCAAATGCTACAGATAGATGGAATGTCCATACTCCATTACATTTAGCTGTTATGTATAAACAAGTAGAAACTATTAAGGCTTTACTTGCTTTTAATGCAGATACTTGCATCGCTACACAGAATGGTACAGCTTTGGATTTGGCAAAAAAACATTATCCAGATCCTGAAATTATGAAATTACTTGAAGATGCATGTATTCGCAGTAAAATTGATTTGCATGAAGCCATAAAAAAAGAAAATGTTAAAGAAGTTGAAGAATTGTTGGTGAATGGAGCAGATCCAAATACGATAGATCAATATAATTATTTTACTCCTTTACATTTAGCAGTAAAAACCAAAAATATTGAAATTATTAGATTGTTACATAGATTTAATGCAAATAGTAAAATTATTACTCAAGTGGGTACAGCTTTGGATATGGCAAAAAAATCTAAAAATGCTGAGATAATAAAGTTATTTGCAGATTCCCCAAATAATTGTCGTTATTGCGGAGTACAATGAAGTAAAAAAATAAGAAAGAATTAAAAATGAAAAAAATATTTTTATATATGTCTTTGTTATTTTTTATATATTTTCCTTGTCTTTTACTTGCTAGTGATACTTTTTCACACGTTGTAAAAAAAGATGATTCAACTCATTTGCATGAACTTGTTGTAAGAGGAAGTCTTGCGTCTTTAAGAGAGGCACTTTGTCAAAATGAACTTAAAGTTGGTGTAAACCCCAATGCTACAACTAAATCTGGCATGACTCCTTTGCATTTAGCCGCTGCATATGTAACTGCTGATGATTATGTTAAAGATTTGCTAGTTCTTGATGAAGACATTAATGATGAAAATTTAGATAAGTATGATACCATTCGTGTTTATCTAAATAATAAACTTAGAAATGGTAGCATAAAAATTACGCAAACTAATATATCAATTCGAACATTAATGATTAAAACATTACTTGCAGCTGGTGCTAATCCAAAAGTTGCAAGTACCAATAAATGGACACCATTGCATGTAGCTGCATATTGGGGAAATTATGAAGCTGCTAAGGTTTTCATTAATGCTGGAACCGAGTTAAATGCTATAGATCAAGATGGCTGGACTCCTTTACATTTGGTTGCAGCCCATGGATATGTTGAAATTGCAAGAGATTTATTTATCGACCATGCTGATTTAAATATTGCAAATACTGATGGATATACTCCATTGCATTTGGCTGTTTATTGGGGACACTATGAGATTGTACAAGATCTCATTTCGGCTGGTGCAGATAAATATATTAAAAATAATCGTGGCAAAACAGCTTTAGATATAGCAAAGGAAGTATCTAAACCAAATCATGAAATTATTCAGTTGCTTGAAAATGGTTCTGTTAAAAAATAAGAAATTTTGAATTTGTAAAAATATTTTAATTTTTGATTTCTGGATATTTATCTGAATTTTCTAAACAATATTTTTCCATAGAACTATTGATTGGATGTTCGGCAAAAGTAATAAATTTTTTGCCATCAAAACCACCTTTTTCTTCACGTTTCTTTTGTTTGTAATCATTGAGTTGTTTTGTTGTGAATCCATATGATTGACGCAATGCATCAACAACTTCTAAAATATCTGCAAGTTCATCAAGTATGCTTTCTTTGCTTGCAGCTTGTTGAACTTCGTGAGCTTCTTCTATTAATTTTATTTTTAGTTGTTTTTGAAAATCTTGCTCGGAAAGTTCGATCCAATACAGTTTTGATCCCAGTGGTTCAAGCAGATCGCTAATTTTATCTCGAAATAGTTTATTTTGTTTAAATGTACGAAAATTCATTTATAAATCCTTGCGTATCATCATTTTTTGGTAGTTTACCAAATTCAAGGATTTTTGGTACAAATTTTATATTCTGCAGTCGAGAAGATAAACAATATGTGTAATAATTCGTTTATAAATCATTTAAATTACATAAATAGTCTATTATAATAGAAAGACGGTCGATTTTAATTAATCTTCTCTATAATTTTAAATAACAAATGATTAATGGAATTTAATGAAGCTATCTTTAAGGATCACAACTATTTTACTAATTCTCAATTTTACACAAACGCATAGCTCATCAACGAAAACTGACAGACAAAAACAAATAGAATTAGCATTTAGAGAAAGATATAAAGAATTAAAAATTCCTAAAATTACATTTAATCCTAACAAGACGTCTTGTTTCCAAGATGGAACAAGAGCAGTTTTTAAAGATTATTTTTTTAATTTTGGTGATCAAATTGTTGATTGGATTGATGGTAAAAAAACAATGCTAAATGCTTTTAGGGATATATGGAAATATAAAGCTCCAAGACATGAGTCAATTATTAATTTACGCGAAAATGATCATCATGTAACAATGTTGCATGAAGTAGGTCATTATGATTTAAGTCAAAAGGGAGTAAACATTGAAAATCGAGACAAGCTAAACATAGGTATAGCTGTTGCAATAATGGTTTTATGGGGAAAGCATAAAAAGAAACCATATAAAAATATCATAACCAAAGCAGGATCAAAATGTATCGCAGCAATGGTTCTTACTAGGGTAATTCATAAATCAGTAGAAAGATTTCATGAAACATATGCTGATAATTATGCTTTTAAACATGTAAAAGATAAAGAAGCTGTATTGCAAACAATTGATCAAATAAATTCAAAAAAATCTAAGCAAATATTGGATGAAGCAGGAATTCCTTTATTGATACAGCGTTTGATTTGTTTTTGCGGTGATCAACATCATCCATCATATGTAAGTAGACTTGCGAAATTACAAGATGTTTTAAAAACTCGTTTTCCTGATTAATTTTTTGTTAAATCTTCAAAATAGATTGGTTTTAAATAACCAGTTTCAAATTGATTTGCTTCAATTTTTTCAAAAGTTTTTTGTGCAATAGTTTCAAGTGAATTGAACGCAGGAATAATGTCAGGAAAAATAAGTTTATCTCCAACTGCTTCAACTAATTTTTTTTGATACAGTTGCGCACCATTGCCCAGAGCAAGAAAGGATTCCTCTTTCGTCATCCCGGAGATCCAGCCTTCGTTTGTTCTCGCCAAATTGTCGTTCGTCCCGAGTGTCCCCGATCTAGTCGGGGATGTATCGAGGGATGTTGAAAACTTCGGCGGACAGGTCCGGGATCCAGTATTTAAAAACTCATTGTTTGCAATTATTCTGATTAATTCGTCGATGCTACAAGCACCTCGTTCTTTTTTTTCTTGCATCTTGAATTGATAGAAAACATGATCAGCAAATGCTTGAAAAATAACGAGTGTATTGCAGTCAGAATATTCATCACTTAAAAGATCTAAAGCAGACAGTCCAACCAGTGGCAAGCCGGATGCAAAGTGAATACCATTAGCCATGGTTAAAAGTGCGCGCAGTGTATTGTAGGGACCAGGGCCAACATTGACACCGATGCATTGTAAATCTTTGAGTGCAATATTGTGTGTTTTGAGCATTGAATCGATATGGGGAATGGTCAATGCAATTGCATTAAATTTATGTTCCTGAACTTTTGTGAGGATTTTGCCATGACTACATAAGGCAACTTGAATTGTTTCATAGGGGTATTGCAAGATGATGTAAGGTTGCATAAAAATTATTTTTTTCTAGGTTTTTGTTGTTGTAAATATATTCCAAAGTAATCGTACTCTAAAACCTTTTCTTTTTTGAGCGTTATTTTACCGCAGTTAAGGCAGCGCCAACCTTCAAAATTTAAAAAGTGATCAAAAAATAACTGCTGTATCATAAGCCCAGAGCATTTTCTACATTGCATACCATCTCTCCACTTAAGGGGAATCGACAAATTCTATGTTATGATTATTTGCCTTGCAATGTCAAGGTTATGGTCTTAATTTAAAAATTGTAGATATGTTTGAAGGATGATTGCTGCTGCAATGGAATGTTCGTTATGACCTTGCGTTTTTGCCTTTTTCCCTTGAATGATACGAGCACCTTTGCTTGAAAGTCGTTCATCCCATAAAATATATTTCTTCATAGGAAATTCTTTTTCGATAATTTCTTTTTGAGCAACTACTTTTTTAGTTTGCTCACTTTCTGTATCACGCATGGTTCGCGGATATCCAATAACAACAGTATCTATCTTTTCTTGCTGAAAAAGTTCATGTAAAAAAGGTATAAGAACTTCTGTTTTAACTGATTTATATGGTGTAGCAATAATTTTAAGAGGGTCGCTGAGTGCAGTTCCCGTCCAAGTGTCTCCAAGGTCAAGGGCTAAAACTCTCATGAAATCTTCTTTCTTAGTTAAAATTTTTAAAAATTATGATACAGTTTTTTCTACGTGCGTTTCAATTTTACCATATAAGGATCATAATGGATATTTCTTTGATATTAGCAGAACTTTCAAGAATGATTTGGTGCTTGCCATTTCTTTTATTTTTCTTTGGTGCTTGTGTTTATATGACCGTGCAACTTAATTTTGTTCAATTTCGTTATTTTCTTGATTCAGTTCGTTCTATTTTTCAGCCTACAGTAAAATCAGATTCTATAGAAATTTCTGGAAAACTTTCACCATTTCAAGCATTCATCAATACACTTGGTGGAAATATTGGTAATGGAAGTTTGGCAGGAATTCCAGTAGCTATTTGCGTTGGTGGTCCAGGAGCTATTTTCTGGCTTCTGTTAATGTCTACTTTTGCAGTTTCACTTCGGTTTGCTGAAGTTTATTTAGCAACTTATTTTAGTGATAAAGCAACAGCGCAAAAATCTGGACCTATGTATTATTTAAGTCTTTTACCTGGTGGAGCAGTGCTTTCA
The DNA here is from genome assembly GCA_035478615.1 of Saccharimonadales bacterium (SeqCode). GTDB lineage: Bacteria > Babelota > Babeliae > Babelales > Chromulinivoraceae > JACPFN01. Next base: position 9,299 of record DATIJN010000016.1, read on the forward strand.
TCTTTATTTGGTATTTTTGGTTTTGCATTTATGTTGAGCGGTGGAAACTTAATTCAATGTAATGCAATTGGTGTAGCACTTTGCAAATCATGGGGTATTGCTCCAATGATTACAGCAATTTTTATTACTTTATTTGTAACCTATATTGTTGTAGGTGGTTCAAATCGTATCGTGCAATACTTGGATAAATTAGTGCCAATTAAAGTGTATGGATTTTTAATTACAGCAATCATTGTATTGTCTTATCATTATGCATCAATTCCCCATGCTCTTTATCTTATACTGTCAATGGCATTTGATCCTCAAGCAGTGCTGGGTGGAACATTAGGTTTTGCTCTACAAAAATCAATAGCAACTGGTTTTCAACAAGGTGTTAATGCAAGTGAAGCTGGACTGGGAACTGCAGCGGTTGCATTTGGTACAACAAAAGGTCAAGATCCTATCGCAAGCGGTATCATGTCAATGCTTAGTGTTTATATTAATACACATATCGTTTGTTTCTTAGTAGCACTCTGCGTGATTGCAAGTGGTGTATGGAATAATGGTGAAACAAGTTCAGCATTGCTGATTTCTGCATATGAAACAGTTTTTGGTTCAATGGCTGGTTTGATAGTAACTGTTTTAGTATCAATGTTTGCAATTAGTGTTGTGGTTGCTTATGCATACAATGCAAAAATTTGTTGGGATTTTTTACTTAAAGGCAGATGGCCTTGGGGTTTTGCAATTATATACGTTTTAAGTGCAGCGTATGGAGTTTTGATGAGTGCTGGCATTGTATGGATTATCAATAGTATCACAACAGCCGGACTTTTTGCTGTCAACGTCATTGGTCTTTTGTATTTTACCAAAACAATGAGAGCTGGTTTAGATGCTTACAGAAAAAAACATCAATAATTACGAACTTCCTAGCGTATATCCAGTTACAGGACATACCGATTTTGTTGGAAAAGGTTCAACATTTGTTGCAATTCCTGGTGTGAAAAGTAATGGTTTGGATTACGTTGTTCTTGCTTTACAAAAAGGAGCACATGTCATTGTTGTGCAAAACGATGTTGTAGTACCACCTGAAATTGAAGAATTAATACAAAAACATAATGCAAAAATAGTACGCGTCAATAATTGTCGTAAAGCTTTAGCTGAAATGTCAGCGCAAGCTTTAGATTTTCCAGCAAAAAAATTAAAAATTGTTGCAGTTACTGGTACCAAAGGTAAAACATCAACCTCATACATGGCATATCATATGCTTCATGTTTTAGGCAAAAAAGTTGCATTAATCAGTACCGTTGAAAAAAGAATTGAGTCAAATATTGTTTCATTGCCTTTAACTACTCCACAGCCAGATGCAATACATATGTTTTTAGATGCATGTGTTAAACGCAATATTGAGTATGTGATCATGGAAATTTCTGCTCAAGCACTTAGTTTGCAACGCGTTGAAGGCATAGAATTTCATGCTGGAATTTTTACTAATTTTTCACATGAACATTTAGAGTTTTATAAGGATATGAAGCAATACTTTGAGGCAAAAACTCTTTTGATTTCAAAAATTAAAAATCCAAAAAATATGTTTATCAATCTTGATGATAAACATGGAGCTTTTTTACTTACTCAAAATCCTGAATGTTCATCATTTTCTTTACAGGATAAGCGCGCAACACTCTGTGGTTGTGCACATCAAGGCAAAACAGATACTTTAGTTGAAGTAAAAATTGGTCACCAAATATATAAAGTTCATTTGCCGTTACTTGGTCAATTTAACGTTTATAATTTGTTGGGTGTGCTTTGTATTATGCATGCACTTGGCATTAATCTTTCAGACGTGCAATGGACACTGAAAACTTTGCATTATATTCCAGGACGTATGGAACAATATCCGCTACACAATGGAGCACGATGTATAATTGACTATGCACATAATCCATCATCGTTTGAAGCGGTTCTTTCAACACTTCGTTCAATGACTTCGCATTTAATTGTTGTGTTTGGTTTAGCAGGAAATAGAGATAGACAAAAACGTCCGATTATGGCATCAATTGCACAAAAGTATTGTGATGTTGTTATATTAACATCAGATAATCCTCGTGATGAAAATCCTGAAGAAATTGCTAAAGAAGTGGTTGTTGGATTTGTGCCTGATAAAAATTTTCAATTTCATCAAGAGCTTAACCGCGTTACAGCTATTGAATTAGGATGCAAACTCACTAAGCAAGGAAGTATTGTTGCAATTCTTGGCAAAGGTCGTGATGAATATCAAATCGTTGGCGATGTAACTTTTGATTTTAAAGAACGTTTAATTATTAAACCATTTATTCTTTTGCAAGATGGCAACTAAACAAATCAAATCTTTTCAAAAAATAATTTTTGATTTTTATAAGCACAATAAGCGTGATTTTTTGTGGCGGCAGGATATTTCTCCTTATAAAATATTTGTTTCAGAAATTATGTTGCAACAAACACAAACAGCTCGCGTTCAGCCTAAATTTGAAAATTGGATGTGCTTATTTCCAGATTTTAAAACGCTTGCATCAGCAAGTAAAGATCAGGTGCTCAGTGCATGGCAAGGGCTTGGATATAATCGTCGTGGACTTGCCTTGCATGCCGGAGCACAGCGGATAGTTTCTGAATTTAACGGTTATCTGCCAAATGATATACAAGTATTACAGACTTTCAGTGGCATTGGTCCAAATACAGCTGCTTCAATTTGTGCGTTTGCTTTTAATCAGCCTGTTGTTTTTATTGAAACTAATATACGAACTGTTTTTTTACATCATTTTTTTCCGCAACAAAAAGATATTGATGACAAACAAATTTTATCGCTTATTGCTGCCAGTTTAGATGAAAAAAACTCTCGCGATTGGTATTATGCTTTAATGGATTATGGTGTTTATTTAAAAAAAGAGTTTAAGGCAAATAATAAACGAAGTCGTCATTATACTAAACAATCAACATTTATTGGTTCTGTTCGTCAAGTACGTGGAACAATAATTCGTATTTTGACTCAAACTAAACGATTATCTTATGATGATTTATATGATTTTATTAGACAAGAGCTTCCTTATACTACCTATAATGTAGATATAATTTTGCAACAATTAATTCGCGAGGGATTAATTCAAGAAGACAATGAACAGTATTATTTATAAATCATCAACATTATTTACACGTAGGATTTCATCGGGTCTATGCATATATTCAACAAAGGTATTACCTTTATCTCTGTAAACAAAAAATATATGTTGAGCACTCAGATCAGGCCATTCAAAAATGCATGCTGTTGATCTAAAATGTGGTGGTTGAACGCGCAATTCATTAGCTTCTATTGTGATATTTGGTTCTTGGCGATAGGCGATATTGCAATCAGAAATTATATCTACATCAGTGCCACTGCTTATAATTGGTATACAGATATTATCTTCATATGCTTGAAATGATATTGTGTCACCCAGGATAGCTTTAGTGTAAGATAAAATTATTTCTGGAAAATTTCTAAAAGTTATAACAGATCGGTGAGATTTTTGTTCTACAATTCCAGCATCAAAGATAATTATTTTTGGTTGGGTTTCAATTTGTGATAATGATCTTGGTATAGGAAGTGGTAAACGTCGACGGACAATTGGTCGTATTCCAGGCGCACGAAAGGGAATAAGAGCTCGCTGTTGCTCTGATGCTAGGCAAACATGAGTTGTTATGATACATATATGAAATATAGCTATAGTAACAATGTATTTCATAAAAAATTCTCCATGTTTACATGAATAAAAATCTACGTTATCAAAATTTTTTTAAATGTCATTTTGTTTTGCATTCTGGCTTGCTAAAAGATTTGGTCAGTTTATGCTAACATCAATTCATTCTACTTTAAAGTGGGCAATATTATGGAAACAGATAAAATTTCAAAAAAGGCAGTTTTTATCGTTGATGGATCTTCTTTTTTATATCGTGCATATTATGCAATGAAACCATTATATACCAGTAAAGGAATATTGGTACACGCACTCTATGGTTTTTGCCGAATGATTAAAAAATTAATTGCAGCATTTAATATTAAACATTTAGTAATAGTTTGGGATAGCAAAGGTACGACCCATCGACATGAATTATTTTCAGAATACAAAGCTAAACGCCAAGCGCCACCTAGCGACATTTTTCAACAAAAAGAATTTATTCAAGAATTTGCAGATTTGGTCGGAATAGCACAACTCAGTGAGTCGGGTAAAGAAGCAGATGATTTAATGTATTCATTTGCCAAAAAAGCTAATAAATCTGGATATCAAGCAATTATAGTTTCATCGGATAAAGATATGCGACAAGCGTTGAGCGATGATATTTTAATTTTTGATCCTTTTAGAGAAATCGTCATCGATGTGCCATCCTGTGAGACGAGATATGGATTTGAAATTTCAAAACTACCTTTTTATTTTGCAATTTTAGGTGATACTTCTGATAATATTCCTGGGGTAAAAGGGATTGGGGAAAAAGGTGCAACTGAACTCGTAAAACAATTTAAAAATCTTGATGATATGTATGCTCATCTTGACCAAATTCCAAAACAACGTACGCGTGATTTGCTTGCGCTGCATAAAGATGATGCTTATTTGAGTGAAAAATTATTTTTACTACATACTTATAAAGTTGATTTGGATGTGGAAAATACCCTTTTTGAGGAAAAAATGTGGGCCTATGCTTTGCCTTTATTTCAAAAATTTGAGATGAAGAGTTTGATTAAAAGTATAGAAGTAAAATATGAACAACTTGGGTTACCTGAAGTTGAAAAAAAATCTGATGAAATCCCTTTGCATGAAAAATATGATTTTGTTTTAGTAAATACGCTCGATCAATTAATACATGTTTGCAATGAATTAAAACAAGCAAAATCTTTTGCAATTGATACTGAAACTACTGGCCTTGATCCAATGAAAATTAAAGTGGCTGGAATTTCTGTGGCTTGTAAGCTTGGTCAAGCTTTTTATATTCCTTTTGGTCATAAAATTGTTGAGCAACTTGCTATACCCGGACAAGAAACTAAGCAAGAAGAACGACAATTGTCTAAAGAAATTGTTATGGAGCATCTAGGTCCCATTTTAAAAGATCCAAACATTAAAAAATATATGCACAATGCAAAATATGACCAGTTGGTTTTATTGCAAAATGGTTTTGAAATAAATGGTATTGAATTTGATACTATGATTGCTGCAAGCTTGGTAACTAAAGAGTGGGAAAAAAATGGTTTGAAAGAATTGTCTAAACAATTTTTACATGAAACGATGATCACTTATAAAGATATGGTTAAGAAATATAAAGTGCGAAATTGTTCAGAATTTCCTTTACAAGCTACTACGCAGTATGCAGGAGCTGATGCCCATCAAACTTTACAACTAGTTCCTATTTTTAAACAAGAATTAGAAAATCAAAATATGCATGAACTGTATTACGATATTGAACATCCGATTAATGATATTTTGGTGGCAATGCAACAAGAAGGTATTTATTGTGACAGAGAAGTTTTAAATCATTTAAGTACACAAGTTAATAAAGATTTGCAATCTATTGAACAAAGAATTTATGCAGTTGCAGGAAAAGAAATTAATTTGAATTCGCCTAAACAAGTCAGAGAGCTTTTGTTTGATGCATTGAAATTAACGCCACAAAAAAGAAGTGGATCAGGAACTTCCTATTCAACTGATGCTGAAGTTTTAGCTATTTTAGCATTAGAACATGAAGTACCTCAATTAATGCTTGCATATCGGGAACTTTATAAACTAAAAAGTACGTACATTGATGCTTTACCAACATATATTAATCCAAAGACTCAATTAATTCATACGTCATGGAATCAAACAGTTGCGGCAACTGGACGACTTTCAAGTTCAAATCCTAACTTACAAAATATTCCAAAAGATGGTTTGCAATATACCGCAGAATATGATGTTGATGTGCGCTCAGCTTTTAAAGCCAAGACAGGTTGGACTTTTATAGCAGCTGATTATTCTCAAATAGAACTTCGAGTTCTTGCTCATTTTTCAAAAGATAAAGAACTAGTTAACGCGTTTTTATCTCAGCAAGATATACACGCGCAGACTGCAGCTAAAATGTTTTGTATTGATATTGAGCAGGTGACTGATAAACAGCGAAATATTGGTAAACGTTTAAATTTTAGCATTTTATATGGACTGACAGCATTTGGACTGTCAAAAGATATGAACATTTCTTATGCTGATGCAAAAAATTATATAGACATTTATTTTCAGCAATATCCTGGTGTATCTGCATGGATGGAGGGGGTAGTAGAATTTGTTAAAAAAAATGGCTATACCCAAACATTGTATGGACGCCGGCGTTATCTTCCTGGCATTTATGAAAAAAATAAAACGTTATACGATTTGGCACGACGTATGGCAATTAATACTCCTGCTCAAGGTACAGCTGCAGAAGTAACGAAATTAGGCATGATTGCTTTTACAAAAGCTGTAGCAAAGAAAGGACTTGATGCTAAAATTTTGCTTCAAATTCATGATGAATTAGTGGTTACTTGTCCAAATGACCAGGCTGAAGTCGTTTCAAAACTTCTTGAAAAAACATTAGTAGATGCAGTTTCATGGGATGTTCCTTTGCTAGTTTCAATCAGACAAGGTAACACATGGAAAGATGTAACCAAATGAAAATATAACGAAACGGACCTAAAAAAACTTATAAAAAAGGAGAAATGAGCATGAATTTTAAAAATCTAGTAATTTTAAGCCTTCTGAGTTTGAGTGGTTTTGTTTTTGCCAGACATAAGGGAACGATGGTAACTCATTTTATGATAGATCCGTCAGTTCTCAGTGGCCAAGTTAAAACATTTATAAATAATACGGGTTATATGTTATCAGTACGTTATACCATTCAAGATCGTGATTTTGGCCTTTTTTATACCCAAGAACCTACACTCAAAGAGGGACAAAGTTTGCAGATAGATTTTTCCAATGCTGCGCAGTATAGTCAGGATTGGAAAACCCCATCAAAAAATTATGAATTTTCTTTAGAAATTTTACGAGTTTTAAGATACCCGACTCGTTTGACTGAAGATGTGACAAAGGGTCTTAAAAAAGGGAATGTAAAGCATGGAAAATATGCCCATATGATGGATAAATCAGAGTTTTTAAGAAGTAATACAATCGAGTTCTTTGAAGGTATAAATAGAGGTATAAAAAATAAACTTTCGTGTAGATCGGTTTGTTAAGGCAAAATAGCATAGGTTGGGGTTGACTTTTCAAAGGAACCTGTGCAGACTATATACTGTCAAAAATGCTTTATTAATCTGCATTTTGTTCTATAGTTTTTATCTATAGTTTTTAAATGAAATCCCATTAAAATAAAATAAATTCTAAGGATTACGTATGGCAACCAGTAAATCCGGCGGTTCGACGAGTAACGGCCGGGATAGTATAGGTAAGAGACTTGGGGTCAAACTTTATGAAGGCCAAGTTGTCAATGGTGGCGAAATCATTATCAGACAGCGCGGTACAAAATATCATCCTGGCAAATCAGTGGGTCGTGGAAAAGATGATACCCTGTATGCAATAGGCGCTGGTTTTGTTAAATTTCATCGTGGATTTAAAAATAGATTGTTTGTGTCTGTTGTTGCACAACATGAATTAGCAAAATCTGTAGCAAAAGCTTAATCTTACATTGTTTTGAAGTTTCATTCTCATCTATGAGTAGAAAGTGAGAGTATTATGTATAAGTACAATTTTTTGAAATATAGTGTTCCTAGTGTTTTATTTACATTAGTGATTATTGGTGCTGGAGTTGCGAGTTACTTTGTAAAAGGTGGCTTTCGTTATAGTGTAGATTTTACTGGTGGAACAGAGCTTCGAGTACAACTTAAGAAGTCAGAAAATATCGAAGCTGTAAAAAAAGTGATCCATGAGCAATGGCAAGGATCTGTATACAGCGTGGTTGGAGCACCAGAAATTATTGTACGCGTGCAGGAAACTCCTGAAAAAGTAAGTGATTTAGATAAAAAACTTATGGCGTCCATCAATTCAGTGTCGCCGGAAAATCCTGGAGTTTTATTACAAGTAAATAGCATCAGCCGTACCATTAGTGAAAACTTATCATCAACATGGTTAACAGCTTTCATTTTAGCCCTTGTTTTGATGGCTCTTTATCTTTCTTTAAGTTTTAAATTTTCTTTTGCTATAGGTGCTGTTATTGCACTTGCGCATGATGCATTAATTGTTTTGGCTTGTTTTGCGCTTCTTAATAAAGAAATTTCAATTGATTTTATTGGTGCGCTTATGGTGGCCCTTGGGTACTCAATGCATGATACAATTATCGTGTTTTCCCGTATTAGACATAATATGAAAGTATTAAAGGGTAAATCACTTTATGAGGTTGTAAATATCAGCTTGAATGATCGTTTGAGAAGAACAATTTTAACAAGTTGTGCTACTGCACTTCCTGTACTTTCACTCTTCATTTTTGGTGGAGATTCTATCAGAGATTTAGCGCTTGCTCTGTTGTTGGGAATTGTTTTCGGGACATTCTCTTCAATTTATATTGCAAGTCCAATTATGATGCTTTTTATGAAAAAACAAAATTAAACTTCGAAAAAACATTGACTATTATTCCTGAAATATTCATTTTAATAATTCACAATACATACATAAATTTATATGGAGAATCGTTTGCAAAGATCAAATGATAATAAAGGACAGCGATCTGGTTCTGAGACTAAAATTCAGAAACCAGCTGCTCCTTCAAAAAAACAGACAACAAATCGTCTTTTGACCGAGGCTGAGCTTTCAGAAATGCAAGGCGTTGAGCTTGGCTATGTTGCAAAGCGCTTAGGAATTATTGGATCATCTTTTCTTTCAAAAGCTGCTTTAATAAAAGCAATCTTGGAACAACAAGCAAAACCTGATGTTGATATTTTTGTTAAAGGAGTTCTTGAAAGACTTCCAGATGGATTTGGTTTTTTACGATTCTCTGAATACGATTATATTTCAGGTCCTGATGATGTCTATGTTTCTCCTTCTTTCATCAGACGTTATAATTTAAGAACTGGCGATGAAATTAATGGAAGTATTAGAAAGCCAAAAGAGGGTGAAAAATATTTTGCTCTGCAAACCATAGAAAAAGTAAATGAACGACCAGCTGAAGATACAGCATCCAGATTAAACTTCGATCGTTTAACGCCGCTGCATCCAGATCAAAGATTCAACTTAGAAACAAATCCAAATTTTATTTCAACACGCATCATGAATATTTTTACTCCGATTGGTAAAGGACAGCGCGGTCTTATTGTTGCTCCTCCAAAGGTTGGTAAAACGATGCTTCTTAAAGAAATTGCTTTAAGCTTACTTGCAAATTACAAAGACACTCATTTGATTGTACTTCTCATTGATGAACGACCTGAAGAGGTTTCAGATATGAAACGTACGATTAAAGGTGATAATGTTGAAATTATTAGTTCAACATTTGATGAATCAGCAGAACGTCATGTTCAAGTTGCTGAAATCGTTCTTGAAAAGGCGAAACGTTTAGTTGAATATGGTAAAGATGTTATTATCTTACTTGATTCAATTACTCGTCTTGCTCGGGCTTATAACACAACTGCTCCGACATCTGGTAAAGTTTTAACTGGTGGTATCGATGCACATGCATTGCAAAGACCTAAGCGGTTCTTTGGTGCTGCTCGTAAAACAGAAGAAGCTGGGTCGCTTACTATCATAGCAACTGCGATGGTTGAAACTGGTTCTCGTATGGACGAAGTTATTTACGAAGAGTTTAAAGGTACCGGTAACATGGAACTTCATCTTACTCGTAAGCTTTCAAATCGTAGAACATTCCCTGCATTTGATATTATTTCTTCAAGTACTCGTCGCGATGATTTACTTCTTTCTGAAGATGAATTAAATCAAGCATGGATTCTTCATAGACTTCTTTCCACAATGAATGTGGTTGAAGGTATGGAATTTGTTATCAACAAGATGAAACAATACAAAACGAATGAAGAATTTTTTGAAAGTGTGAAAAAAACTGGCGGTACTAGTAGTCAACAACACAGCAATGGTAATGGCAATGGTAATCATGCCAATAACGATTTGTACTAAAAGTTTGGTTTTATAATTAAGAATAAAAAAACGCTCTAGAAATAGAGCGTTTTTTTGTTTGATTAAACTTGAATTGTCCTGCAAAAATACCCCTCACCTTTTGCGATTTTATGCTGCCTTAGATATGATATTGATATGAAAAAAGATTCAAAAATGGCTTTAGGAGCCAAAAATAGGGGATAAATCCAAAATAGGGATAATCTTATGAAAATGCAAAAATTATTATTAATGGCCTTCATAAGTTTGATTACTTGTGGGTCCAAAATCAGTGCAATGTGTAGGATGGGCGTTAGGCCCATGGCCGCGCAAATGGCATTAGGAGCAACCTCACGCGGATTGCACTCTATTTCATTTGTAACAGACAGTCAGGATGCAGGCAGTAAAGCTAAAAGATATAGTTTTTCTGACATGTTTAAGGCTATGCGAAATAATAAGAAAAAGGTAATGGCTGGGTTGTTGGTTGCTGACATATTATATGAAAGACCTTCTCTTTCTGAGATAAATGACCAATATTTAAAAAGTCTTCAAAAAGGTTTAGAAACACAACACGGTAAACTCGTTCCTTGTGAGAAACAAGAGCTTTTAGACGTTTTTGAGGAATTAAAAACACGAATGGGAGTCTCTCCAGAATATAAATTATTTGTATCTTCAAGGGATTGCTCGCAGGGGCATGTTGCTTTCTGTCTTCGACAAGCATTAATTATTTATGTATGTTCAGGCTTTTTTAATTTAACGTTATCTGAGCAAGTACGAGCGTTAATTCATGAATTGCAACATACTCATCAAGTTGATCTTAATACAGCTCAATTCTTTATATGTAATGAGGAATGTCATCGTGATGAAAATAGTAAAAATGATGAACAAGATGCTGAGGCAGTAGCAGTTAACATGATTACCTGTGCGCAATGTTTAAAAAGTTTTGCTATGTCAGCTGAAGAACAATATATCTTGAAATATAATTTAAGTGCTCAATTGATAGAACAAAATCGTGCAAAGATTAAAGAACATTTAACAGATATGCAATCGCAAGGTTATATGTTACCATCTGATTATAAACCTTATCTGCAAAAAGCATTGAAAAATGATAAACCTTGTAAAGCTCACGCACAAGGTGGAACTTCTTGTGATTTACGAGATTATCTTCCACAAATTGAATCAAAATAAATTTAAAAAAAGCGCTCTAGGAATAGAGCGCTTTTTTTGTTAAGTCAATTTTTTAATTAAAATGAGAAATACTAATATCGCTTCATATCTCCTAAAATAATAGCCCAAAATGCGGTTGTAGCTATAGTTCCTATGAATGCACCGCTCGCTGCGCCAACAAAAAAAATTAAAGTATTTTTGAAGTATGCAGGCTTGTTAGCTTCTGTTAATTCCCTTCTTAACGATTCATTATCTTTTTGAAGAACAGTTAATAAAACTTGAGTGTCAGAAGTTTGTTTTACTTGTTCATATTGTTGCTGTGATGCTGTTTGTTCTTGCTTTTCTGAACAGAAAGCTGCGGTGCTGCACAATAAAAAAGATGCTAAAAGAATTAGTTTTTTCATGAGATTCCTATTAAAAATCGATGCCAGCTTTTTGGCACAATAGAGCAATGCCGAATGATAATCCAGCTAATGCAGCCAAAGAACCATATGTAAAACAGAAATTTTTCAGGCTAATATCATTATTAAGTTCTTGTTCCATTTCATGTTCATATATTTCCCATTCTAGGTTGCGTGCATTTTCATATCGCTGCATGCATTCATTAAAAAATTGATCGTGTTCCTTGCTATGTTGGAAATGAAAATCATTATCTTGGGAAGTTTGTGTTGATTTTTCTTGCTTCTCTGAACAGAAAGCTACAGTACTGCATAGCAAGAATGAAGCTAAAAGAATTGGTTTTTTCATGAGATCCTTAAGATTGAATTTTAGTTTCTAGGTATGCCAAGTTCACCAAAGCTATTTTCGTAGGCGAACCAGATTATTGCGCCTACCATTGCTATGCCACCTGCAGCAAGAGATATGCTTTCTTTGTCCCATGGTCGTTCCCTAATTTTTTTCATTTCTATCTCTCTTTGACGACGTTCCTGTTCGTAAATTGCATGCTGTTCAAGTCTGCGTGCTTCGTTATATCGCATTACTTGTATTCTAAAAATTCGGTCGCTTTCGCTTTCCGCAGTTTGTGTTGTTTGTTCTTGCTTTTCTGAGCTGAAAACCGTTGTGCTGTATAGCAAGAAAGCTGCTAAAATAATTTGTTTTTTCATAAGGACTCCCTTTCTAAATTAGATTTTATGTTAATTTAAAAAACTTATCGTTAAGTATATCGTAATCTACTTTTTTAAAAAACTTTTAGATCAAGACTATCAAATAAACATTGCTGAGCTTTGAACTGACCAACAAATGCGATCATACCTGCATTATCAGTGCAAAGTTTGTTTGATGGATAAAAAAGTTGTTTGCCTTGTTTTTCGCACATAGCTTGAAGTCGATTTCGTAAATATTTATTACATGCAACGCCACCGACAAAACATATCGATTTTAATTCTGGATATATTTTTAAAGCACGCATGATTTTTTCTTCAAAAATATCGCCAATGCAAACGAGCAGTGAGCTGGCAACTTGTTGTTTAAATTCTAAGTCGTCATCTTTCAAAAATGTTTTTGTTTCTTGATCATATGCTTTTTGAGCAACTAGGTGATAAAGAACAGCTGTTTTCAGTCCTGAAAAGCTAAAATTTAAATTTTTCATATTACCACGTGGATAACAAAAGAAATCTTTAAAATCAACTTCTTGTGCCAGTTTTTCAATAACGGGACCACCAGGATAAGGTAGGTTCATAAGTTTTGCAATTTTATCAAATGCTTCACCTGCAGCATCGTCAAGTGTGCTTCCCAGGATTTTATATGAGCCAAAATCATGCACCAAGTAAAATGCAGAATGACCACCTGACACGGTTAAAGCTAAAAAAGGAAATGGAACATTATTTTCAATGCATGCAGAAAAGACATGACCTTCCAAATGATCGATGCCGATAAGTTTTTTATTGGTAGCAAAAGCAAGGGCTTTGGCAAAAGCAACACCGACCATTAAAGCACCTGGAAGTCCTGGTTTGCAAGTAACGGCAAAAACATCAATATCATCAAGAGTTTTATGTGCTTGGGATAATGCTTGCTGTGTGATAATAACAATTTTTTCCATATGCTCACGCGAAGCAGTTTCTGGAATGACTCCGCCGATTAATGCGTGTGATGGAATTTGAGAAAAAAGTTCATTGGAAAGTAAACCTTGCTGGGTACTGTAAACTGCAGCTGCTGTTTCGTCGCATGAACTTTCAATGCCCAGTATTGTTAGATTGTTTTTATGCATGTGACTTATTGTATAGATGAGGTTTTGCATGTATAACGTCAATATCAAGTGCTGCAAGTCGTGCAGTCATCATAGCTCGTCCAATACTACAAGCTGTTGCTTTTGGATTAACTACCAGAGTTGGAATAATACGAAAAACGTTTTCTGGTTTCCATGATTGAACTTTAAGACCAGCAATAAGATTTGGATCAAATAAAAATATAAGACTATTTTGAGGTATAATTCGATTTTCTAGTTCGTGATCTTCAATTTTCCATGTGAGTAATTGATAATTTTCATCACTTATTTCACGTTGTGCCTGCAGTTTGTAACAAATATATTGGCAATCATTTGGCAGTTGTAAATGATGCACCGTATTTGCTTGTTCAGTTAAACAGGATAGGGTTGGAGCTATAATCAAATAAACGGTTTGTGTTTCTTTAGAGTCAATAAATGAAAACTGGACAATATTGCTTGTTTTGTTTTGTTCAATTTCTAATTTTTGCCCTTTGTAAAAAAGGCACAAATCGTATTCCATTTGGACAGGAAATTCGATAGATCCTGAAAAATGTTTCATATGATTTTCATAATGAGTAGTAATAAATTGAGGGATAGGCACTATTGAAAGCAGAAAAAAAACTGTTTTTTTCATGAAATCCTCACTATGTTTATATACGCTTTCTAGACTATTTCTTATTTGTATTGTTATGATATACTAACTTATGCATTTGTACAAAATATTAAGATTTAAAAATTTTTGGCATTAAGATTTCATGAAAATTATAGTTCAAAATAAAAAAGCTCTATTTGATTATGATATTTCCTATACCGTTGAAGCAGGCGTTGTATTGACTGGGGATGAAGTAAAGTCTCTGCGTGCAAAGCGGGGTTCTTTAAATGGGTCATTTGCCACGGTTAAAGGAAATGAACTTTTTTTATTGAATTGTAATATTCCAACATATTCTCATGCTTATATGAAAGATGAAGATAGTGTGACACGTAGCAGAAAACTATTGCTACACCGCAAAGAGTTGAATAAACTCATTGGTGATATTTCTCAAAAAGGCATTACTGTTATTCCTCTTAAAATATATTTCAATGAAAAAGGTCGTGTAAAAATTGAACTTGGCGTTGGAAAACATAGAAAGGCTGAGGGTAAAAAGCAGCTTTTAAAAGAGCGTGATATTAAACGTGAAACTCAACGTGAATTAAAAAATCTACGGTAAAACTCAAAAAAATATAAGGTGTTATCTTTATGTCAATAGAAATGATGTATCTGTTTTTCGCTGCTATAGCGGGTCTGGGTTGTTTAGTGATGTATGCACTCGATTCAAAAATTAGTTCTCAGGAAGTAACTGATGCACGAGCTGCGCAAATTGCTTCATATATTCGTCGGGGAGCAATGACATTTTTAGTTGAAGAATACAAACTTATTGTTGCAGTAGCAGCACTTATAAGTGCAGTTCTTTGGCTATTTACCAAAAATCCAGTAGTGCCTGTAGTTTTTATGTGCAGTGCGTTACTTTCTATGGTTGCAGGATTTTTAGGAATGCGTGCAGCAACTGAAGCAAACGTTCGTACAGCATGTGCAGCAAAAGACAGCGGTGAAAGAGCGGCACTTTTAGTAGCTTTCTTTGGTGGAGGAATCATGGGTTTTGCAGTTGCAAGCTGCGGACTTCTTGGTTTGACTGTTTTATTTTATTTCTTTTTTGGTAGCGCAAACTTTACTCAAATTATTACTGCTTTTGCAGCTGGTACCAGTTTAGTTGCATTTTTTGCACGTGTTGGCGGAGGAATTTATACCAAGTCAGCTGACGTTGGTGCGGATTTAGTTGGAAAAGTTGAAGCTGGCATTCCGGAAGATGATCCTAGAAATCCGGCTGTTATTGCAGACAACGTTGGTGACTGCGTTGGTGATACAGCGGGTATGGGTGCAGATATTTATGAATCATACATTGGTGGTATGGTTTCATGTTTACTTCTTGCAATCAGCATGAATATGGGCGTTGCTTATATGACGCTTCCTTTAGTTCTTTCTGCAATCGGTTTGGTTGCATCAGTGTTTGGAATTTTATTCGGTTTGTTTATTAAACAATCACCCGCAGCTCTTTTAAGAAATTCAACATATGTTGCAATTTTATTTTTCTTAGCAGGCACTTATGTATACATGAATATGTTTTGTATTGATATGAGTTATTTTATTGCATCAGTTGTTGGATGTGTTTCAGGTATTATGATCGGTGCTGTTACAGAATATTACACTGGTGCAAGCCCAGTTCGTAAAATTGCGCAAAGTGCTCAGTCAGGTGCAGCTACTAATATTATTTATGGTTTATCTGTTGGTATGGAATCAACAGCAATCCCTACAATTTTAATTAGTGCAGGAGTGTTGACATCATTTGTGTATGGTGGTGGTTTATATGGTATTGCGCTTTCAGCAGTTGCTATGATTGCAACGGTTGGAATTTCAATGACTGTTGATGCATATGGTCCAATTGCAGATAATGCAGGCGGTATTGCAGAAATGTCCAACTTTGGAAAACATGTGCGTGATATTACTGATGGTCTTGATGCTTTAGGTAATACGACTGCTGCAATTGGTAAAGGATTTGCAATTGGTTCAGCAATGATGACAGCAATTGCTTTATTTAGTGCATTTGCACAATCAGCACATATAACTGAAATTAACGTTTTAAATCCATTTGTGCTTGTTGGTGTATTTATTGGTGGTATTGTTCCTTTCTTAGTTTCATCTATGACTATGCGTTCAGTAAGTCAAGCTGCATTAAAAATGGTTTTTGAGGTACGTCGTCAATTTAAAACTATTCCTGGCCTGATGGAAGGTACTGCTGAACCTGACTATGAGCAATGTATTTCAATTGCAACGAAAGCTGCCTTAAGAGAGATGGTCTTGCCGGGCTTACTGGGAATCGTGACTCCTGTAATAGTTTTTTATACGCTAGGCGTTCATGCTCTTGGTGGGATGCTTGTTGGAGCAACTGCCGTTGGTATTCTTCTTGCACTTATGATGGCAAATGGTGGTGGTGCTTGGGATAATGCTAAAAAATATATTGAAAAAGGTCATTTGGGCGGAAAAGGTTCTGATACTCATAAAGCTGCAGTTATCGGCGATATGGTGGGAGATCCTTTTAAAGATACATCTGGTCCAGCATTAAATATTTTAGTGAAATTAATGGCTATTGTGGCTCTTTTATTAGTGTCGTAATCGTTTATTAAAATTACATTAGAAATCCCCGGAATTGACCCCGGGGATTTTCTTTTAAAGTAATTTATTTAGAAATTAGATTTAAATTTTTTCCAATCAGATTTTAAATCTTTTTCAAACTCAGCGATTTTTGCTTCTAATTGGTTTCTATTTCCACCGATTAAAAGATCAGTAATAACACCATTTTTAACAAATGCTATTGATGGATAACCTGGAATTCTTTTTTTTCCTTCAGTTAATTGAGCAACATGGTTATGCATTTTATGTTGTTGACCATTTACTTTTACAAAGTCTATTTTTCGATGCTCAGTTGCTAATTTTTCATATGCTGGTTTGAGCATGGCACAATGAGAGCAATTATTCATATAACCCATAACTAATGTTGGTGTTGAGCTTGTGAGTGCTGCATGAAGTTTATCCTCAGAGGTAATTTCTCCAACTGGATTTGGAATTGTTGTTGGATGAGCTTGTAAAAGTGATGAGTTTTGAGTAAGTGAAATTGACAAAAAGAAAATAAATAATTTGTTTATTTGCATGATAAAAACCTCCATTTTTTTAATATGCTTACAAACAAGCTAGCAAAAATTTGCTTTAATAGTCAACAAACAGTTTAAGTTGCCTGCTTGTTTTTGGCTTGATTGGCACCTTGATCAGGCTTAAAAAAAGCTTTAGAATCTTTTCTTATAGAAAAAGTCAAGTAAGTCATATTATAAAAAAAAAGAAAGGTTTTTGTTAAAAATATATCTAAATTTTTTGCTTGATTATCCATTGCGGTATGCTACGCTATCAAGATATTCTTGCTAAAAATCCCTTTTCTGCGGGATTTTGACAAGATGAGTCATAATCTATCTATAAAAAAGGAAGATATAGTTAATCTAAGTGTTTACTTTTAAATATTGATTCTATGTGTAAATTTAACCGGAGTTTGATGTGGATAATCGAACATTACATTCATTGCAAGACAATTATGGGTCTTTGACAGATTTTCAGTTTTTAGTGAAAAATGTGGATGGTGTTGCGCAGCACTATTGTTTGTCTGACATACGTCACATGTTAATGGCATCGATCAAAGGGTTTGAGCAAGATGTAGTTGTTGAAAAAATTATGGCGCAGGTAGGAAAGAATCTTTTTGATGGCATTACGATGCCTGAAATTGAAAATGTATTGATTCTTTCAACTGTTCAGTTTATTGAACTTGATAATGCGTATAGTTTTGTAGCATCACGGTTGCTTCTTCGCCATTTGTATCATGATGTAGTTGGATATTGGCCTGAAAATATCAATGCTGCAGATTATAAACAAGCTTTTATATCTGGAATTCAACTTGGTGTACAGTCTGATAGATTTGATAAACGCATGCTTGATTTTGATTTGCAATATTTGGCGCAATATATCGATGTATCAAGAGATAATCTTTTTCATTACCTTGGCCTAAAAACATTACATTCTCGGTATTTAAAAAAACATGAACGAAAATGTTTTGAATTACCACAAGCGTTTTGGATGAGAATTGCGATGGGTCTTGCATTGCTTGAAAAAGACAAAAATAGCAAAGCCATAGAATTTTATGACATTATGTCTCAACTTTTATTTGTTCCATCTACTCCAACTCTTTTACACTCTGGATTGAAGCGTGCACAATTAAGTTCTTGTTATTTGACTTATATTTCCGATGATTTGGCTCATATTTTCAAATGTATTGGTGACAATGCGCAGATGTCAAAATGGTCTGGTGGTGTTGCAAATGATTGGACAGCGCTTCGTGCAACTGGAGCATTAATTAATTCAATTGATGTTGCAAGTCAAGGAACTATTCCTTTTATGAAAGTTGCCAATGATACCACAGCTGCAATTAATCGTAGTGGAAGTCGTCGTGGTGCAGTTGTTGCTTATATGGAACCTTGGCATTATGATTTTGAAGAATTTTTAGATTTAAAAAGAAATACGGGCGATGATCGTCGTCGTGCACATGATATGAATACTGCTGCATGGGTTCCAGATCTTTTTATGAAACGTGTTTTAAACGATGAATCGTGGACTTTATTTTCACCTGATGAAACTCCTGAGCTTCATGATTTATATGGTCATGCTTTTGAGCAAAAATATGTGGAATATGAACAAAAAGCGCAAGAAGGCAAAATTAGACTTTTTAAAGTTATGTCAGCAAAGGCTTTATGGCGTAAACATTTAACTAGACTTTTTGAAACAGGACATCCATGGCCAACATTTAAAGATTCTTGCAACGTCAGATCTCCACAAGATCATGTCGGTGTTGTTCATAGTTCAAATTTATGTACTGAAATTACTTTAAACACAAGCAGAGAAGAAACTGCTGTTTGTAATTTAGGATCAATTAATTTGAGTCAATTTATTCAAAATGGCACCATTAATGAATCTTTACTTGCGCAAACAGTAGAAGTTGCAATACGAATGTTGGATAACGTGATTGATATTAATTTTTATCCAACCAAAGAAGGGCAAGTATCAAATTTTCGTCATCGTCCTATTGGACTTGGTGTGATGGGACTTCAAGATGCTTTGTATAAACTTGATGCACCATTTCAATCAGATAAAGCACTTGAATGTTCTGATAGATTAACTGAACTTGTATCATACTATGCTATTTTAGCATCGTGTAATTTGGCTAAAGAACGTGGTCAGTATTCTTCGTATAAAGGTTCAAAATGGGATCGAGGAATTTTACCAATGGATACATTAGATTTGTTGGAAAAAGAACGTAGAATGCCTATTGAAAGATTTGGTGTCGTAACGAAGGATTGGTCTGTTGTTCGTGACAACATTAAAAAATATGGAATGCGCAACTCAAATACTATGGCTATAGCTCCAACAGCAACAATATCAAATATTTCTGGATGTTTTCCATGCATTGAGCCAATTTATAAAAACTTATATGCAAAATCAAACTCAAGTGGTGATTTTACAGTAGCAAATAGCTATTTAGTCAATGATTTGAAAAAATTAGATTTATGGAATGAAGAAATGCGGGATCAATTAAAATATTATGATGGAAGTGTTCAAGCTATTGCCACTATTCCAAAACATTTGAAAGATAAATATAAAACATCTTTTGAAATTGATCCAATGTGGATGATTAAAATGACTGCTTCTCGTGGGAAATGGATTGATCAAAGCCAATCTCATAATGTGTTTATGCAAGGAACATCAGGGAAGTTATTAAATGATATCTATATGTATGCATGGCAATGTGGTATAAAAACAATGTATTATTTACGTTCCATGGGAGCTAGTCAAATTGAAAAATCAACACTTGATGCAGCCAAATATGGCTTTACGCAAAAAAGAAACAATGAAGTTGTTGTGCAACAAGATATAATGCAAAATAATGTTGATCAAGCTGTTGATATGGATATTATTCCCAAAGCGTGTAGTCTTGAAAATCCAGACTGTGAATCGTGTCAATAAAAGAAAGAGTTATAGCTCATGTCAATTATTAAAGATAAAAAAACAGATCCAAATAAAATATTGCCATTAAGATATTTATGGGCTCGAACATACTATAAAAATGGTGTTGCAAACAATTGGACTCCAGAAGAAGTGTCTATGCAGCGAGATGTTGAACAATGGAAGACGCCAGGTTCAATTTCTGCAAAAGAACGAGAATTAATACTTCTTAATCTTGGATTTTTTGCAACAGCAGAATCACTTACAGCAAATAACATTGTGCTTGCTTTGTATAAGCATGTAACAAATCCTGAGTGTCGACAATATTTATTACGTCAAGCATTTGAAGAAGCTATTCATACCGATACGTTTATTTACTGTTGTGAATCATTAGGATTAGATCCTGAAATGATTTATACCATGTATGAAACTGTTGATGTTATTAAAGCTAAAGACGAATTTGTGGTAGGTCTGACTAAATCTATTTTAGATGGAACTTTTGAAATTACTGATACCAATACAACGCAAATGTTTTTACGAGATTTAATTGGATTTTATGTCATCATGGAAGGTATTTTCTTTTATGCTGGTTTTGCAATGATGCTTTCATTAAAACGTCATAAAAAAATGGTTGGAATTGGTGAACAATTTGAATATATCATGCGTGATGAAAGTGTTCATTTAGCTTTTGGATGCGATCTTATTTCCGCCATAATTAAAGAAAATCCTGAAGTTTGGACAGTTCCTTTTAAGCAGGAAATTGTTGAACTTATCAAACATGCTGTCAAACTTGAAACAGCATATGCTGTTCAGGCTTGTCCAGATGGACTTTTGGGAATTTCAAGTAGACAGTTTTGTGATTATGTTGAGTACATCGCTGATCGTCGATTATTACGTTTAGATTTGCCTAAAGAATATCATACTGAAAATCCATTTTTATGGATGTCTGAAGCAGCAGATTTAAGCAAAGAAAAAAACTTCTTTGAAACTCGCGTAACTGAGTATCAATCAGGTGGTTCACTTGAGTGGTAGTTTTTTAATATTTTGGTTGTTAAAACTTTGATTAATTGCGCAAAATATTGGGTGGATATAATAGCAGTAAATTTAAAAAATTAGGATTTTAACAAGGGAATATCATCTATGAAAAAAGTATTATTATTCGTTATGTTATTTTCATTTGTTTCTACGACTAAGGTTGAATGTATAGTTGGAGCAAAAGCTACAGCTTTTCTGGCAGGATGTGTGGTGGGTAGTGGTGCTACTATAGGAGCTTTAGCACAAACAATTAATGATGGAGAAAAAAAGGTATATCTTGAGCTTTTGAAAGAAACTTTACGAAAGTCTGAAGAAAATTTACGAAATAGATTAAAAATAGTTAAAAATTAGTTAAGTTTATGCAATGAGAAAAGCTCTGGTTGTTTGGCCGGGGCTTTTTTATTATCTTTTTTTGCTGGGCAATGAGTGGTAAAACATTAACGGGGCTATCTTGAAAAATATCCAACATTTCTTTATAACCTTTTGCTTTCGTGGTGACCATAATGGTGAGCACGTTTGTTTGAGTAGCAAATTGATGGGCTATTTTTGCAAGTCGTTTGCTTGGTTTACATAAAACTAAGGTATCAATTGATGTAATGCCTGTGGATTTAATCAGTTCAGGCAAAATCGTA
>DATIJN010000017.1:0-1609 GCA_035478615.1 Saccharimonadales bacterium (SeqCode)
TATTTACTAGGATGGCGCTCAAATGCTCCGACTTGATAGAATTCATTATCATAGAAATATTTAAGCCATTCTGTCGTATTTGCAAGATTCACTTGTGATCCATCATCGTAAGTTCTTACATAATTAAATGATATGATTCCAAATTTTTTAAGTGGAGTACATATTTGCGCTATATCATTACCTGATGTGAAAATTATATGATTATTTTTAAGGACTAATTTAGCCATAATTTACTCGATTTTTTTGTTTTTTGTGCCTAACAAGAAAATTAATTTACATCTTGAACTTACTGATGAAATTTAAGATTTATTTTGTTTTTCCCATGTTTTTTAAATGGGAGAAGAATATCAACTATTTCAAAAATACATACCCGTATAAAATACGGGTACAGTTTGATACCAATTACTCACTTGAAAGAGCAACTGACAATTGGGTTTGCATTAATCGTTCAGGAATGATATTCAAAAAACCTGCTTGAATACCTTTATCAATTAACTCACATTTATTTGTCGCACCTAGCTTCATTTTCAATTTTACAATGTATTCCTCAACGGTTCGTGGAGAAAGCGACATTATGCGAGCAATATGCTTAGCTGTTTTTCCACGTAAGAGAAAAAACAAACATTCAGCTTCACGATCCGTGAGTTTGATATTATTAAATTCATTCGATAATAGAAAACTAT
This sequence comes from Saccharimonadales bacterium (SeqCode), assembly GCA_035478615.1. Classification (GTDB taxonomy): domain Bacteria; phylum Babelota; class Babeliae; order Babelales; family Chromulinivoraceae; genus JACPFN01. The sequence continues at coordinate 684 of DATIJN010000017.1, forward strand.
GTAATCCACTTAATAAATTGCTTGGGACATCACAAGTAACTTTAGAAAGTAATGATCCTAACTCTAATAATTTATTGCTGGTGATATCAGCACCATGAAATATAGTTCCTCTTATGTTTTGATTGCTATCATAAAATGGAATCTTCGTGAAAATATAGGCCCTCCAATGATTACCTGAAAAAGGATGAATATCAAGAATTTTCAATGTTTTTCCAGTCGTTATAACAGCTTTGTCTTGGATGCGAAACAAATCTGCACAATTAACAGTATCACAAGGCATATCAAAATCAGTACGACCAATAATATCTAAATGTCTATTTTCCTTAACACCAATAATGTTGGCATATTCTTTATTTGCATACATAAATACAGAATCGTTATCTTTACAACCCCAACATCCCGGCATTTGATCAAACATCAAGCGCAAGCTAGGGTCGATTTGCACTATCTCGTTTTTCATGACTTATTCTCACTATTTTCTAATTTTTATAAATAAATCGATCATCATTTAAATGTGAAAATGGACAGCTAAATAGTAAAGTAAGCGGCTCATCGCCATCATTCACCAGTTGATGTATAACATTAGCTGGAATAGTAAATGAATTCTGCGCAACAACGTTTTTACAAATCCATTCGTCGGTCGAATCCACGGGGCGCAATCGTATGATACCCTTACCGCTAATGATGTGATACTCTTCATCACCCACAGTATGATAATGCGCGTTAACCGATGACCCGGGCGGAATCACAGTGATGAAGGTTCCTTTACCTTCCGATTCAGTTAAGGTCGCGATTTGGATTCCTACAGATAGATCATTATTTGCATGATGAAGTGCTTTTCCCCAATCAATGATGGTTGTCATTATTATTTTTCCTATAATCAAAAAATTGAGTACTATACAAATGAAATAATAATTACACAATCC
>DATIJN010000018.1:0-68085 GCA_035478615.1 Saccharimonadales bacterium (SeqCode)
GTTTCTCCTGGAACACGTGTAAGAATTACTCGAATATGAGGAAGTACATTGTTTAATTGTTTTTTTAATTCTTCTGCGCATTGCAGCGTAATGCCGCGTTCAAAAACATCATCAATTTCTCTACCAGTGTTTTTTGGATCACCTAAAGGATCAATAATGATAGTAAATGGTTGCTCTTGTGGCAACAATGTAGAAACAAAAAATAACAAACAATAAAGAAGTTTTTTGAATATAAATAAGACTTGTATATCTACGTTGTCATTCCAGCGAAGGCTGGAATCCAGGCTTTTAATCATAAGATTCAAATAATAAATGTTGTGATAAGTCATTCCATTCAGGATTTTTTTCTTCTATTAATTTTAGTTTCCAGGATCTGTTCCATCGTTTGATGCATTTTTCTCTAAAGAGTGCATCATTGATCATCGCGTATTCTTCAACATAAATTAATTTATGAACATTATACTTTTTTGTAAAACCATCGACAAATTTTTGTTGATGTTCATATATTCTACGAGCTAAATTGTTCGTGACTCCTGTATATAAAGTTCCATTTTTTTGAGAACAGATAATGTAGACCCAATATCTTTTCATAAACAGATTTCCTGGATTCCCGCCTTCGCGGGAATGACAATAGAGGATAACACAAATAGATTGTAGTAATTAATAGTGAGATATTTTAATATGATTAGCGACATGAGAGATTTTCAGTTAAAAATTGACTTAAAAAAGTAATTCGTTCTTCTTGTTTTGCATTTTTTATACCCATGGCAATAGCTTTTGATTGACCAATAAAAATGCATAATTTTTTAGCTCTTGTAACAGCAGTATAAAGTAAATTACGTTGAAGTAACATAAAATGTTGCATGAAAATAGGAATAATGACGGCGTCGTATTCTGAACCCTGACTCTTGTGAATGGTAATTGCATATGAAAGAACAAGTTCATTTATTTCATCAAAAGCATATGAAATGAGCTGCTCATCGAAATCTACTATAAGTAATTTTTCTTCAACATCAATATCATGGATGATTCCAATATCGCCATTAAAAACTTTTTTATCATAATTATTTTTAATCTGCATAACTCGATCATATTGTTTATATGTTGTACCAACATACGTAACTTGTTTGTCTGTATGTGCAGAATTTATATAGTTTGCAAGATCATGATTTAATTTTTGAGTTCCTGTAGCACCACGATTCATAGGTGTTAGTATTGTGACATTTTCAGGAATTATATGATGTTGCTTTACAATGGTTTGTATTAATTTTGTAATGAGTGGAAAGCAATTTTCAGGATTTTCTTCTTTAATGAAATAAAAATCTTTTTTACAATCAGGAAGGCTGCTGCTTGGAAATTGACCTTGATTGATCATGTGTGCATTTTGAATAATCATACTATTTTGTGCTTGCCTGAAAATATGAGCAAGTCTGGTACATGATGTTTTACCACTTTTGATTAAATCTTTTAAAACATTGCCTGGTCCAACTGAGGGAAGTTGGTCAATATCTCCAATAAGAATTAAATGACTATGTAAAGATAAAGCTTTAACCATTGCATGAGCAAGAAAAATATCCAGCATCGATGTTTCATCAACAATTAAAAAATCAGCCTTTAAAGCATTGCTATCATTATGAGAAAAACGCATGGTCGAAGGATCAAATTCAAGAAGTCTATGCAGTGTAGATGCAGGACGCCTTGTTCCTTCCATTAAACGTTTTGCAGCTCGCCCAGTGGGCGCAGCAAGTTTATATGTAAAATTATGCTGCTCCAAAACTTTTATTAAAGCTTTGACTAATGTTGTTTTTCCCGTACCAGGACCACCAGTAATGATAGAAACTTTATTATCAAAACAGGAAATAATACCAGTTTGCTGATCCTGATTCAGTTCAATGTCCATCGCTTTTTGCAAGGAATCATAAATTTCTTTTGGTGATACTGTATGATTAATTGGGGTTGCCAGAAGTTGTGATATTTTTTGAGCGATTCCTTTTTCGCTTCCATACATTGCACTGAGCCCTACAAAATGTTTTTCTTGATAAGTGATTAATTTTATTTTGTCTTGATCATGCAAATTTCTTAAAGCACTTCGCATTTGAGTGTTATGCTCAAGTGGTTCAATTTGTAGGAGTTGAAAGGTTTTTTCTTTCAGATTTTCAATTTCTTGATATACATGGCCATTATTTGATTCTTGCTTAAGTGAAAAAGAAATGCCGGCTTGTATTCGTTGTACTGAGCCCGGTGCAAAACCCATATTTTGAGCAATTTTATCTGCAGTTTTAAAACCAATTCCCCAAATATCATCAGTAAGTCGATAAGGATCTTGTGTTAATTTGACAATGGCATCATGGCCATATTTTTTATAAATTTTTGCAGCATATGTTGAGGTAACACCTTTTTCTTGAAGAAAGACCATGATTTTAGCAATATATTTTTGATCAATCCATGATTGTTTAATTTGCTCTACGCGTTTTTTTCCTACACCGCTTATTTCAAATAAACGGTCAGGAGTTGTATCAATGATCGTCAGTGTATCAGCACCAAAATACTGTACGATTTTTTCAGCGTAAACTTTTCCGATGCCTTTTATAAAACCTGAGCCAAGATATTTTTTAATGCCTACAATGGATGTTGGTAGTGATGTTGTATACGTACTAGCTTGAAATTGTTTGCCAAACTTTGCATGAAAATTCCAAGATCCTTCAAGATGAATTTCTTGACCGATTTGAATATTAGCAAAGTTGCCAGTAACAGTAGTATTATCTTGCTTTTTACAGGATAAAATAAAAATAGAAAATCCTGTTTCAGAATTCTGAAACAGGAATCTATCGATAACTCCAGATAATTGGTCTTTATTCATTTCATTTATTTTTTAATGCCTTTTAAGTTTTCTAAGGCATTAGGACAACTTGATGCAAAATCACCTAAGAAATCACAAAGATCTAAACAGAATTTTTTCAATGCATGAAATGTAGTAATATCTCGTTTAAACATAACTTTTTCTGATTCTGAGTTATCTGTATTTGCCCAACGAAGAAGATAACAATCATGATTTTTTCTCATTTTGCTTGATTCATCAATAAGCCCAATCAATAATTCTTTATATTCTTTTGCATATACTAAGAAGTGCTCAACAAGTCCTAAAAAGTCGCAGTGAGCTTGTAACATAATGACAGCAAAGGCTTCTTTTTGTCCTGGTGAAAGTTCTTTATTTTCTTTTTGAAGTGTTGCTTCAATTTCTTGTAATTCTTTTATTGAGTAAGATTTTCCATGAAGTGAATAGAGCATATTTTCTTGATATTCAAGACCAAAATGATGTTCTTGCAAATAAGCAATAATTTTTTCAGTAGCAGTTTTTGCTGGACCATTGGCAAAATCACTATTGATAATAATGCTATCATAATAATCACCTGTATATGCTGTAGTTAATTCTTTGGAATTTTTATGATAATGAGGACCTGATGATCTTCCTTCTTTGGGTGCAGTGACCACTTGTCTGATATCAAGTTTATGTTTGTGTGCAAATATAAAATCTTTCTCATTATGAGCAGGAATTGCAAGATGCGCATTTGTTGTTCGTGTATCAAAGCCTTCAAGAGAATAATCAGAAATAAATACTGGCATTTTTTGCCCAGTAATAGGATGTAAAGCATATGATCCAGTTGCAACAGTACTATAATCTATATTTTCATAGCGATGCAAAAGAGAATTTTTTTTAATGTTTTGAATAAATTGTTTAACGGTTGATTTTTCTGAGTCTGCAACAAAATCAAGAAGTCGTGGATGATCAGGAGAAAGAATAACAAATGTTGCACCAAAAATAGTTTCAGGACGTTTTAAAATAACATGCAGTTTATGAGCAAGTGCAGTATTGTTATTATCTACAACAGAAAGATTAGATTGAACACCTTTCCAAAGAAATTTTCCATTTATGAATTCTTTAAGTTTCATTCGTACCAATATAAACTCATAAATTGAATCATTAAACATGCCAGCATTATCAAGACTTTTTAAAAGATGATTGGTAAGTAATGGAGCTTGTAGCAAAGAGGAGTATAAAAATATTGAACATAGTATTTTATTTTTCATAATGTATTTCCATTTCGTATTTTAAAATTTCGAATCAAAACTAAAACCAAGTATGTAGTCATTGCCTACTCCTTGATTGAATAATGCTATATCACCAAAGAAAGTAAAAGAAAGATCGTGCCGTGGACCATGAAAATCGCGGTGTATTTTTCCAAATAATTTTACCATTGAAGCTGTTGGATTTATTGATTTTGCTATATTTAAATTTCTTACAATTGTTGCGGGAGCTTGAATACAAATAAATCGTTCTTGTAGTCTATACCAAGCATTATATCCAATTACAAAATCCCATCTGCGATATGTTTTTTGAAAACAGGTTGTAGAGTTAAAGATAATCCCTGGTAACACTTTTGTGGTAAAGACACGGGGAAATAACCATTTCGTTAATTCTTTTTCAAAGATTAACAATTTTTCATCATCAGGAACAGTAAGTTTTTCAAATGATTTTGAAAAAGGTATTTCCGGCAAATTTTGAACAAAAAATCTTTGTTCTTCTTGAGCTAAAAAGAATTCAAGGATGTATTGTCCTTTATATTCTAAATCTTCTCGAATGGTCCAATAAGGATTTAATTTTAGTCCAGCACCTACATGTTGATTATATCCAAGCGGACATTGTAAAAGCGCTGATGATAAATGATCAAGAACTGCCAAGCCATAAGCTGCAAGAATTGTTTGGGCATCAGGATTTAATTCTAGTTTTGATATTTTCACTAAACTACATAAATCTAATAATGGTTGTTGATCTTTGGGTTGGATATACGTTCCAAATAAACCTGTGGCCCAATGATGATCAGTCGGTAAATACACGCAAGCACCACCATCAAAACCCCAATTTTCACGTTCGAATATATGAGTACAAACACTTAATTCAAGAGTTCCTGTGCCTAAAGCATCCATGATAATATGATTTTCTGCAAATTCTTGTTCACTGACACAAGTACCCATAAAAGAAGATAACTCATCTGTAATAGTTTGTTTTTCTCCCTGAGTAAAGTTTAAATTTCTAATCATCCAGAAAAAAGGCAATTTAAATTCAAAAAAGGTGAATGGAGTTATTTGTTGATAATAATGCCACAACAAACCAAGACGTCGTTCTTCAAGTCTTGCATTTGCAATAGTGTTTAAAAGATTAGGAAATCTTATTTTTTTTAAAGGACTAAGATCTATTGGTAAATCAGTTATGATTCGGTTGAAAATTTGCCTCAGGGCTGGGTTTTCAATATTTAAATATGATCCAATGCGTGTGCCAACTTCTCTACGTACATCATTGTCGTTGTCTTGAGTAAAAGCTTTTAAAGGTGTGGAGTTATAAAATACATGAGTGGTTAATTGCTTTGCTGAAGGATTTGGATAGGAACATATAAGAAAGTCTGGATAATTAATAAGATTTCGAGCGATTGGAATTGATGTTTTTTTATAAAAATCTGTGTCAAAAAGTGTTGCAAAGCCTGTAATTCCGATTAATGCAAGCCATTGAGCTGCTTCTCCTGGTTCACATGATCGTATTTTATCTAAATCCTCAGGAGAAATAGAATGCAAAAGTGCATCAAGGTCATCTTCAAGCAGATCATCTTCTGCTCGTGTTGTTTGAAATATATGTGTGCCTAGCATTATGAATAAAGTAAGAGTTGCAATTCTATTTTTAACGTTTAAAAAAATCATGTTCACCGTTTTAATTCAATTGTACATTATTTTTCTTTGATAACCTTACTATAATTTTTTCATTAAGGCAAAAACGGTTGCTCCTGAAGCATATATTATATTATGCTAGATTGGCTAAAAATGAATTTTTATTGAAGGGTTAGTATGAAACATGAAAAAGCATATAATAAACCAACTTTATATGTTGAAGGAAATGTGGGAGTTGGAAAATCTACTTTTTTAAATTTTATTAAAGAACATATAAATGTTCATGTTCTCTATGAACCTAATCATTTATGGCAGGACGTTGAAGGCCATAATTTATTACATCAATTTTTTTTAGAGCCTTCCCGCTGGTCATATACACTTCAAAGTTATGTTTTGTTAACACGTATAGATCAATTACTACAAGCGGACCGGCAAGATCATAAAGATGCAGTGCGTATTATTGAAAGATCAATGTATTCTGGGCGATATTGTTTTGCTGCAGTAGCAAAAGAACTAGGTATGATGGATGGCCTTGAATGGTGTTTGTATAAAAAGTTATGGGATCGAGAGTCTGTACGTATTCCTCAGCAATTAACAGGGTTTATTTACTTAAAAGCTTCTGTTGAAATTTGTTACCAAAGAATTATGAGTCGCGGTAGATTTGAGGAAAAACCTATTGATTTGCAGTATTTAAAAGCTCTTGAAATCAAATATGATGATTGGTTTATTCATAAAAAAGGGGTTGATGAGTATGTTTTAAGTCGTCCTCATTTAATTTTAGATTTTTCCTCAGATTTGCTGACTGATAAAAATATGCAGGAACATTATTTACAATCAATAGAGGAATTTATCCAAAAAGTACAAACCTCAACCATGTAAATATAGTTGAATTTTTGACGCTCTAAATGGTATAGAGTAAAGTTTTGTACGATAAATTCTTGATTTTTTAAAGATTCATGGGAATATATCTTACAAGGTAAAAAGATATAGGATAGCTTTTAAAGCTTTATAATACGTAATAAAAGAATAAGGGACAAAATTATGGATGCACATATAGTTGATTATACGAAAGCAATAGTGTTTGTTGCAGCTGCTATAGCTATGGGAATAGGAACAGTCGGTCCAGCACTGGGAATTGGTATGATTGGACGATCAGCATGTGAAAATATTGGCAAGTATTCTGAATCAAGTTCTAAAATTCGCATGACTATGATCATTGCAGTATCGATGGTCGAAGCTTGCGCTATTTACGTGTTTCTAACAGGGTTGTTGATTATTAATAAAGTAAGTTAATCGCATTGTCACTGGGTAAGGTTATAAAGTCAGATGGATTTACCAAATATAACTCTCTTTTTTCAGATAGGTAATTTTTGTATTGCTTATCTTATTTTACGTACATTCATATTTGCCCCAGTTCTTAATATTTTAGTTGTTGAGCAATCTGACATTGATGCACTTCATAAAAAAATTGATGGTATTTCTACTCAGCAGCAACATCTTTTAACGCAACAAAGAACTGCATGGGCATTAATGAAAGAGTCTTTACTCAAAATGATTCCAAGCAATCCTTTACCCTCTTGTTTCATTGATAAAACATTGCCTGTACCAATAAAAATGCATGAAGTGAAATTATCTAACGAACAAAAAAAATCGATACGTACTATGTTACAAGATGAATTAACGGATGTTAAAGTATGATTTTTTCTGTTGATGAATTTTTTAAAATTTTAAATTTGTTTACTAGAATTGTGCTTATTGGTTATGTAATCAAACGTTATGGTATTGGTTATATTAAATTACAAATGGCTCAAGAAAAAGCAGAAATAGATATCTTAAAGCAACAACGTGCGCATTTAAAAAAAGAATGTGAGCATATTGAAAAAACAATGAAGGCTGAAGAAGTATCTTTTAAGGCTATGCAGGAAAAATTTAAGGCTTGGGACGTAGCAGTTAAAGCTCAAAGTCTGCAAGAACAATCGGTATGTCATGAACGCCAAAAAATTATGAATGTTTTGCTTGAACGTAAAGTAGTAAGTATGCAACGTGCACACGTGATACAAACAGAAGTTGCTGAAATTATTTCGCAAACAGCACACGATTTGCAGCAAACATTTCAAGAGAATAAAACTTTAGGACAAAAATATATAACCAAAGTGCTTGATGCACTTGCCGAGTAAGTAGCATGATATATTCACAATCATTAGTTGCAAAACAATATGCTAAAGCTTATTTACTTGAGTTTGAAAACCTTTTGACGTTAGCTGATATTGAAAATATGAAATCAGCTGTTCGTTTTTTTCGGCGACATCATAATTTTATGTCGCTGGTGAGTTTGATGACTAAAATACATGAACGCAAACATGTGATGATTGATGAAATATTTTCTCATTTTTCATTGCATAGTTCACTTAAAAAATTAGTAACAATTTTACTTAGGCATAAACGTCTTTTATATTTTGCACAAGTTTTACAAGATATTTGTTCCTTGTTTGAAATGCGTAGTGGAGTTTTGCATGTAACGATACAAACCGCAACTCCTTTAACAGAATCTGAAATAGCAAAATTTGAATCATTTTTCGCTAAACTTTCTGGTAAACGTATCATAAGTCAGGTACATATTGATCCATCGTTAATTGCAGGAGTCAGAATGCAGTCTGATATTTATCTATGGGAATATTCTATTGCTGCGCGATTGAGACACTTACGTCATAAAATGCTTATTGAGGGATGACATGAACACAAAAGATTTAGAATTAATTTCCTTATTGCAACAAGAGTTGCAAGACAAACCTCATAAAAAACTTGATGAAGCGGGGGTTGTTGTTCAAGTTGGCGATGGTATTTGTAAGGTTTATGGACTTATGGATGCTATTTATGGCGAACTTGTAGATTTTGAGGGTGGTAACAAAGGAATCATTTTAAATATGAGTGATGATTTTGTTTCTATTTTTGTTTTATCTCAAACAATTTCAGTTACTGAAGGTGAAGTTGTTAAACGTACCGGCGAAGCTTTAAAGATTCCTGTGGGTTCAGCAATGCTTGGTCGTGTCATCAATGCGCTTGGTGAGCCGATTGATGGACTTGGTAAAATTGCAACAACAGATTATCGCTTTGTGGAACAAGACTGTGCAACAATTATTGAGCGAACTCCTATTTCGCAGCCACTTGAAACTGGAGTTTTGGCAATTGATGCATTAGTGCCAATTGGAAAAGGGCAACGTGAATTAATTGTTGGAAACCGAAATACCGGGAAAACAGCACTTGCAATTGATGTAATTTTAAATCAAAAAGGCAAAAATGTTATTTGTATTTATGTTTCAATTGGTCAACGACAAGGTAATTTAGCGCGTTTGGTTAAAAAATTAGAAGAACACGGAGCTCTTGATTACACTATTGTCATGAGCGCAGATTCAAGTGAAGCTTCTTTAAATCAATATCTTGCACCATATGCAGGTACCACAGTTGCAGAATATTTTATGCATCAAGGTAAAGATGTTTTGATTGTGTATGATGATTTAACAAACCATGCTATTGCGTATCGTGAAATGTCGCTTTTGATGCGTCGAGCTCCTGGTCGCGAAGCGTATCCTGGTGATGTGTTTTATTTACACTCTCGATTGCTTGAACGTTCAGCTTGTTTGAAAGCAGGCGGATCAATTACATCTCTTCCCATTATTCAAATTCAAGAAGATGATATTACAGCATATATTCCGACCAACTTGATTTCTATTACTGATGGACAAGTATTTTTAGATGCTCAATTGTTTAAACAAGGTATACGACCTGCAATTAGTGTTGAGCTTTCTGTTTCTCGTGTAGGTGGTGCAGCGCAAACACCAGCTGTTAAAAAAATGTCTAAAGCGCTTCGTTTAGAACTGGCACAATACAATGAACTTTTAAGTTTTGCTCAATTTGGAACAGAACTTGATGAGATCTCACAAAGACAATTGAATCGTGGTGCGGTTGCTGTTGAAATTTTAAAACAGGCGCAATTTTTACATTATTCATTTGTTGATGAAGCAATTATTTTATTCATGCTTCGTCAAAGTATTTTAGATAGCATTCCCTTAAAAGAAATTTCTTCCTTTATTCAAAAATGTACAAGCTATATTGCATCAGTATATCCTGAGATTTATAAAGAAATTGAAACTACCAAGGATGTAACGCCAAGTATTTTGGAACAATTAAAAATTGTTACAACTGAATTTGCTCAATTGTTTAGAAGTCAACAACTAGAATAAGTACATAAATAACTAAAAAAGCCTCTGCATACATCAGAGGCTTTTTTAGTTATAATTTCAAAATTTTATCTGTTAGAATTATTATGTGGTCTTGTAATAACTGCAATAGCAGCCCATGTAGCTAGATCTCGTTGCGCTTTGGCTTGTTTTTCTGCAGCTTCAGCTTGTCTTTTTTCTGCATCAACTTTGCTTTGCAGCAACATCATACTTTGATGGGTAATATTATCTTGAACTAAGGCTTGTGACATTTGCAATGAATCATGCCATGTATGCATCCAATTGATAAATTCTTGATCATAAGGTACATCTTTTTGATTCTTTTCAAGCAATGTTATTGCATATTTTACTTTTTCCAAACAATCACGCACTGGATAACAAGAGTTTCCTTCTGCAATTTTTCGCGCTATTTTTTCTATAGAATTATTATCCAAGTGGTTATTGCTGAAAGGTTGTGAGCTAAATTCTTTATATAACGGCATGAAAAAATCAAGTGTACTTTTAGCTTCTAATTTTTCAACTTCTGAATATACCAATTCGCGCACATGAGCAATTGATTTGCTTGATGCTTGCAGTTGTGGAATAAATTTATAATTACAAGGCCATATGCTTCTTGATTCAATAGTTTGATGTAACTCTTGCGCTTGTACTGCTAAAGTATTTGCTTTGCGTTTTAGTTCGACATGTTCTGAAATAAAGCGTTTTGGATCATTGGTTTGCAGAGAGTTTGTTATTTCTTCTTGAATACTCTTAATTTTTTGACCGATATCCTGAGCACTTTTTACTAAATCTTGGTTTGGTACACGAGTTATTAAATGTAGGCCAATTCCTGTAGCAGCAAGAGTAGTCATTCCAACTGCTGTTAATGGGTCTATTGGTTGTATAATATAAGTATTTGTTATCAAGAGACCGAGTATAAGTGTTAATTTTTTGAGCATATAAGGCCTTTCTTTTTTTGAAATAATGTATGTTAATGAAGGGTACATAGCTTATCAAAGATTTAATCAGTATTCAAAATATTAATAGTATTTTTAAATTATAAAAAATATGTATCTTGTTTTAAAAAAGAATGAGCATGGAGAGAAATGAAGAAACATATATTTTTGCTTGTGTTGTTATTAAGTCATATGCCTATATCTACTGTATCAGTTGTGTATAACTTTCGTATTGCGCAAGTTACTCGTAAACCAATTGCACTTGAATCAAACAAACGACCTAACAGTTTTGCTCCTCTTATATTTGATTTCTTTCAAAAGACACGTTGTCTGGATATTGCCGAAAATTATGCTGGAGGTTTACTTACATATACTCGTAATTTTGCAAAATATTATTATTTGAGAACTGATTTTGCTGTGGCACATGTGGATCAAAAAATTGAACATGTTAATAATGTAAACGTTACAGAAACTGATGATATTTTGTTTACTTTTGGACGTAATTTTACGGTTGGCCAACATTCAAAAATGACACTTTCTGGCATGTTTGGTATTCCAACTCACCGGGTTCATACGTTGCAGCGAGTTGGATTTGGGACAGGACTCGTTGGTATTGGTGGGCAACTTGATGGTTTATCCCCGCTTGGTCAACATATCGATTTTTTGTGGGGCACTCGTTATAATTATTTTATTCCTGCAAAAACGTGTGATGCCTTTGGTAATTCTTATAAATTTACTGTGGGAAGTATTGCCGATGTATTGGTTGCTTTTCAAACGAGTCGACAATTATCGCATGGTGTAGAAGTTGGTTACGATGGTCGATGGGGTTTTGGCATTAAGGCATGCCCTGTTATTCCAGATCTTTCATTATTAAATTACATGCGCAATAACGTTTATGTGGTGTATAAATATACATTTTTAACTGAGCGAGTTGCTCATCGATTACTTTTTACTATCTCATATGGTCGTGATGCTAAACCGAAATTGCATGGTTATAATGCTGTGATGGTTTGGGGTTCTTGGGGTATAGCTTTTTAATAGTAAAAATCAACGTAGCAGAATTAAGTGGGTCTTTTTACAGCAATAGTACATTTTTTAAAAATTGAGCACGCTGAAAAACAGGTAATTCTGATTGATGCAAAATGATATCATATTGCAATACAGAAGTAATTTTAATCGATGACATTTGATCTAATTTAAAATGCTGTATAAATTCTTGTTCAAAATTTTCTGGTTTTTGCTGATACCAAAAAGGTTCTTGGTTTACATAATTAAAATAATGCTGAACTGTATCTCTATCCAAAGTGTCAATACTATAATCACTGTCATTTTCAACTGGTTTAAAATTGTATTGATAGTGAGTCAATGACATTAACAGTGATCTTTTATTATTTTCATTTGCTGCAGAATTATTTCGAGACTCTAGAAATTTGATAATGTTGTTCAGAGGCGTATATATTAATACTACCGTTACTTTAATATCGCCCATATATTTTCTAAAAAAAGCTATGTCTTGTCGATCAATAGTATCAACAAGTACTATTTTACCATTTAAGGCGGACTCTTTAATACTTTTAAAAAATGTTATTTTTGTTTGTAAGGAAAAATCTTTGCGCTCTTTTTCTGTTAAATGCTTTGTTACTTTAAAAAAGTCTTGCCACCAATTTTGTTTATTTTCATCTAAATTATATCCGCATTCGAGTGCTTTTTGGTCAATTGCAGATCGCATATATTTGTCACAATTCATTATTTCGGTCTTTGGTTTTCCAATTTGCAACGATAATTCTTCAACAATGCTTGTTTTGCCACCGGAAGAAATACCATGAGTGACAATTATCTGTCCAATCTCAGTATTTGTTATTGTTTGAAATGAAATCAAATGAATGCAAATTATGACTAATAATTTAACAATCTTTAGTTTAATCACTATGCATCCTTTTTGATTACCTTCAAATTGTATTGCTTTTAAGAGGAAAAATTATCTTCGCTGCAACATTGGAATGCCCAATGATTTAGTTGTAGTATATTCACCAGGATATTGTTCCTGCAATTGAACAAGAAGCGCTTGTCCATGGCTGGAATTTTCTGCAATACCTTGAGATATGATTGTTGGAAATGTTTGCACTATACTCATTTCTTCAGTTGAAAATTGAGTGATGAATCTTTTATCAAAATTATGTATTGCTTCTTTTAAAAATTTTATTTTAGATGTCTTTGGCAGGTCTGATAAACTTAATGCCTCTTGCAGGTCTGATAAACCTAATGTCTTTGCCAGGTCTGATAAACCTAAATTAGTACGTAAGGTCTTAGATTTTTCATAATTAGCATATAAAGCTACAAGATTTTCATACATCTGAGGTCGCTGTATACAATCTTCTTTTAAAGAAGCGCATATTTCTGAAATTATCATTTCTCTGACTGGTCCAACTTCTGCAATTTTTGCTCTTTCAGCAGCTAAAGCATACAATTGCATACCCTTAGCATGAGATTGCATCTCATGAAACAATGATGCCACACGAGGTGTGCAGCTAATTGCTGGATTTGATGATTGTTGATTTGCAAATAAGGATAAGCTGATCGAATACACGGATGTTACTGGATGTGTCGAGATTAATGAATTTGATGATTGTTGGCTTGCTAGCAATGGTAAACTAAAAAGTGCGAATAATGTTATTTTTAATTTCATAGATTTTCTTTTTTGCTTAAAATTTAAATATAAATTAAATGTAAATATATATGATTAATACAATTTTCATAGTCTTTATCCTTCTTTGTTAACAATGCTTTACAAAAAAACTCTTTTTTTTAAACTTACTAAGATTATTTTAATGCAATCAGGGAGATTTTTATGCAAAATACAAAAGTGTCTATATTTCTAGCAAGCTGTTTTCTTATAAGCAGTACCATTCTTTTAGCGCCAACACATGATGATGAAAATGATAATCAAGAGTTTATGCAAGAAGGTAAAGCATTACTTCATTTTTTTCATAGAGCACGAGAATGTAGAGATTTAGCACGTACTTGTGAGAATCAATCACCTTGCCAAGATCGTATACAAGCTTATAAACAACAAATGAAAGAATTAGATGAAAAATATAGATTGCAGCACTATTCAGGAACTGAACTTAAAAGATCTCAAGAAGAATATATGTCACAACAAGAAAAACTAAAAAAACATTTTTCTGATGTAGATGCATATGAAAAAAAACAGGTTGGTAAAAGATTACTGGAATTGGAAGAACAAAACACAACTATTCAAGATTTAACAGGCAATGATGATATAAGCGTAATGTTTTTAGTATTGCAGATATCGCAAGATGATGTTCTTGCAGATTGTCAGCCGATTTCTCAAGAACGCATGCAAGCTTATGATATTGCAAGTACCCAAGCAATAAAAACTTGGTTTCAAAATAAAGAAGAAGATCTACAGCAAGCAAATAAGATTTATGAAGCTCGAAAAAAAGAAATAAATAAAGAATTTTCTGATGTGTTTGCAAATGAGTATGCACAATTACAAAGGGCCTTTCATCTAGCACAAAAAGCAAATGCACATGGTGCAGCAGCTGCAGCAAAAAGTTGACTTTAAGCGTTAGAAATTGTGTATAGTTAACTGAAAAATTTCAATGAGTTTGGTTACACATATTAGCATTTTTACCAAGTAAATAGACTTCTATGTTTCCCGCAATATATCTAAAATTCAGATTTTTGGCGTCAAGATTTTGCACCCATGATGTAATCATTGTATCATCAAAAACACAATTTCTTTCTTGCAAGATTTTACTATGCTGAGCTGTTTCAATAGCATGTGCAGTAAGCGCTGCTTTGCTTGGTAATGGATAATCAACAATATCAAATCGACTTGCAAGTGCTGAATCATTAATTTTTTCATTGCTCGCTACAAAAATGAGCATTGGTGGCATATCCAGACTCACAATGCTACCATCTAATTCTGATCCAAAATATACGGTTGAGAGTTTTGATAAATTTCCATTGAAAATACGTTTTGCAGGACTTACATATTCATTAAGCCATGTTGCTTCATCGATAATGACTACGGAACCTGTTTTATTGCGAATAGATTGATTACGCAGCACTTTTAAAAATACTCCAGGACGCGTTTCATTACCTTCAAGTTCCTCATAAGAATTAATAATAACGTTTTCAAAATGAACACCGTTAGGAATTAAATCACTTATCCATTGCGCAAGCGTTTGCACGAAATGAGTTTTTCCAATTCCGCCCATGCCATGTAAATACATATAACGAGGTGCAGGACTTTGTGGAGTTAGTAAAGAATCAACGAATTTTGAAACATTAATTTTAATATGATATAAAGAATCGGTTGAGGTACTTTGCTCGTAATCAGCAAAAAATCTATCAATCCGATTATTAAGTTCATGTTTAATATCTAAGGCTGCTTTATTATGTTTAAAAATAATAGCATTTTTTGGTTTATACAGCGTAAGTCCAAGTGTAAAATTTAAAAAATTTACATGTTTTTCTCGTGACATTTCATTGTGACGTGCAGATATAAATGCTTTAATAATTTGGGGCCACAAAACTCTTGGAATATAACATTTGTTTTTTGCAAAATGTTCCTCAAGAAGAGAAAGAAAATTATCAGGTGCATATTTTACATTGTACATAGTTTGAATAATTTCTTTTCCTTTAAAAGCAGCAGTGTATAATCCATCGAGCGCTGCAAAACCACCGGCAAACGAAGGTTTATCTTTTTCTATGAAATATTTCATGGCAAAGAAAATAGCAAAACATGCACTAGTGACAACGGTCATTTCTATAGCTGCATTAATACCTGGCTTGGCCAAAGCCATAAAGCGCGCATGATGTAATTGACTTAAACATTCTTTTTCATATGCAGCGATTTCTTCTGGAGCAATTCCATGCTTATTGTGTGATGCGTTAACTTCTTCATGTGAGGCATTTGTTGTATGTGGTTGGTCCATTAAGTCATCTGTTTTTTGAGCAGGAAAGACATTGTTTGCGCAACCAAGTTTTTGCATGAGATCTGCATGTTTTTTATATAAAGCTTCTTGATCAAACGCAGCATTATACCGTATTGCTGCATAGGCATCGTGTTGATCCTGAGCAAAAGCAGGCTGGTTTATATAAACCAGTAAAGAAATTAAAAATAATAATTTTTTCATAGAGGAAATGCCTTTTTGCAAGGATAAAAAAATATAATTGATTTTTACTATACCAGTAAAGTAATGAGATATAAAACTAGCTACCATGATTTTAGATAAAAAGCACACAGCAGATAGAGTTTAGTATAATTAAATTAATGGGACTGTTGTATGAAAAAATGGTTATTAATTTTAGCATTAAGTAATTCTGTAGTATCATGCATTTACACACCTATCGTAACAATTTACCCTATTGATTCAATGCCATATGCTCGATACATTAGTGCTTTTAATGCATACACGCATTATGGCATTAACAGAAATATAAACATCACTAAAAGGATTTATATTACTATGATTGTAATTCGACCTTATTAAATTTCATTTCGAATTAGTACATTAAATTTTTTCTAGATTATTGATGGTGGTTTACTGACGTTTCTCATTGTAAAAAAATCTAAATAATGTATACTTAAAAGCAACTTATAATTTATATTTTTCATTTCTGTTATGCACATAAAAAAACTGTCAGCTCATTTGCAAATTCTTGCTACATCAGATCACGAATTGCCTAAACTTCAGCTTCCATTTTCAGAAGATAAAATTTCTGCAGGATTTCCATCAAGTGCAGAAAATTTTACTGAAAAATCGTTAGATCTTAACGAACTTTTAATTCATCATCCTACCTCAACATTTTATGTCAAAGTTATTGGTGATTCTATGTCATCTAAAATAGCAACAGGTGATATTTTAATTGTTGATCGCTCACTGCAAGCAACTAACAATAAAATTGTCATAGCCAGAGTCAATGATGAGTTTTTGGTAAAGCGGATTAAATTTGAAGGTAAAAAAATTTTTCTTATTCCTGATAACAGTATGTATAAAGTTATTGAAATAACTGAAGAAATGGATTTTGAAATTTGGGGTGTTGTTACCTGTGTTATCCACCAGGTGTAACATGAAAAAATTTGCTCTTGTCGATTGTAATAATTTTTTCGTTTCATGCGAAAGAATCTTTAATCCAACTCTTATAGGCAAACCGGTTGTTGTACTTTCATCAAATGATGCGTGCGTCATTGCACGATCAAATGAAGCTAAAAAACTTGGCATTAAAATGGGTGAGCCGGCTTTTAAATGTGCAGATATTTTTAAGAAATATAATGTAATCGTTTTTTCTGCAAACTTTGCACTCTATGGAGATATCTCTAGCAGAGTTCATCAAACATTGCAGGAGTATGCAACAGATATTGAAATATATTCAGTTGATGAAGCATTTTTATTTTTACCTGAATATGACGTTACGCAATATTGCAAATATATACGACAGAAGGTAAAACAGAAAGTTGGTATTCCTGTCAGTATTGGAATTGGGCCAAGTAAAACCTTGGCAAAAGTGGCTAATGGTATTGCTAAAAAACGGCAAGATGGCGTGTTTGATATTGGTCAGCGCAGTGATAGTGATGAGATATTAAAAACAGTTGATATAAGTGATATTTGGGGTATTGGATACAATTATAGGGCGAAATTAAATGCCCATAAAATATTTAACGCTTATGAATTAAAAAACTGTGATGAAAAATGGGCACGGAAAAATTTATCTATCAATGGACTGCGAACAGTTTTAGAATTGCGCGGAATTTCATGCTTAGATTTACAAGAGCATGCGGAACCTAAAAAATCTATTACGGTTTCTCGGGCTTTTGGAAAAAATGTTACACAACTTCAAGAGCTTAAAGAAGCTTTAGCTTGTCATGTTACAACTGCAGCAGAAAAGTTAAGAAACCAAGGAGTTGCTTGTAAAGTTTTATCAATATTTTTATGTTATATACCAAATTTTGAGGATTATCATCCTTTTTATAAATATGCTTCCCGTCATTTCATAGTGGCAACATCATATACTCCGGAGTTGCTGAAAGAAGCTTATATTGCACTTGAAAGTATTTTTAAGAAGGGATTAATATATAAAAAAATAGGAGTTATTTTAGATGATTTTATTGCTTGCCAGGAAATACAGTTGGGTTTATTTAATACTTTACCCAATCCCAAAAATGCTACTCTCATGAAAACCGTAGATACAATAAATACTAAACTTGGCAGAAATAAAGTCTTTTATGCTGCAGCAGGAACAAAACAAGAATGGCAAACAAGAAAAGCTAAAAAATCACGTGCATTTACCACATCATGGAATGAATTATTAACTATTAAAATATAATGATTAGACTATATCCTACAACAATTAATCAGATTGCATAATATCACCAAGCTTCTTATATTAAATACATAATAGTATTCTTTACATTTATCAGGGGAATCAATGAGATATAAAAATATAATCTTTGTATGTATTACAACTTTTACTTGTTTAAATTTTGCAAGTCCAGAAGAAATAAAAAGACAAAAAGAATCTCAAAATTTCATAGACAAAACACCTCAAAACGAAAAATTAGATATTGAGAAAATAGAAAAAAAGATGACTGCACAACATAAACAAAGATTAGAGTTGGAAAGATTACAATTCTGTCAAGAAATGCAAGAACATATTATGTTTTTAGTGTCAACGCTAGCAGCATTAAAGGCTGGTGACGATGCATTAAAAAAAGACTTACTCGATTCCCGTGTCTACAATTGCCAGATGAGTCAAACTAGAACAAAGATCTTGAATACTCCAAAAAAGCGTAAGCATGGAATTCGCATTCTTTCTTCAAATCAAAGCATACATGAAGCCGATTTAAAAAGATTCATCGATGAAGAAATTCAATATGCCCAATCTCTAAAATGTCCTAACTTTTAATTTTTGCAGAAATTTTATTAGTAGTCTAAAAAGAAGCTCTCTAAAAAAATTAGAAGAGCTTCTTTTCATTTTCAAATTAAAGACTATTTAATTTGATTCCATTCATTACCGATGCCATTTATTGTTTATCAATTTTATCGATGATCCCAGATAATTTTTAAAATCAGATTATTGTTGTAACGATGTATTTGATAATTTGTCTTTATACAATTGCATGAAATATTCTCTAAATCTATATTCCAGTGTCATGGTTGCAGCAACGCCTGCTATTCTTGGATGAATTCCGCGAAAAAAAGAAGCTAGCCCACTTTTGAAATAAGCTTTTGGGTGCGTTTCATGGTAGATCTCTTGAGCTACTTGTTTTATTGTTTTATATGGATCAGCTTGCAGACGAGTTTTCATTGTATCAAGTGGATGTGTCATGATTGCTGAAAGTGCTCCTGCAACAACAGGAGCCGCTGTGCCTAGTTTATCAGAGAGTGCTGGAGTCATGATAAAAAAGCATCCAGCAAAACTACTATTTCGTGCTGCTACTAAAGTACCAGCTTTCCAGCTAGCCATTATTCCATGTTGTTGTATGAGATTTTTATAAACCTCATAAAAATTACCGCCATTATTTTGTTGTTGAATAATTAAGATTTCACGAGGACAACTGGTTATTGCTGATGCACTTCCTGCTACAAGAGCAGCAATTACTTTTTTATAGAGTGTTGTAAGATTAGTTTGATTTAATGTATTTTCAACTTCACCAAATACGCTATTTTGAACTGCCATTGTTAGAATAAAACCTGCAGCATTTACAGGAAGGCCACGAAAGCATTTTTTTAGATAAAGAGGCTTGTTTTGTTGCCATCTATTTTTAATATAAATAAGTGGTTCTAAGATAGTAGTAGTTGCAGCACCAGCTGCAGCTCCTATGAGAAATTTATTTTTGAATGAAATTGTATCTTGTTGAGCAGTATTGATATAAAAAACACTTAAACAAATGAATATAAAGTTCAATACTATAAAATTTTTAATTTTTAATAAATTCATATTTATTTAGAGTTAATTATAAAACTTATTTTACGAAGTAAGATTTTCAGAAATAAATCGTACAACATCTATGCGTAAATCTATTGCAGCTTGTTCTATAATGGCTGCACGTACAATTGGAGCGGCTTGTGTATATAATTCTAATGGTACTAATCTACCCAAACGTTCGTAGGTATCTATTTGAGCACAATATTCCTGACAATTTCGCCAAGTTTCACCTATAAATTTTTTTCCAATATATCTTGCTATACTTCTTTCGCCATTATTTAATGCTTGAGCACATAAATAATTTGCTGTATCAAAAGTTACGTTTTGTATTATTGATTCTTCTAATTGAAAAACAAATGGACGACTTGATTGAGAAGTAAAGCAATTTCTTGCTAGAAATAATAGTGCGATTGTTAATAATTTTTTCATTGAAAATCCTTTTTTGTGATAACAGTGCAACTAGTTTATATAAAAAATTTTGGTCTGACTATTTTTTATTTATCAAAAAAATTAAAAAAGGGTACTTTAAAAGTACCCTTCAAATAAATTACGCATCAATAAAAATATGAGCTATAATATATTGGCTAATATTTAACATAACCATTAGATCTATATTCTCTGACTAATCGTCTTAATCTATCAGATGTCTTACTCATCATCCCACTAAAAGGCATAGGCTTATCATGATCACTTCCATCCATTTTGATCTTGATAATTTCATGATTTATATAAGGGCTATCATAATTGGTTCTTAGCAAATCAACAATTTTATCCCAAGTAATATCACAACCTACAGAATCACAACTACTGCCTATTTTTTGATCAAGTCTTGCTCTTAAACTAGCTAAAAATGCTTGTTGAGATATATCGTCGGCTGATAAATTCATAAGCCCATGCGCTTGTTTTTCTCTTTTATCATAATCAATCACTTCTACCCCAGGATTCCAGTTATTAAGAATAGATGGATTAGATCTTTGCTCACATACAATACCTTTAGGAAATATTTGATCTTTATCTTTATAGATTTCTCTCAATCCTCTTCCAAAAAAAACTGCAGTAAAAAAACTGTTTCCCGCATCATTTAAAAATGAAGCTAATTCCTCATTGACAAAATCTTTGTGTAAATTATCAGAAAAATCTGTAACAATATTTTGATAATTTCCAAATATCAAAAAAATAATACTATAGAAATATAATTTACTGTTGCACATCATGTAATCCTCTAAAAAAGTAAAGATAAATGTTAATTTTCAATTTAATATTTATGCATAAATAAGTCAAAATTTATTGTTTTTTAATTCTTCTGTATTGGCGTGCCAGCTGAAGCCTTAGCGAAAGCTTTAGCGAAAGAGTCCAGGCTTCCTGTCTCACTAACGTTTGCATACTTCGCCGGACAGTCTTCTAATTTAACACTTCAATATTTATTAATTTTTACAGCCTTCAGTGCTGGCCGTGCCAGGCGTAGCTCGTGAGAGCGAAGACTGGTGTGCCCGATTGGATTTGAACCAATGACCTACGGATTAGAAATCCGTTGCTCTATCCAGCTGAGCTACGGGCACGTAATATTTGAAAGATTCAGAAAAGAATCTGTAAAGCAGTATACCAAGAGAATTTTCTTAATACAATAAGCTTGCTTAAGAAAAGAACGGTTTTGAAGAATCTTAGTTTAGCTTCACCCATTGGACTTTATCGGTAAAAACTTTAAAATTAAAGAGATACTATTTTGTATAACTTAGCTATCCGTTCTGGTTTTATTTTGATAATGGGTGGTCAATTTTTAGGGAAAAATTATGTTAACAGCAGTAACTCATCTAACGATGTTTGTTCATGATCAAGACGCAACACTTGAATTTTATAAAAAAATAGGATTTATCGTTCATACCGATTCAGATTTTGATGGCATGCGTTGGCTAACAATTTGTTTCCCAGGCAAAAAAGATTTTGAATTGGCAGTTATGAAAGCGAGCAATGACACAGAAAAGGCTTTAGTGGGCAAACAGGGTGCAGATAAACCTTTCATATCTCTTGAAAGCAGTGACTGTCTGAAGGATTACGAAACTTTAAAAGCTCAAGGTGTTGAAATTTTGGAAAAACCGGAAAACATGCCTTGGGGAATTTCAATGTCCTTTCATGATAATTCTGGCAACAAAATTTATGTCTGCCAGCAAGTTTAATTGATTAAGTAAAAAAAAGCCTCTGAAATTCAGAGGCTTTTTTTTTACATTATTTTTTGCCAAAGAGGGTAGTTTTGGTAATGTGCGGGGTATGGTTATAAGTCATATCAGAAAAATGGATTGTTTATGGCGTTATTTAAAAAATCAATGGGTGTGGTTTATCTCATATGTTTAACAACAAATATCTGTGCATTTTACATTAGTAGCAAAATTCTTGTTGAAGTAGTTCAATCTTCATTTAAAAGAGAAGTCTTGGATAGTCCCATTCCTGTTTTTTTAGCCGTAATTTCTAAAAATGCTACCTGCAAATTAATAGATCCTTTATTTCTAGAAATTCATAAAGAATTGGATGGTAATGGAAAAGTTGTCATTATGAAGCTGGAAAAAAATTCTGATTTTGCAAAAGAACTTGGAGTTGTAACGACACCAATTCTTATAGTGTTTAATAAAGGTAAAAAATTAGGGACCATAGAGATTAATATGTCCCCATCAGAAATAAAATCTATAGCAAAACATATCCTTGATTTGCATCTTTTTACATCTTTGGGTTACTATCGCATGATCATGAGATTGCTTGGAAAAATTGTTTAGTTGGTAAACACAATTCATTTTAATCCCTACTTTATTTGTAATAAAATATGCTTTGAATGTAATTATTTCTCAATATCAAAGTCAATTTTTTTAAATCCTTTACATTCCTAAAATGTATGTGTTAAAGCTTAAAATGTCTGCAGTCTTTTTGTAAAAAAAAATAGTTTTTTAATAATAATAGGTGGAGATCTCTATGAAACGAAAATATAGTTTTATGTTCTTGATGTGTATAACAAGTTGTATATTTGCAGATTTACATGGATTAAAGAGAAATGTGGAAAATAAAAAAAATAATAAAGAACAAGAAGAATTTGAAATGGGTCCTACTGAAGATTTAATGCGAGAACATGGACTATTAAATCGTATATTATTGATTTATGAAGAATGTATGAAACGGATTGATAATAATATCGATTTTTCTTTAAAAGATCTTGAACAAGCGGCCTATCTGGTTAAATCATTTATACATGATTATCATGAAAAATTGGAAGAAGATTATATATTTTCATTATTTGAAAAACATAAAAAAGAAGTAAGATTAGTCAAAACGCTCAAAAATCAACATGTTAAAGGGCGAGCTGTTACTGCCGAATTATTACGATTGGTTCGTTTGCAAGATTTAAATCAAAATTCTAATTGTTTATCAATTCAAGATGCTGCAGCTATTAAAAAATTAATGAAAAAATTTATTGTAATGTACCGACCTCATGAAGCACGTGAAGATACTGTATTGTTTCCACAAGTACGGGAATTAATAAGCGAGGAAGAATTTGAAAAGTTAGGTGATATGTTTGAAGATACTGAACATGAATTATTTGGTCATGACGGGTTTGATGGACTTATTGCTCAAGTTAAAAAAATAGAAAAAGATTTAGGTATTTATGAACTTGATCAGTTTACGCCAAAAATATAAAGAAACTTAATATTAATAATTTAAAAAATGAGGCACATTCTAATGTGCCTCATTTTTTAAAGGTCTATAAAATTGAAATTGAAATTATGAATTTGAAAAAGAATAATTTATATTTTTTTCTGTTGTTGCTTGAGAAGGAATTACTGTAGTTTCTGTTTCAGCAGCAGGAGTAGCTTTCGATGTAGGGGTAGCAAGGCTGTATTCACTGTAGTCAATGTGGTCTTTATTTTCAGGACCAAACAATTTTTCTTTTACCTTTTTATAGTTATCTTTGACAGAAGTCGCTGCTTTATGTGCAACATCTTTTACAGCAGTTATTGCATCTACTACTACAGGATGATTAACAACAGCTATAGCTTTTTCTTTGGTAATTTTTGCAACTTTTTGAATACCTTCTTTTGTATTTTTATATGTAGAATTTTCAACTATAGTTTTTTTGATCATAGTTGCTTTTTCATGAACCCAATTTTTACTAGCTACGAGATCAATCTTACCTTTTGTTTTTTCTTTGACTAAATCACTGAATCTACCGGCTTTTTCTTTTAATTTTTGAGTAAAACTATTAGCTTTTTCTTTTAATCTTTGAGTAAGACTTTTCGCTTTATTTTCATAAGAAATTGTTTCTATCAGCTCCATAGTTTCTGGCAGTAATTTTCTAAATATATTGAGATGATGAGTTTGTACTTCTTTGGAAAGTTCTGCTTCAGAGTGTGCTTTGACATGAGCAACCACAAAACCAGCTTTTGCTCCGATAGCAAATTGTTCCATACTTACTTGAACGCCTTTAAAAGCTATAGCTCCATGACCAAGAAAAGCAATACCGGCACAGGTGCCCAATATCCAGAATGCTGCATGACCTGCATTTTCCATGTTTCTTAGATTTAATAGATTTTCTGTATCACCTTTTATTTCTTCCATGGCTGTACTAAAATTTGTAAGAGTTTGTATTTGAGTTGTAAGTGAATCTTTTAAAAAGTTTCTCAGGTTATGCTCAAGATCTTGCAGTTGTTTAGAATCCAATCCTGAAAGATCTTTTTTTACAGCCTCATCGAGCTTTGTAGACTCAGAAGATGATAATTTTATACTATCAGGCGCATGTATACGTGTTAATTGAATAAGATCTTGCAGAGCGGCAATATCTTTTGAATTTAAGTCAACTGTTTCGTCTGTTAGATCTGTTGCGGCCTTACTAATATTTTCTAGGAACGTTGTTCGATCAGGATATGACATATTTACAAATTTGTTCATATCGCTTAAGTCAAGCAATGTATTCCACGGAGCTTTTTTTGCAAAATCTGCATGCACTTTTTTAAAATCATTAAATCTTTTTGCTCTAATTTCAAAATCTTGAAGGATCCGATCTCGATTTGCTTCTACAATTGTTCTATTTCTTGTTTTTTCTATAGCTTTATCTGTTTCAATATCATGTGATAATAATGTTCCTGAAGTTCTTTTAGAAAAAAGCTCTTCATTTCGTAATTCTGTTGCTGCTTTATTTTCCTTATCCCAGAATTTTTTTCGCATTTTATCTTCGTTTTGTCGTTCTCTTTGGCGCTGTGCATCTTCTCGTATAAATGCATCAAAATCTAATCTTACACCCTTTCCTTGTTGCAAAGATTCTGCTACTGAAGTTTCACCTCGGGATATTGCTTGTCTTCTTTTTGCTCGTGCTGCATCTTCAGCTTTTCGCTGCTCTTCTATGATCCTATCTTCTTCATCAAATTTTTGTTTTAATGCAGCTTCTTTATCTGCGGTTGTTTTATCATGTGCTGTGTCTTGTATTTCTAGCGGATCAGGTCCACCTATTAAAACCATTGGAACAAGTATAAAAAATAATATTTTTTGAGTAATGTTCACGTTCTTTCCTTTTTTTATGATATGAGTACAACTATTATTTTTTCATATTTATCATGTTGTATGTTGCTGGTAAAGAGTTACGCATTGTATGGTGTGGAAATGTAGATTACAACCTGGATAAATATTGTTTTTAAATGTACGAGTAGATTAAATGATTATTTTTAGCGTATAAGTTACTGTTGTAAAAAGTAATGATGAACAAGGAAGATTGTGAGTAAGCAAAAATTCATTTTTTTATGTGTGACATGGAGTTCTGGATTAGTTTTTTCAGTAGGTGGTATATTCCAAGAAGAAAAATTAGAACAATTAAAAATTGGTAATCTTGCTTTGCCTACATCGCAACAACCAGGACCATTGCTGGGATTTGGACAAAACATTGTGGATAAACATGATTTGCAGGTTTTTGCATATGTTGATTATTTAAATGGTACATTGAAAAGTTTTACTGAAGTTTGGCCAACGCTTTTATATGGAATTAAAGATTATCTATCTCTTTTTATTCAATTGCCCATTGCAGCTCAATCTAGGCAAAATAATCGAATTACCCATGGGTTGCAAGATTTATTAGTACAATTTGAATATGCTCTTTATGAAAAAAATAAAGAAACAGCAACGAACCAAATTACTGTTGTTGCCAATATGACTTTTCCTACCAGCTGTATAGCAAAGCAACTTCCTAGTGCATATGGTGGATCTCCAAGTTTCTTTTTTGGTCTAACTGCCAGTCATATGGGTCAGTATTGGTATCCATTTGCAGCAACAGGTGTAATTATTACGACACCACATAATCATGTAAAATTAGGTAATCAGTTTTTATATGAATGGGGGTTGAGCAAAAATATAAGTTATCGAGCAGACAAATGGATTTTTAACTGGATGCTTGAAATGCATGGTCTTTATAAGCAGCGTACAAGTGTTGCAGGAAAAATTAATCGAAATTCAGGTGAAAATGAAATTTTATTTGGACCATCTTTGTGGTTTTCAACACAAAATTTTATTATTCAAGGTGGTATTGCTGGAAGTGTGTACTATAAATTATTTGGTAATCAAAAAAATAAAGACAAATATTATAGTGCAATAGATATCGGATATAAATTTTAGCTTAATTCATGCATATGCTAAAATCATGGCCAAACATATAATTCCTGCACAAATTCCAAAAGCATTTACACGAATAAGTACTGAATTATTAATTAAAAGTCCATAAACAAACCAGCTACAAACAGCCCAAAAACAACTTAAAAATCCAAATAAAGAAACATCAACACTACTTTGAGTTTGCCAAATTTTATATGCTTGAAAAACAAATATTAAATGACCACCAAATCCCATCAAATACATGTAGTGTTGATAATATTTTAAAACTTTTTCTTTCATCAAGATAAAACCATCGTTGAAGTAAGGACTTTTTTTATTTGTTCAGTATAAATGCAAAATGATAATTAATCTAAAGTTTATGGAGTATGTTGCGTTGTTGTTGGTTCTGTTACAGGAGGGGCAAGCGGTGGCGTTGTTGGCGGCAACTCTGAAGCTACAGGAGCTATAGTATGAGCGGTGGTTGTAGGTTCAGTTACAGGAGGTGCAAGAGGAGGTGTTGTTGGCGGCAACTCTGAAGCATGAGGAGCAACAGTTTGTGTCGGTTCAGTCAATGTAGGTGCTGTAGGATGAGTAACTGGAGGATGCCCGGAAGGAATCATTGGTTCCATTGTTGAGATTGGATGAGAGACATTAACTGCATCCGTTAAAAGAAGTACAGTTCCAACTCCCAAAGCTATCAATGCGCATGCACATGATGTTATGCAGCATGTTTTTTTGCTGCAGCACAGTATTTTAGTAACAATATCAGAATTTTCAGGATCTACAGGAGTTTCAGGATTATTAGGTGCTAATTGATTTCTTGGTGGAAATGTTAGTGAAAATGATGGATGTTGCTGCAAATTTAATGGTGATTGTCTTTGCATTCTTATTTCAGGTGATGTATTAACTCCATTATTTTGGGTAGGAATTACAGGGGATTGAGTTCTTTCTTGAAGTTGAGCACCCGTTACCATTTCTTCACCATTATCAGATGGTTCACGTCGAATCTGAGTGCCATTGGAAAAATCGTCTGGTTGCTCAAGAATATACGGTTGATTATGAAAAATTAATTGCCGAGCACGTATTTCCCCAGCGCTTGTATACGTCATACCATATACACACAAACTTAATAATACTACGATTTTATTCATGATTTTACTTCCCCCTCTATAAAATTCACATTTTAGAATTATTTTAGATATTGCCTAAAACCTTTTGCAAGAATTGCATTTTAAATGCTATAAAATTCTTTATATGAAGGACAAGATATTTTGATTTATTCCCTTGATCGTCTGGTTCCTGCTTCTTTTTTTAGAAATGTAGTTACCGGACCTTGATATAATACTTTTTGAATATCTCGTTTAACTACATCAGACATTGATTGGGGCATTTTTTGCATTTTTGGATGTATAGGTTTCCATATGCAAGGTTCTCCTTTTAGAATATATTGCATATAAAGTACCCCCTTGACGGTTATTTGATGTACATGAGGGTGTTTTTTCATTCTATATGCAAGGATTGAAGGGACATGTAATTTTTCAACGCTGGAATGATTACTAAATAAAGCATCAATATCTTTTTGAGCATCAAGCTCTCGTTGTCGTTGTCGGTTAGATATTTGCAAGAAGCTTTGGCTTGAAAAAATAGTTGTTGAAATATAAAGAAATGTAAGGAGTAGACTTATTTTTTTCATAAAATGTTCCGCAGTTAAAATGATAATTTTTATAGAATATTATAATCATTTATCAATACTGATACAAAAAAAACAAGAAAATAAGAAAAAAGTCTACCCACCAGGTGAAAAGACAAAAAAAGATGCTATACTACCCCTTGCAAAGATTTTTTTTTGATTAGAAAATGTAAAATCAATTTTTCGAAGGTTTTGTTATGAAGATTAAAATATCAGTCATGATGTGTTTGTTATCAGGAATTACTGCACAGGGTATGTCGCAGGAAGAATATATGGGTCATTATAGAAATAATTGCTCATTTATATGTCGGCAGTTGATAGAGCTTGCGACAGCTGACCGCCCTTTATTGCCATTTGAGCAGATTAAATATGATCGATTATTAGTTGTTTCTAGTGCCATGAAGTGTGCAGATCTAGCCCTGGGTAAAAAAAAATATACTAAAAATGAGCAATTAAGAAATTTAAAATTGTTATAAAATATGAAAGATTTTTATGTTTAAAAAAATAATGCTCATTTTGGGTTGTAGTTCATTGATTGGAACAAATAGTGTTCAGGCACGGCATAATGATACTACAATTGTAGGAGCTGTTGCTGTGACAGCTGTAGCAATTGGCACTGGTTTATATTGGGCAATGCGTGAGGGCAATGATATAAAAATAGCTCGTGTAGAAGAATTAAGCAGAGCCTATGCAAGAGACATTCGCCCAAAAGTATCAGAAATTGCAGCATTGCAAGATGTACAAGTTTTTATGATGCGGGCGCCTGAATATGAAAGAGAAATTAATTTTTTTGATGATCGTGTACAAAAGTCATATGCAGAGATAAGTAACCGCTTCCATGGGTGGTTTACTCCGTGGAACAATACCGTAAGCATGCACCATGCATATCAAACTATTTCTGATCTTGCGCAACGATGGGAGATAGATTTACACATAGTTCGTGATAAAATGTCTGATATGTCACAACGAATGACAGCTCTTCAAGCAATTGCTTATTTTAAGCCAATAATGAATTCATGGAATCTTTCTACAGAAGAAAAAGATATTCTTAAAATAGCAAGAAAAATTTGTCAGGGAAATTCATTGTACCCAATACATGATTCCCTTCAAAAAATACAAAATGCTATAGCGGCTATACATAAAAATCGTCAACATGTTCCATGCGATTATGCATTGATTGATAAAATGGAGCAGCTGGAATCAGAATTACTTAGTACTGCTGCTTATGTTGAAGAAACAAGAATTCGTAAAGAAGAGCAAAGAGCTCAGGAAGAACTTGAACTTAAAAAACGATTAGCTTTAGCTGAAGAACGTAAAGCGCAAGCTGAAGAACAAAAAGCTCGTGCAGTAACGCAGCAAGCAAAAAGTCAGGTAAACCAAAATCGAATAGCTCGCGAAAGCAATCGCATAGAACGTAATAGAACAGGTCAAGGAAGTTGGTGGCTTGATTTTTGTGATGCTCTTGATAATTTGAGTGAATAAAAATTTGGTATGTATACTACAAAAAAAAGGAAGGCATAAACCTTCCTTTTTTTGTTGATTTTTAAAAAATGCCCTTATTAAAATTTATCCGGGAATTGTTTAACAATACCATTAGTTAAACCATCAGCCATCATCATAATTTCATCAAATACTTTTTCAAATGTTTTAATATCCAATGTCCAATCTTTTTTCAAACGTGCCATAGCTTCATCAGTGGTTAATTTAAGATGGTCATACATCATTTTTTGCATATCTTTAAGTGGCCAATTTGGATTAGCTGAGCTTAAAAATGTTGCTATTTCGTCAGCGTTTTCATGCCATCTTGCATCTGCTTCTTTGAGTTTTTCTTTATCATTTGCTTTTGCAGCAGCAACTACATCTGCAGAAATAAGAATATGATCTTTCAATAATGCTGTTAATTTATCACCAGCTGCTTTTCCATAATATGAAGCAACTGCAGAACCAATATCTGCTTGATTTGCAAGTAAACGATTTGTAGTTTCTTTAATTTCAGGTAATTGTGAAGTTGCATCGATAAGGTAAACACGTGTCCACCATACATGATCTGACCAAAGTTTGCGCATATTGGTACGTAGAGCACAGCGTTTTTCACTGATGTTATTTGAAGAATTGCTCATTCCAAAATTGCTGTTATTTGAAGAATTACGCATTCCAAGATAGTATGCTCCTCCTGCAAAAACTATAGTAAGAACAACGCACATAATATGATTTTTCATGAAACTTTCCTTTTTTATAAAAGTTTTTTTATTTAACTGTCATTACTATGCGCAAAAAAGTTAGATGATGTCAAAAATTTAAATAGTAACTTCTGCAGGATACTACTATAAAACGAGTTCTCTTGCTTGTATATAAAATGTAAGGTAGAATATGCTCTGTTTAAAAACAATTCAAAATTAGTGCTTGAAAGAGGACTTACATGAAGTATAAAACATACATTTTATTTCTTAGTATGACGGTAGGTACATATATGTATGCTGGCAATGTTACCAGCCAGCCTACGAGTAATCCTGAAAATAAAAATACAGATGTAGCTTCAGCTATTCCAGAATCGGTAAATGTCACAGTGAATGTTATTGGTAATGGAAAAGCTACGAACCAAACATCATCAAAATCTAGCGCTATTTCATCAAATATATCTGAACAATCTGTTAAAAAAAATGATGAGAGCATTGGATTGATTGCTTGGCTACTGAGAGGATGGACGATAGAGGTTTGTAGTGGCACTTCTAGCGCATCTATTAAGACATAAAGGCGTATTTCTTTCATAGTACATAAACAATGTGTTAGTCTGTGTTTTAACTAATAAGTGAAAAAATTGTTAATCCTTAGGGGGGACTATGACAAATAAATCACGGATCTCATTATTTTTGACATTTTTTCTAACATTTGATATCCATTCCGCTTCTAAACTAATTGATAATCAAACATCTGTTACTAAAACTGCAGATAATCAACGATCTGTAAATGTTGTAGTCAATGTTACGGGGAATGGTAACGCAGCTAATTCAGCAACAGCTGATTCTGGATCTATAGCAGCAAGTGTATCTAAGCAATATATTGTAGATCATAAAATTGATTTTGGTATTGTCTCAAGTTTGAATGATGTTCTTACAAAATTACATCATGCGGGTGAATCTACGTATACATCGGTTCAAAATATTTTTGGTATTGGTAAATATAAACTATGCGCTTTGGCAGTAATTTCAGCTTACGGTATAGCGAGTTATAAATTATATCTTGGCAATCAATTGCTTGAATCACATGAAGCATGGTGTAATTGGAAAGAAGTCATTTCCTTATCTCATTTAGTGACATCGCCTTATGAAGATACGATAAAGCAACTTATGATTGATATTCAAAAGAAATATTTTTCATTGTCAGGCAAAGAGCCTGCGCAATCAATGTATGCGCTTTTTTTTAAAGACGTCCAAGAAGAAATAGATCTTTTAAAAAATTATCTTTGGTGGAGCAATAATATTAAAACATTACATTGTTCAGGATGTTTTTATTTGCAAGAAAGTTGTGTATTGGAAGAAAAAATTGCAAGACTGAATTTTATGATTGATATCTTTATCAAATGGCAAGTAGAACATTTTGCATAAAAGGTCCGTAACTTTTTTCAGCATGAGTACAGGAAAAAGTGATGGATGAAGATTGACAATCTTTAGTTAAAGTTTTTATATCAGACTATACTGTTTTTCCTTTGGGTCCAAAAAGGAGTTTATGATGTGGCTGGTAAAGTTTAAAAATACGCTACTTACGTTTTTGCTCAGTTTTATTTCCTTAAGCGCACAGCAAGAATATTATCAAAAACCTGTTGATGATGCTACGGCCCAAGCTGTTCTTGTTGCTTATGATCAAACATTAAGAGGTTGTTGTGGCAATAGTTCTTGTTGTAAACCTTGCCCTGCAGGACCTGCGGGAGCTAAAGGAGCTACAGGTCCAGCGGGACCTGTTGGACCATCGGGTGGAGTTACTGGAGCTACAGGAATTACCGGTCCTGTTGGACCCCCGGGACCAGCAGGTGGACCGACGGGTGCTACAGGAGCAACTGGAGCTACAGGTGCAACAGGTGCTACTGGTTTGAGAGGATTTACAGGAATGACAGGTGCTACTGGACCATCTGGTGGATTACTCGATTATGCATTATTTTATGCTTTAGTGCCTCCTAACAATGCAACAATTGCTGGCGGTACTTCTATTAGTTTTCCTTCCAATGGCCCTACCAGTGGCGGTAGTATTTCTCGATTAGCAGGAAGTTTAAATACTTTTAATTTAGCAGCTATTGGAACTTATGAAGTTACGTGGCAAGTAAGTGTAAATGAACCGGGCCAGCTTGTGCTAGTTCTTAATAGTAGTCAGTCATTGCCAACGGTTGTTGGTACCGCAAGTGGATTCACCCAGATAGTAGGCAGCACGATTATTAACACTACCGGGATAAATACTGTTTTACAAGTCAATAATCCTACTGGTAATAATCAGCTCACGCTTACAGCATCAGCGGGTGGAAGTGGAACGATGGTTCCTGTCTCTGCAACGCTTTCTATCAAACGAATTGCGTAATTGACAACGGTAATCCTAGCTTTTGCTTTCAGTTTTTGCAGGAATGATTCATTTGAATATGAAAGCAAGTCAACTAAATATAAAGTAAGTCAACTAAATGTATTGACAATTCTTGTTGAAAATTTTTATATCAGAAGATGAATTATTTTTTTGTTTCAAAAAAAAGGAGTCCATAATGCAATCAAAGTTTAGAAATTTGTTACTGATGGCTTTGCTTAGTTTTAGTCTTGGAGCAATCGCGCAAGATTCAGGAAATGATGATGAAAATGTAGATCGTAGCTGCTGTAAAACTGCAACATTTTGTTCACTTACGGTTAAAGGAGTTTTAACAGCTCAAACTCTAAATGTGACCGGTAATGAAACTGTTGGTGGTAATTTGACCGTTAGCGGTAGTGAAACTGTCGGTGGTAATTTGACAGTTAATGGTACGATTTTTGGTCCGAACGGTAATGTACTTGGAGCTACCGGTACTACAGGTGCTACGGGTGGTACGGGTGGTATAGGAGCTACTGGTGCTACAGGAGTTACAGGACCTGCGGGTGGATTATTAGCTTTTGCAGAATTTTTTGCGTTAATGCCTCCTGATAACGCAGCAACTGTTGCAGTTGGTTCTGCTGTTCAATTTCCTCAGGATGGTGCTACCAGTGGTGCTGGTATCACCCGTCTTACCGCTTCTACCTTTAATTTGGCTGCTATTGGAATTTATGAAGTTACATGGCAAGTAAGTGTAACCGAAGCGGGTCAGCTTATTTTGGTACTTAATGGTGCTGATTTGCCAGATACTGTTGTTGGGCGTGCAAGTGGAACGAATCAGATAACAGGAAGCGCATTTATTACAACTTCTGTTATAAATTCTGTATTGAGTGTGAATAATCCAAGTGGTAACTCAACAGCACTTACTATTACACCATTAGCTGGTGGAACTCGTCCTGTTTCTGCAACGCTTACAATTAAACGTCTTTTATAATTTAATCTTAAAAAATATTTGATTTTAAATTGACTAGGACCCTTAAAAAAGGGTCCTAGTTTTTTAATTATTTTTGATCGTGCGATTTAGTAGATAGTAAAGCGTTGACAATTTTTGCTGAAAGTTTTTATATCAGACGATAATGGTTTTCTATTGTTCAAAAAAAGGAGTCCAATGCACCACTCAAAATTTAAAAATACATTATTATTATTTTTTTTACTGAGTTTTAGTCTTGCAGTGATTGCACAGGATGAAGCCAATGATGATTGGCATTTGTTAGTACAAGATCAAGCATGTCAGAATTCTAAAGATGATGAAAATGTAACTCGTGCTAATTGTTGTAGAACATTTTGTTCTCTAAGAGTTAAAGATGTTTTAACCGCTAAAACTATAGCTATTAGCGGGAATGAAACCATTACTGGTAATTTAAAAGTTGGTGGCACGATTACCGATATCAACGGAAACCCGCTTACAGGAGGAGCTACGGGAGCTACTGGATCTGCAGGGTCTACAGGACCAGCAGGAGCAATAGGGCCTGTTGGACCTGCGGGACCATCTGGTGGAGTAACAGGCGCTACTGGGCTCACTGGATTTGCGGGAGCAACTGGTTCAACTGGATCAACGGGTGCTACAGGGGCTGGCACAACGGGCGCAACTGGACTTACTGGACTTACTGGACTCACAGGATCTAGCGGAAGCACCGGTTCAACTGGTGCTACTGGACTTACTGGATTTACAGGAGCAACTGGTTCAACTGGATCTACGGGAGCTACAGGAGCTGGGACTACGGGTGCAACTGGATTAACTGGATCTACTGGAAATACGGGTTCAACAGGTACTACAGGTTTAACAGGATCTACCGGTAGTACGGGTTCCACCGGTTCAACAGGACTTACCGGAGTTACAGGCGCTACTGGTTTAACAGGATTTACTGGAGTTACAGGACTTACCGGGCTCACAGGATCTACGGGAAGCACGGGTTCAACTGGTGCTACTGGACTGACTGGATTTACAGGAGCTACTGGACTTACTGGACTTACAGGGGCAACTGGTCTTACAGGAGATACAGGACAAACTGGTGCTACGGGTGCTACGGGAGCTGTAGGAGCTACTGGGGCTACAGGACCTACAGGAGCTGCAGCATCTGTAGGAGCTGCAGAATTTGTCCAAACTGCTCAATCAGTAAATATTTCTAGAGCCCCGGGAGATGCCTTCCTAATCGGTACACAAGTTTTCAACAATACCGCAGGAGCCGTTACATCTTCACTTCGCGCAGATGGAGGCACTCTCTTTACTCTCACAGCTGGTACCTATGTATTCGATTATGAAATGAGTTTGACAGACGCTGCATCTATCGCCATTTATACAGGACCAACTTCGGGAACTGTCGCTATAGATACTAACACTATCGCAGGATCTACAACTGCAACTACATGGATTCATGGACGAGCAATTGTTGATGTGACAACGACACCATTTGTCGCCATAATTAGTCCGGCTAATGATACCGATGTCGTGACCACTGCCGGAGATTATGCTGGTGTTTTCATGGTTCGACTCACCATTTTAAAAATTGCATAATTTTTAATGTTGAAAATAATTTCATCTTTTTTGCAACAAAAAAGCCACTTGAAAAAGTGGCTTTTTTTTATGTTTAAAACGTAAAGTTCTAAAATAATTTCATATCAGAACCTAGATATCCCATATCTTGCATCCATGCAATGAGGAAAAGAACCAAGAATATGAAGAATAAAACTTTTGCAATCCAAGCACTGTCGCTTGCAACGCCACCAAATCCAAAGAATCCAGCAATGAGTGCAACAACGAGGAAAATGACAACCCAGCTTAATAACATATAATAACTCCTTACGGTTAAAAAATGTAACATTGTTAAGCAGGTTACGATGGTATTTTTAATTTTTCTAGATATTGTTTAAAATTTCTTCATTGAGCATTAAAGAAACATAGTTTTTATGTTTTATTTATACCCTGCTCTCTTCCTCTTGGGCTTAATTCCGAAAATAAGAATAATTAGAATTTCAATCATAGCTAGCGAAAGCTTGGGATTTTTTGTTAGGTTTTCTTATAAAAGGAGAAAATTTATGAATAAATTTTTTAAAATGAGTTTAGTTTTTTTATTGTTCAATAGTATTACATCAACAATGATTTTTGCAGCAACAGAATTTTATTTTGTGCGGCATGGTCAAACTAATATGAATCTGAAAAAAAAGATAATTAAACAACATTTTGATGCACCGCTTAATCCAGAAGGTCAACAACAAATAGAAAAGGTTACATCATATATAGAAACATTACCGATTAAAACTATATGTTATAGCCCATTGCTACGCGCGCAACAGACCAAAGATATCATTAACAGACACATGCATATTCCTGAAGTTGCAATTCCTGAGCTTGCAGAAAGTAGTCGACTTGTTTGGGCTGAATTGAGCCGTATGAGAAATCGACCCACTGTGCTCGGCATTGCCAAAGGCGCTGCGCCCGCCGAAGCTGCAAGCGAAGGCTGGGATGCCCCGGTCGTCCTCGACTCCGATCGAGGATCCAGGTTATTTAAAATTTCTTTATCATTACAAAAGTTTTTAAATCGTGTTGATATTGGGCTTGATAAAGTTTTGCAGCAGCCATCGCCAGCGCTTATTGTAGCGCATAGTGGAGTCTTTATGGCTTTATGCAAAATTCTTCATATTATTCCGGATCAGTGGCTCATTAATAATGGTACTTTAGTTCATTTTTATAAAAATAAAGATGGAAAATGGAACTTGAAACATTTGTTTGATGTTGATAATACGTTAACAACTTTACAGACGATGCGGGTCCCAATATCTTCTGGGATGTGATCTTTTATAATTTATAAGCCATTGAGCAAGTGTTTTATTACCGAAATTTTCTGCTAATGATTCCAGGCTTATAGCTGTTGCAGGTCTTATAAAAGGATCAGCTCCTAATTCAAGTAATAAACGTATAATATCGATGTTTATATCTTTTGCATTTTCAGGTATAGTTACCGCTACTAATTGAATAGCAGTTTCAAGTAATGTTTTACCAGTTTCTCTTTCTGGTCTATTTATGTTGTTTCTTTCATGTTCTAAAATAATGCGTAGTGTTTGTAAAGCTTGAGGATATTGTGCAGAGTAATAATAATCTGGTGCGTATCTTTTATATTCATGCCAACAAGAATGAAGAGCAAAATGTGCAATGGTATGACGAATTGGATACCAATGTTGATCCATCCATAATGAGGTTGAGAATCGTAATAAAATTTTTGTTATTTCAGGTTTTGCTTGCGCAATTGCAAATATTAAAGGCGAATAACCATAGTAATCAGCTGATGAACCTACATATATTGTATTGGGATCATATCCTCTTTGGCACATATCTAAAATAATTTTTGGTTGATTATTGAGTATTGCATCAAAAAATCTGATAGATACCTGATCCATGGCATCTACTGAATTTTCTGCTTCTGATTGTGCTTTTACGAGTAAAGGTAACAATTGTGTATATAAACATTTTGTATTAAGTGAATTATGAAATGATGACTCATAGATTTTATATGACTTAGTAAAACAATTGCGATATTGTAAAGTTTTTTGATCTACATTTTTTTCAGCAATATGTGGCTTGAGTAATTGATATAATGATTTTGGTTGATTGTAAATCATAAATTCATTATATGCATCTTTTAAGACAGTAAGGTCATGAGTGGATATAGCCAGTGGTCTTTCATCTGGAGCTAAATTTTGATATTGTTGTAAAAAAAATACACATGAAGGATTATATGCTCTTGCATGGTCATCAACAGGGGTGCCAAGGTAAACATCTCTTACAGATGCTCCTTTCAAAATTGCTAATTTAAGCAAGGATAAACAAATTTCTGGGTAAGCATACGTCACTATGTGATGCAATAGTGGTAAATGATAACGATTATTATTGTGTATATTGAAATGTATGCGATCGGTACTATTATCCCTGATTATAGCAGGATGCTGGTAGAGTGTAATGCTATTGTACTGTGGGCTGACTTCCCAAACGTTAGGATCTAGTTGAGGTTCGTTTTG
The DNA here is from genome assembly GCA_035478615.1 of Saccharimonadales bacterium (SeqCode). Classification (GTDB taxonomy): domain Bacteria; phylum Babelota; class Babeliae; order Babelales; family Chromulinivoraceae; genus JACPFN01. The sequence goes on from DATIJN010000018.1 coordinate 37,764, forward strand.
TTGCTCTAATAAAAATTCCTGAAGTTGCTTTGGTAATGAATAAACGGTTCTATCTGTAGTTGTTTGATTTGTTGTAACAAGAGATGAGAATTCATTATCAAAATTTTTTTCTTTTGTTTCTCTAAAACTTGTAATTAATGCTTTGAAAAGATCTGCATGTTTATCTAGATCATCATTAACATGGTCACACATTTGTTTTAAAGTTAATAAGTCAAAATTATTACATAATTTTGGATTATGATGCAATAATCTTGCTGCAATGGCATATTTACTTTCAATTTGATTTGCAGATCTTATATTTATTAAGTTGCATATATTGGTAAATGTATCTTGAGATATATGTTGTAATATTTCTGGAGTTTGCTGCAGACGGGTTACAGCATTATCATAGTCATTTTTTATAATATCTACGAGAAATTTATCAGTTAGAAATGTTTGATTATTAATTCCTGTTCTGCTGAGTGCTAAAGCCTGGCAAGGATATATGTTATATGTAATGAAAATGTAACATATTATAAAAAATTGCTTTGATATAGGGAAATAGTTCATTTTCATACCTTTGTTATAAAAATGATATTTTTAAACTATAGCTTTCAGAAGAATACGCTGTAGTAAGTGAATGTCAAGATTTTCGTAAATCAAAAACTTTTTATAAAATAAGGTAGACCACCTAAAGGCAGTCTACTCTTTTTTGAAAACTGCGAATTCCTAAATATGCAAAAACTATAGTCATAAAGCCTGTAACTAACATACAAAGAGAAAAAGGAAGTGTTTGAATTGGTAAGCATGCAGCACCGCGCATACCTTCCATGATATAGACAACTGGATTGAGTAAATTTATATATGCAAGTGTTGGATTTGCTTCATAGAGCATGTACCAAGAAAACTGATAACATCCTAAAAACCATAATGGAAAAATAAAACGTTGTCGTATGGTGGTAATATACTCAAAATTTGGTGTAATACTTGAAAGAAATAAGCCAAAAAATCCAAAAAATAAATGTGAAAGAATCCATGCAAGAAATAGTTTTGGATAATTGATAACACGCAGAGATATATTATCAAGCAGTATTAATTTACCAACTGGAATCATAAGAAGTGTAGGAATGATTGATCGATACGTATCCATTAAGGCAAGTCGTATGAAAATCCACTGCGAAGGGAGTGGTAACGTTAAATAGTAACTCAGTGAGTTTGTACCTTGTAAGTCTCCTAGAATAATTGCCATGTTCGTTCCTACCTCAAACATTCCCCATACTGCAAGATTTCCCAGCATAAGAAATGAAGCATACTTATGATCGATACCAAATTTTGGCAAAACATATTGAGCTACGTACAGTGAAGCTCCTGCCCATACGCAGGCATCAATCATTCTGCCAACAATGTGTTGTTTGAAAACACGAGCATCTCGAATTAAAACGGTAAGAAAAGTTTGCATAATTTTATAAGTCATCTTTTCTCTCCTCCTCATTTTCTTGCATCAGTTTAATAAAAACGTCTTCCAAATTTTCTTGGGCATAATTTTTCTTCAGATTATCAGGAGTATCAATTAATTTTATAACTCCTTGATCCAAAATACAGACACGATCAGATAAAAATTCAGCTTCTTCAAGATAATGAGTAGTTAAAAGAACAGTTACTCCATCATTTTTCAGTTGCTTGATAACGTCCCATAAATTTCTTCTAATATGTGGGTCCAGAGCAACGGTTGGTTCATCTAAAATAACAAGTTTTGGACTATGCATGAGTGTTCGTGCAAGTAAAAATCGTTGTTTGTAGCCACCTGAAAGAATTGATCCTTTTGCATCAGCGTATTTGGTGAGCTGAAATTGCTCCATTAAATATTTACTTTTTTGCTCAATGATATCATCTGATAAATTAAAATAGCGACCAGCAAACATTAAATTATCTTTAATAGTTAGCATGGTATCAATGTTTGGTTTTTGAGGGCAAAATCCCATCATGCGACGATAGGTAATAATATCTTTGTAGATCGAAACACCGTTGTATAAAATGTCTCCTGAAGTGGCAGGGTGAAGTGTTGCAATGATAGATGTAAGCGTTGTTTTTCCAGCACCATTAATACCAAGCAAACTTAAAACTTCGCCTTGATAAATATCAAGATTGATTCCTTTAAGCGCATTGATTGTTGGTGTTCCATGATATGTTTTTGTCACATTTTTTATGGAAAGTAAAAGTTGTTTATTCATAAAAATACTCCTTAGATTTTGCTCAACATTACATCAATATGTGTGGTGTATGCAATAATTTGATGTGATTGCTGCACAAACTGAGGTTTGTGGAATTGATATAGGTAAATAATTAAGACGAAGCCGCAGTCCTGCGACCATGATTTTAGGAACCAGTTTTCAGATTCATGTAAAAAATTGAATTTTAGTTTGATAATGCTTTCATGTCAGGGGAAATTTGCAAAGATTGCAATGTATAAAAAAATGATTGTCTATAATTTTATAGCAATCATACGTGTTTGTCAATTGATTACTGAGTTTAAGCATTACTCATTACAAAATTTCCCAACAAAAAAGCCTCTCGTTTTTAGAGGCTTTTTTGTTTTTAATTTTAAATTTTATTCTGTAACATCTGGAAGATGTTCGTCAGATTCTTCAACTGGATTTACATATCTAAATACGGCATGTCCCATCATGGATAAAACAGCTAAAGCACTAAATACACTAGTCACTTTAAGAGCACTGCTTTCATGATCGTCATTTGTTATTGCTATCAAACTGAATATTCCTGTATAAGATGAAAACATTGCTATGCACGCTCGAAAAAATTCATCAGGATTTGGTTTTTCATCTTTCTGAGGAATTCGTGAATCTTGTTTTATTAAACTTTTATCTAATTTAAGCGCTAAATAGGGTACGCCAATTGCAGCTGCGCTTATCACAACGCCTCCTACTAGGGTATATCCAAAAGCCTCAAGACTTATCTTTATTTTTTCCATTGGATCAGCTTGAATCTCAGTACACAGTGAAAAAAATGCACTAAACAATATTACTTTTTTCATACAATCCTTCATGTAAGTAGTTAAAAATAATTTTAATGATAAATATGCCAAAGTTGTAAAAAGAGTCCATCAAATACGGCTTCTTCCAAAACATAATTTTACTGATAAATTTAACACCCACTCTCCCATTACTCCGCCTTCGCTAGCTTCAGAACGGACAAGACGACTTGCCTGTCCACCGTAGTAAGCGTAAGACACGTAGGTTGGATTCGCGTAACTATTTCACTTTATTGTGATGGACTACGTGAATGAATCACGCAGTGGTAGAGCGTGAGAGAGAAACGTAGCTGAAATCGGGTAATCTATCATTCAAAAGTTCTTAACTTTAATATGTCGGCTATGCATGAGGTTTCAGAAGAATTCTGTTTAGATGCAACAAAATTGCATTGGTTTGTTAATCAAGAATTTGCTCAGCTGGGAAAAATACTAAAAGTTCATGAACAGTAGATATTCTTTTTATGTTGGGGCCGTCTTGTTTATGCAGCACTTGATCTTTAGCAATAATCATATTGGTAAAACCAAATGTCTTACATTCTTTTGCGTGAATATCAATGTTGTAAATCGGTTTAATTTGTCCTGTTAAACTTAATTCAGCAAGTGCAATTGTTTTTTCCGCAAGTGGTTGTTGAAAATAACTTGAAAGCAATGCAAGAGCAATACCCAAATCACAAGTTTGATCTTTTGTTTTCAGTCCACCGCTTATTTTAAAAAATATGTCATGCTTACTGAGTGGAATATGTAAATATTTTTCTAAAATTGCTGCAATTAAAACAACATGTTTATGATCAATGCCGGTAATAATTCTTTGAGGAATCCCAAATTTTACTGGAACGGTTAATGCTTGAAGTTCTAGAAAAATAGGCCTTGTTCCTTCCAGTGAACTTACCAGAGTTGATCCCTGTGTATGTTTTGTTTGTTCAAGTAAATGTTGATTAATATTTTGCACTTCAACAAGACCATCGCCTTTCATATGGAAAAACCCAATTTCATTAATCGATCCAAAACGATTTTTAATCGATCGCAATGTTCGCGTTTGCCATTGATCTTCTTTTTGTAAATAAAAAACAGCATCCACCATATGTTCAAGTAATTTTGGTCCAGCAATCGTGCCTTCTTTGGTGATGTGACCTGTTGCAATGATTGCGATATTATTTTCTTTTGCAAGTTTCATGAGACGAAATGCTGATTCTTTCAGTTGCGAAATAGTACCGGGAAGTGCATTTGTTTCTTCATTTAAAATATTTTGAATTGAATCGATAATGACAAGTGTCGGTTTTTTATTTTTGCAAATTTCTATAATGGAATGCAATGATGATTGATCAGAAAATAAAAGATTGTCAGGAGTTGTTTTTGAAATACGCTGAAAACGCAATTTTACTTGTGGTAAAGATTCTTCGGATGAAAAATAAATAATACTATGTTTATTGCTGATTTGAGTAGAAATTTGAAGAAGAAGTGTTGATTTTCCAATTCCTGGATCACCAGAAACTAAGATAAAAGATCCTGGCACAATTCCACCGCCAGCTACACGGTCCCATTCAAGACATGCGGAAACAATACGTGATTGTTCCTCAAGTTGAATATCTGTGAGCGTAAATAAATGCTTTTCAGGTTGAACTGACGCTTTGTACTTTGTTTCTACTTTTGTTGTTACAATTTCATCAAGCGTGTTCCAAGATTTACATTCAGGACAACATCCGATCCATTTAACGGTTTGATAGGAACATGAAAGACACTCAAAATAACTTTGTGATTTACTCATAAAAAGTAGTATAGCTTAAATTTTAAAAAAATTAATTTGAATGCCAATTTCGCGTCAGTCTCTTCGAATAACGTGGCAACCTTTACAGTGTGGTTTATATTGATCATTTCCCACAACAAGTAAAGGGTCATTATAGTGAGCTGGTTGACCGTTAACAAAACGTTGAGATATACAATACGTATCTCTACCACATTTGCTACATATTGCAGTTAATTTCAAAACAGTATCAGCATATGCTAAAAGTTTTGGCATGGGACCAAATGGTTCACCACGGAAATCTAATTCAAGACCTGCAGCAAATACTTTTTTTCCTGACAGAACAAGTTCTCGAACCATTTCAAAAAAAGCATCAGCTTCTGGAGTGAAAAAATGAACTTCATCAATAACAATAATTGAAGCATTTGTTTTTTGTGCAAGTTCTGCAATTTCTTGAGCGCAGCGTACAGGAACACAATTAATCCAATTACCATTACGAGAAGGAATATATGTTAAAGGATCAATTTCAAGATCTAACATTTTTCGATTATCAAAAGCTGGTTTAACTACCAATACTTTATTGTTAGCAAGAAGTGCTCTGCGAACAATTTCAATAACAGTTGCTGATTTACCTGAATACATTGATCCGCAAATGACGGTTAAAGAACCAGTATTAGCTTGTGGATGTAACCAAGTAAAAAATGATAAAATGAGTAATGATAAAAATAAATTTTTCATGTAATCGCCTTTGTTAAAAAATGTATTGTTCTAAGATACGTCCTGACTGTTTTTTTTTCAAGAAAGAATTGTAACTTTTTTTATGAATTTTTTTTGAAATATCTTTATACTAACAATCGTTGAAAATTTTTAAAATCCTCTTTTTTCTTAAAGGTTTATTCGTGTCAACAGGATATGTTTTTGTAAAGCAATCAGGACCACTTATTGGGCAAGTTTCTCTTTCAGGTGCAAAAAATGCTGTTCTGGTAATCATGGCATCACTTATTTTAACACGAGGTAAATCAGTTTTAAGAAATGTTCCAGCAATTGCTGATGTGTATGAAATGATTGAAATTTTAAAATCTCTGGGAGCCAGCATTCAATTTGATGCTGAAAAAAATATTTTGCACGTTGATACAACTCACTTGGAACCAGGAAATTTAAATCAAGATGCAGTCAGAAAGTTTCGTGCATCACTTCTTATATTCGGACCACTTTTAACACAATTTAAAAATGTACAAGTAGCAATGCCTGGTGGTGATGCAATTGGTGTTCGTCCTCTGGATTATCATATAAAAAATTTTAAAAAACTTGGTGCTGATGTTTGGCAGGATGCACATTTTTTATACGGTAAAGCAGATAAACTTCATGCACAACGTTTAGTTTTAGATTATCCAAGCGTTGGTGCAACAGAAAATCTTTTAATGGCTCTTACATTAGTGCAAGGGGAATCGTGGATTGTAAATGCAGCACTTGAGCCAGAAGTTTTAGATTTGATTGCTTGTTTGCAAAAAATGGGAGCAGATGTGCAGGTTTGGCCTCCAGCAATGATTAAAATTCGTGGTGTGCAAAGTCTTAAACCTGTGGATCACACCATTATTTGTGACCGACTTGAAGCAGGATCTCTTTTGATTGCTGGCGCAATTACCAAAGGAGATATTTTTATTCCCAATGCTGCCGCACTTGAGATGGAATTATTTTTGATGAAACTGAGTGAAATGGGGCATGAAATTGAGATAGGAAAAGATGGACAAGGCATACGTTTAAAAGCATGTAAGAATCCAATTGCCGTATCATTTAAAACTGGTCCTTATCCAGGATTTCCAACTGATTTGCAAGCACTTATGATGGCAGCGCAAACTATTGCGCACGGAACATGTAATATTGTTGAAACGGTTTTTGAAAATAGATTTTTACATGTGCCTGAAATGAACAAAATGGGAGCAAAAATTTCTGCAAGTGGACATTATGCTCAGCTTGAAGGAACTCCGCAGCTTGAAGGAGCAGAAGTTGTTGCTACCGATATTCGTGCAGCGTGTGCTCTTGCTCTTTTAGGTCTTGCTGCTCACGGTACAACGATGGTACAAAAAGGCGTTCATCATTGGAAGCGTGGTTATGAAACGCTTGAAGAGAAATTAAGACAACTTGGCGCATGTATTGAATTGCGATAGTTTTTTTAGAGTTGAAAATACGAAAAGGAAGTTTATGAAAAATTTTTCAGTGATATTTGTTTTTTGTTTATTGTTTTCATTGGCAATCAAAGCTTGCGATAGACCTACTTTAATAGTTCCAGCTGATCAATCCAAGGAGAAATTTTTAGAAGCAGTAGAATTATTTTATCAAAAATATCCGCATGCAAAAACAAATGTAGATATCGTTGATCCAAAATTTGAAAATTGTAAAGTATTAAATTATGTAGGATCGTCTATCGGATCGTCTATTTGTGCGCCTACTCATAGATATACATTGGATTGGAACTGTAGGTTGAGCTCTTCATATGTTTTAAAATATTATTTGGTATGTGGTATAGATGAACTTTTACCAAGTGGAATAAAATTTGATTTTGCTCGCCATGATATTTGCGAAATGATGAGAAGGCATGAAAACGTGGAAAGAAAATATAGAGATTTGTGGACTAGTGTAAACTTAGGTGAAAGTTTACGTTTATTATCTACTCTTAGGGTATATACTTTAGGAAGGGTTGCTAATTCTAATGAAGAAGCTTTACTGAATAAGGTTCCAACTATAAAACAACAGTTTGTTCCTTGTCAATCTGTGATGCGTAATCTAAGAGAGTCACTACAAGGACGAAAAATAACTGAAACCATATCTTTTCAAGATGAAACATCTTCAAAGGTTCAAGGGAGATCTGATGAAGATGATGATGGTGCTGCTCCTGCAGCTCAATGTTAAAAAATAAAAAGGAAGTTTATGAAAAATTTTTCAGCGATGTTTATTTTTTGTTTATTGGGTTCATTTGTAATTAAAACATCTCAAAATTGTGAAAAAAAAGCTTTAACCAAGGCTAAGGTGTATTCATATAGTTTGGTAGTTCCAGCTGATCAATCCAAAGAACAATTTTTAGAAGAAGTAACATTATTTTATCAAAAACATCCTCATAGAGAGACAACGGTTCATATTGTTGATCCAAAATTTGAGAATTGTAAAGTAGTAGATTTGGCGCAATTAAATGATTTTTCTCGTAAAGATTTACTATCTAAAATGTCTGCGTGGGATGCTTTTTTAACAGATATAGGATATATAGGACAGGCTTTTTGGGCTCCTGGGCGTAGGTATAGATTGGATAGTCAGTGCAGGTTGAGTTCTACGTATATTTTAACATATTGTATTGCATATGGCATAGATAAAGATCTACCAACTGGTACAGGATTTGATTCTGCTCGATATGATGTTTGCAATATGATAAAAAAATATAAAAATTTGCATGCTCAAGCAAACTTAGATGAAAGGTTACGTTTACTGTCTACTTTAAGGGTATCTGCTCTTGTAGGCGTATTTGCGACTATGGATGAAATGGCTTTACTGCAAAATGTACCAACTATAAAACAAGAGTTTTTTCCGAGTCAAGATGTGATGCATAATTTAAGAGAGTCACTGAAAGGTCGAAGAATTACTGACACAATATACTATCTAGATGAACCATCTTTGCAGGCTCAAGGTAGATCTGATGATGATAATGATGATGATGCTCCAGCAGCTCAAGCAAGATTTCAAGATAATGATAATGGTGCTGCTCCAGCAGCACAATGTTAAAAAATAAAAAGGAAATTAATGAAAATTTTTTCAAGAATGATTATATTCTGTTTATTGTTTTCATTGGCAATCAAAACTTCAGGTTGTCGTCGTGCTTTAACAATTCCAGCCGATCAATCCAAGGAGCAATTTTTAGAATCAGTAACATCGTTTTATAAAATACATCCAGACACAGAAAGAACGGTAGATATTGTTGATACAAAATTTGAAAATTGTAAAGTACTAGATTTGCAGCAATTACCTCAAGATAGGGTTAGATCTTTAATTGATTATGCTTTATATAGTAGAGGAATGATTTTTAGTGCGCCAACTCGTAGATATACGTTGGATTGTGACTGTAGGTTAAGCTCTGCATATGTTTTAAAATATTATATTGCAGGTGCCCTAGATAAACATCTACCAATTGGAGCAGAATTTAATCCTGTTTGTTCTGGGTTTGCCGAAATGATGAGAACTTATAGATATTTGTGTTCTAGTGTAAACGTAGATGAAAGTTTACGTGTAGCTTCTACTATTAGAATATCCGCTCTAGAACGTGTTTCTATGGCTATAGACGAAGCTTTATTGCAAAATGTTCCAACTATAAAAGAAGATTTGCTTGCTGGTCAACAAGCTATAAAACAAAAAGAAATAGATGATAAGATGCGGCCTATTATAGCATTGCGTAATTTAAGAGAATCACTGCAAGGAAGAAAGATTACTGATACCATATGTTATCAAGATGAGGTATCTAACCAGGATCAAGAACCATTTGAAGATGGTGCTGCTCCAGCAGCACAAAGTTAAAAAAACGATTTGAGACTTTAAAATAAAATGGGCGCTTAATGGCGCCCATTAATTGTTGGAATATCTATATTTAAAAACCAGAAATTAATTCAATCAATTCTCGTGTAATTTTTGCTTGACGGAGTTTATTAAATGAAAGTTTCATGCTTTTAAGGAGATCTTCAGCGCTACGTGTTGCGCTATCCATTGATAAAAATCGGGCAGATTGTTCCGATAGCATCGAATTGGTCAATATGAGTAGGATGTTTGTTTTAAGTACAATTTGAAACAGACTTTTAATAACTGATTCTTGATCTTGAAGCCATTCATAATCATTAAGATCAATCGTTTTTATCAAGTCGCATGGCTCTTGTTTGATAGGGATAATTGTGGTTGTTTCAGCTTCTTGCACAAAAAATGTTTTTGGATGACTTGATAAACAAATGACTGATTCATAATTCTCATGAATTTTAACAATTTCTTCGTATAAATCCTGAGCTTTTTTTTCCAGTGCATTTGGAAGAATTTTATCAAATTTGGCAATCGGTTGAATATTTCTTTGTTGAGCATATTCAATAGCTTTTTTGCCAACGCAAATTACATGACTGTTGTGCAGAGCTTCTGGTGTTAAATGCAGATTGAAATAGGCAAACATAGCACTATTAAAAGTACCACAAAGTCCTTTTTCTGCAGCAAAAATGACATACAGGTGGTTATATTTCGGCTCGCTTTGACTTTTAAAACTCAGATTTTTTGTAGTTAAGGTACATAAAAGTGGTTTTACTTCATTTCTAAAGCGTTGTAATGCATCAGATTGTTTTTTAAGTTTTGAATGTGTTGACATAGAAATCAAGCGCATGGTTTGTGTTATTTTTTTGATTGATGCAATTGCTTGAATTCTTTGTTTTATTTGAATCAGTTGTGACATAGTTTTTTCTTTTACAGCCGATATGTTTATACAACTTAAATATCCTACCTGATCTTTTAGGCAGGACAAGTTTTTTTATAGAAAAAAGAGCTAAGTGCCAAGGTAATGCCTAAATTTGAAAAATCTTGCAACCGGTTATCTGGGATGATACAAATATATATATGATTATAATAATAGATGCTTATAACTACATAAAATCGGTTTCTGGCCAGACCTTTATTGATGATCGAACAGCGCAAGAATGGATAGATACTTTTAAGGAATATGTCCGCGTTCGTCGTAATCCGATTATATTAATTTTTGATGCTGGCCCCTGTTATTTTCAATCAAAGCAACGACACGGTGGGGTGACAGTAGTATATGCTGGTCAACAACAAACAGCAGATGATGTGATAAAAGATTGGTTAAAATCAAATTATGGAGCTGATGCACTTTTGGTTAGTTCTGATCGAGAGTTGTGTCATTGCGCAAGTGATGCAGGTGTAGCATCTGTGGGATCTTATGATTTTTATAAAATTTTTAATCATGTCATGAAACAAGAAGAGGAATTTGAGCAAAAAATTACTCAAACTATTCATAAGATAGATGATCTTTTAGCAGAAGAAGATCAAGATTTAGATCAACTTGAATATCTTGATCAACTTATGGAGGAAGGTAGTAGAGGGCTAATGAAGGGAAAAATTATTAAAGAACAGGATATGCCAGTTCGTGTCCGTAGAGGGAAAAAGGCTTCTAAGCCAGATAAGCAACTCATGCGTAAAATAGATAAAATTTAAAATGGTGCATATAAAAAATATGAAAACAGTTCGCTATAACATGCAAGACATCGACAATGTTGCGACTCAATTTGCAAAAGATATTGGTAAGGTAAAAGTTATAACTTTTACGGGAAGCCTTGGTGCGGGCAAGACAACCTTTGTAGGAGCGTTGCTTAAAAGTTGGGGGGTTGATACCCCGGTTGCAAGTCCAACGTTTGCGTATCTTAATATATACGAGCTTGCTGATGGAAGGACTGCGTATCACTTTGATCTTTATCGATTGAAAAATATGCAAGAGTTTGAAAGAGCGGGTTTTTCTGAATATCTCTATCAACCAAACAGTGTTGCTTTAATTGAGTGGCCTGAAATCATAAAGTCAGTTCTTACGCACAGTGTATGCAGAGTTGAACTTCAAATTACTGGTCAAGATGAAAGAATTATGACCTATGACATTAAAGATTCATCATAAGGAATGTTATGAGTTGTTGTAAAAAGAGTAATGGTGGATGCCAAAATTCGCAAAACATTGACCAAACGCTTACGACCTTAGATCATTTAGTTTGTACATGCATGGGTGTGATGTACTCAGAAATTATTCAAGCAATTGATGCAGGTGCAACGAGTTTTGAAGAATTATCAGATAAGCTTGGTGTTGGAACAGGGTGTAGTTCATGTGTGCAAGAAGTTCATGAAATTTTGAGCAATAGGTCCCGCCCTGGCTGCTGTAAGTCATAAAATAATCTGTTGCAATGTTTGCAGATCTGGGTAAAATAAAAAAGCTTCTTGACCAATAATTTCTTGAAGCTTTTTGAAATGAAAGATTCTATCCTGAAGATGTAGTACAAAATGCTATTATCGAAGAAATAATGAAAAAATTAAGATTTTCCTATATTTTTTAAAGTTTTCTTTAGTTTTTTAAAATTTTCTTAAAGTTTTTATTGATAAGTTTTAAAAAATTCGTACGATAAGTATATCGATTGATCCGTTTTTTAAAGAGATTATGACAATCGATTACAAAGATTCGTAAAAAAATTCGTTTGAAATTTTGTAATAAAAAGATATCTTAGGCGAGATTCCCGAGTGGCCAAAGGGGACGGACTGTAAATCCGTTGGCTCTGCCTTCGAAGGTTCGAATCCTTCTCTCGCCACCATTCATTTTTTCCAGCGTCAGCGGGAATTGCTTGGGATCTGTAAGTTAGATGCCAATGTCTGTGAAAAAAATGAATGGCAGGCCACAGTGCGGTAAAAGATCTGTTTAAGATAAGTAATGAAAAAATTACTGTGACGCGGGAATAGCTCAATTGGTAGAGCGACAGCCTTCCAAGCTGTAGGTTGCGGGTTCGAGTCCCGTTTCCCGCTCCATCTTTCATAGATGATTTTGAAATAAAGAATATGCTGGCGTAGCTCAATGGTAGAGCAACTGATTTGTAATCAGTAGGTTGCAGGTTCAAGTCCAGTCGCCAGCTCCATTTTTTTGAAAAAAGCCTTTTAAAATACAGTTGTTTTTTTCTGATTTTTGCTTTACACTGAAGAAATAAACGAGCGTATTTTTATTACGCATGTTTGTGCCCACGTAGCTCAGCAGGTAGAGCACTTCCTTGGTAAGGGAGAGGTCACCGGTTCAAGTCCGGTCGCGGGCTCCATAAAAGATAGGTGAGTTTGGCAAAATGAAGTGGCCTCGTTGGGCTCTGTCATTGATTATAGGTCAGTAGCTCCAATGGTAGAGCAGCAGACTCCAAATCTGCGTGTTGGGGGTTCGAATCCCTCCTGGCCTGCCATAAAATTGTTTGTGTATGGTCTGTAAGGTTTAAAAAAACATGAAAAATCTAAAAACGTTTTTTGGTGAAGTGAAAGTTGAGTTGTCAAGAGTCGTTTGGCCAACTCGAAAAGAATTTTTAGGGGCTGTTATTGTTGTGTTAATAACTATGGTCGCATTCGCGATCTTTTTAGGTCTTGTAAATTATGTTTTCTATACTGGTACGCTGAGAGCGTTCCAGTTTCTTGTATTTGGTCGTTAATAGGGTGGTCCGTAAGGTTGTTTGGTTATGAAACGTTGGTATGTGGTTCAAATTTATGCAGGTTACGAAGCAAAGATCAAAGCTGATTTAGAGCGTCGTATCCAAGAGTCTCCTTTGAATGAAAGATTTGGTGGTGTTCATTTTCCGTCTGCGAAAATGAAGCAAATTTTTGGCTCAGTAGGAGAAGAGGATCAACAATTGTTTCCTGGCTATATGCTTGTTGAGGCAGATCTGTCTCCAGAGGTTATGCAAATCGTACTCGAGGTTCCTCGAGTGTTAAGATTCCTTGGTGGAAAAACACCAGTTCCTCTTTCTCAAAAAGAAGTTGATCGCATCTTTGAAAAAGTCAAAGGTGGTATCGTCTTGGCTGTTGATAAAGAAGGATTGGCGGTTGATAGTGAAGTTTCTATTACAGAAGGACCATTTTCGGGCTTTGTTGGGATTGTTGATAAAGTTGATACTGAAAATGATCGAATTACGGTCATGGTAAGTATCTTTGGACGCATGACCCCAGTTGAGCTGAGTTTTAATCAGGTAAAAAAATAATACATAATTGATGGTGTAATGTTTATGTCAAATAATGTTAGTAACATAAAGTCGAAGCTCAAGCTTCGCATTAAGGGTGCGGCGGCAACTCCGGCGCCACCAGTTGGTTCTGCTTTGGGTCAACATGGTGTTAATATTATGGAATTCTGTAAGCAATTCAATGCTAAAACAGCTGATCGAAAAGGTGAAACAGTAGCAGTTCTTGTAACTGTTATGAAAGATAAAACCTTTTCGTTTGTTCTTAAAACATCTCCAACTTCTGAGTTGATTTGTAAAAAAATAAACATTCAAAAAGGGTCTGCTCGTCCCAATGAAAATAAGGTGGGTAAGATATCGATGAGTGATGTGGTAGAAATTGCAAAAATTAAACTTCCGGATCTTAATACTCGCGATTTAGACGAAGCAACAAGAATTGTTGCTGGAACTGCGCGTAGTATGGGTGTTGAGGTTATTTAAGGGTAAGGATTTTTACTATGATTAATCACGGAAAAAAATATCGTAACGCGAAAGAAACCTTAAATAAGCAGGTTGCTTTGTCAGGCAAAGAAGCGCTTAAAAAAGTTAAAGATTTAGCGTTTGTTAAGTTTGATGAATCTGTTGATGTTTCTGTGAATTTGGGAATTGATGCTTCTAAAGGTGAACAAGTTGTTCGAGGAAGTGTTGCATTGCCTCATGGCACAGGTAAAAAAACAAGAGTTCTTGTATTTGCAGAAGGTGTTAAGGCTGATGAAGCTAAAGCAGCTGGTGCAGATTATGTGGGATTTGAAGATTTGGTTGATAAAATATCAGACGGTTGGATCGATTTTGAATACACTGTTGCTACTCCAGATCTTATGACTCGTCTTGGAAAACTTGCTAAAGTTTTGGGACCAAAAGGTCTACTTCCTAATAAAAAATTAGGTACCGTTACTGATGACGTTGCTGCAGTTGTAAAAGAATTGAAAAGAGGTAAAGCTTTTTTCAAAAATGATAAATATGGCTTAGTCCATTTTGCTATTGGAAAAGTATCTTTTGGTGCTGACGCATTACATGAAAACTTTGTCGAGTTTTTAAAGGTTTTAGCTTCTGCTAAACCATCTGCTTCAAAAGGAAAATTTATTCGCAAAATTACCGTCTCTTCTACAATGGGTGTCGGTATTAATGTCGATGTGGATAATTTTTAATTAAATAATTCGATAAGAAGGTATAAAAATGAATCGACATCAAAAAGAAAACACAGTACAAGGACTTCAAACAAAATTTACAGCAAATGAAGCAGCTTTCCTTGTGAAATTCCAAGGTTTAACGGTTTCTGATTTGCAAGAATTACGCTTTAAATTAGAAGAAAAAGATGGCGAATTCAAAGTTGCAAAAAATCGTTTAATGAAATTGGCAATGACAAAAGAAGCTGATTCTTTAGGTTTGGGATCATTAATGAAAGGCCAAACTGCTTTGATTTTTGTTAAGTCAGATTTTACTGGTGTTGCAAAAGTTCTCAATGATTTTGCGAAAAAAAATACCTCATTGGAAATTGTTGCTGGTTGCTGTGAATCACAATTGTTTGATACTGCTGGAGTAAAACAATTAGCAACGATCCCATCAAGAGAAGTATTGCTTGCTAGATTGTGTGGCACATTGAATGCTGTTACTGCTAAGTTTGTGTACGTTTTAGCTCAAATATTGGAACAAAAAAGTGCTCCAGTAGCTAAAGCTCAAACTGAGCCTGCAGCAGAATCTGCAGCAGAGTCTGTAGCAGAATCTGTGGCTGAGTCGAAGACTGAGCAAACAGAAGAGCAATAATCGCTGAAAAAGAAGTTTGTAGTGTTGTATTAGTTTTAAATTGTTTGTTTAATTTTCATTGGAGACATTCATGTCTAAAAATTTTGATTCAATCATTGAATCTGTTGAAAAAATGTCTGTTTTAGATCTTGCTGAGCTTGTAAAAGCTTTAGAAGTTAAGTTTGGTGTTTCTGCAGCAGCAATGTCTGCTCCTTCAGCAGCAGTTGCTGGTGAAAGCGCTGAAGCTGCAGCTCCTGCGCAAGAAAAATCAGAATTCAAAGTTATCTTAAAAGATTTTGGTGCAGATAAAATTGCAGTTATTAAAGCTGTAAGACAAGTTGTGACTATGGGTCTTGGCGAAGCTAAGAAATTAGTGGAAAGTGCTCCGGTTACGATACTTGAAGCTGCTTCAAAAGATGACTCTAAAAAAGCAAAAGAATTATTAGAAGGTGCTGGCGCTAAAGTAGAATTGGCGTAAGTCTAATTCCTGAGTAAGTATTGAAAGCGGCTGTTACTGTATGTGGTTTTTGCGATAAGGAGGAGCATGATATCTTGCTCGACCGTTAATAATTTTGTTTTACGAAAATCGTTCAGAAAAAGTAAATCACTCGTACCTGTTCCAAATTTGATTGAAGTTCAATCAGATTCGTTCAATGAATTTGTGCAACTCGATTTTTTGCCTGAAGAACGCAAAAACATAGGACTTGAAAAAGCCTTTCGAGACATTTTTCCTATTGAATGTGGCCCGAAAATATCACTTGATTATGTGAGTTACGAGCTAGGAACATGGGCTTGCTCTTGTGGGAGTTTAACTGGTATTACAAATCGTTATACGTGGAAAGATTCAGCAACTGGAAAAATGGGTTGTTCTCGTTTGGACAGAAGCTCGAAAACAAAACGTTATATCGTTTGTTCTACTTGTCATTCTCGCGTAGAATTGAGTATTCCGTTTTCAGTACAAGATTGTCGTGATAGTGAAAAAACATTTGCATTTCCTCTTAAAGTAAAAGTCCAGCTTATCACTTGGGATATTGACGAACAGGAAAATAAAACAATTCATGATATTAAAGAACAAGATGTATATTTTGCAGATGTTCCAGTCATGGTTGATTCATATGAACGTAATGGTCAATATCGCTTAGGTAGCCAGGGAACTTTTGTCATTAATGGTGTTGATCGTGTTGTAGTAAGTCAGCTTCACAAATCTTCTGGTGTTGTTTTTTCAAAAAGCAAAAAAACCAAAGATTTACGTGGGCGTCCTTATTATTTTGCGCGTATTATTCCAATGCGTGGTTCTTGGTTAGATTTCGAATTTGATACAAGTGATTGTTTGTATGTTCGAATTGATAAAAAGAAAAAAGTACTGGTAACAGCATTCCTTCAAGCGCTTGGTATTTCTCGTGAAGAAATTTTACCAAAATTTTATGATGCAGATATCGTCTATGTAGACAATGGACTCTTTTATAAAAAACTTGATGCAAACTTACTTGGTTTGCAGATAGCAAAAGACATGTTGCCTGAGAGCATAGAATCTGATTTTATTGGTACAAAGGTAACTGATGAAACTTTAAAGCAACTTAAAAAATTAGGTGTTGATCGTATTATCATTCCTAATCTTTTATTGCTTCATAAAGTTGCTCGTGTTGATATTGTTGATCCTGCAACAGGAGAAATTCTTGTTGAGCAAGGTGAGTCATTAACTGAAGATTTATTTTTAGAATTATTGAAACATAACAATGTTGTTCTTGATTTAATTAATTTGCATGGACAAACATTCCAACCTACTATTGCAACAAGTCTGTCACATGACTCATGTAAATCTCGTGAAGATGCTTTACATGAAATTCATGCAAAAGTATGGCCTGGTGATGTTCCATCGATTGTTGAAGTAAAAGAACGTCTTGATCGCCAATTTTTCTCAGGCAGTTATTACGATTTAGCGCAAGTTGGTCGTGTGCGCATGAATTCAAAATTAGGGTTATCAATTTCAAAAGAAGTTACAACTCTAACGATTGAAGATATTTTAGCAACAATTAAATATCTTATTGATTTGCGTGAACGTGGTCTGGGCGAACTTGATGACATTGATCACTTAGGTAATAGACGTGTGCGTCTTGTGGGTGAATTGCTTGGTAACCAAGTATATTCAGCTCTTTCTCGTATTGAAAGAATTGCAAAAGAACGATTCAGAATGCAAGAAGCACATAACGCTTTAATGCCTCAAGACTTTTTAAATATTAAACCATTAAGTGCAGTTTTAAGAGAATTCTTTGGTTCAAGCCAATTGTCGCAATTTATGGATCAAACAAATCCGCTTGCAGAGTTGGCTCATAAACGAAGACTCTCAGCCCTCGGGCCCGGTGGTGTGATGAAAGATCGTGCAACATATGAAGTTCGCGATGTTCATAATTCTCACTATGGAAGAATTTGTCCTATCGAAACTCCAGAGGGTCAAACGATTGGTCTTATTTCTTCACTTGCTACGTATGCAATGGTAAATGATCTTGGATTTATTGAATCTTCATATCGTCCTGTTAAAAATGGTAAAATTGAAGATGAAGTTGTATTCCTTGATGCTTTTGAAGAATCATCATTATACATTGCACAGGCAGATGCTGCTGATGAAGATGGAAAACATATTGCTGATGATAAAGTAATTGCACGACATGCAGGTAACTTTATTTTGGTTGATAAAAAACAAGTCAATGCTATTGATTTGTCTCCGCAACAATTAGTTTCCGTTGCTGCAGCTTTAATTCCATTCTTAGAACATGATGATGCCAGCCGTGCTCTTATGGGTGCAAACATGCAACGTCAAGCAGTCCCTTTGATTCTACCTCAAACACCTTTAGTAGGTACTGGTATGGAATCTGAAGTGGCGCGTTCATCTGGTGCAGCAATTATTGCTGAGCGTTCAGGTATTGTACAATATGTTTCTTCTGATGAAATTATTGTGGCTTCTTCTGAAGCAGATTTTTCAGATGAAGAATCATGGGTTGATAAAGGTATAACTACCTATCGATTGAAAAAGTTTAATCGTTCAAGTTATAGCACATGGATTCATCAACGTCCTATTGTTAAAGTTGGCGATACAGTTTGTAAGGGTGAATATCTTACAGATGGTACATCTTTAACAGATGGCGAATTGGCACTTGGTTCAAACTTAACTGTAGCATTTATGCCATGGCGTGGTTACAACTTTGAGGACGCAATCGTTTTAAGTCAACGTCTTGTTGCTGATAGTGTACTTACATCAATATCAATTGATGAATTTACTGTTGAAGCTCGCGATACTAAGCTGGGGCCTGAAGAAATTACTCGAGATATTCCAAACGTAAGTGAAAAAGCTTTAGCTCCACTTGATGAATATGGAATTATTCAATTAGGTTCACGTGTGGTACCTGGTGATATTTTAGTTGGAAAAGTAACTTTAAAAGGTGACGTACAATATTCTCCTGAAGAAAAACTGTTACGTGCTATTTTTGGAGAAAAATCTCGTGAAGTTCGAGATACATCTCTGCGAGTACCACCTGGAGTTGAAGGTACTGTGTCTGATATTAAAATATTCTCTCGTGGCGGTGCGCGAAAAGATAAACGTTATAAAGAAGATTCAACTCGCAAAGTTGAAAAACTTGAACGTAGTTTAGAAAAATTACTTGTTGTTCTACAAACATCAGTTAAAACTAAAATTGCTACGTTACTTCATAAGCAAAAACCAGTTGGAAAAGTTTCAAAAGAGTTACTCAGCGGTGATTCTTTTGATAGTGCTAAGCTATTAAAAACTGATCTTGAAACAATGTTTACACTGCGTTGTAAAGATGCAGAAAAGATGGAAAGTTTTGAAAGAATAAAATCTGCTTATGAAACAAAACTTGCAATCTTGAAAAGTATGACAGAAGAAAAAATTGCATTCTATAAAAAGGGTGATGAATTACCTTCTGGCGTTATTAAAGTTATTAAAATTTATATTACGTCAAAACGACATATCTCTGTTGGTGACAAAATCGCTGGACGACATGGTAACAAAGGTATCGTTTCCAACATTTTACCACGCGAAGATATGCCATTTTTAGATGATGGAAAATCAGCAGATATTGTTTTAAATCCGCTTGGTGTTCCTTCTCGTATGAACGTGGGACAAATTTTAGAGACTGTTTTAGGATATGCTGGTAAACAATTAGGACAAAAGCTCAATGAATTTATTGAGCATAAGTCGTATGATGTTGTGAAAAAAGCATTAGAAAAAATTTACGATCCAAAGATTATTAAAGAAATTGAATCTGTCCACAAGCATGAAGGTGTTATGGAATTTGCACGACGAACAGCTCGTCAAGGTGTTCATTTTGAAATACCTATTTTCCAAGGTCCTGATTTTGAAGCGGAAATTCAACCATTGCTTCAAGAATGTGGTTTGTCTTCTGGTGGAATATATCGAGTACGAGATGGTCGAACTGGTGAGTATTTTGATCAACCGGTAACTATTGGAACAATTTATATGATGAAATTGAATCATATGGTTGACGATAAATTACATGCGCGATCTGTTGGACCTTACTCGCTTATTACGCAGCAACCTCTTGGTGGTAAAGCGAATTTCGGGGGACAAAGATTTGGTGAGATGGAAGTATGGGCTCTTGAAGCGTACGGTGCAGCTTATACACTTCAAGAATTACTAACATACAAATCTGATGACGTGATTGGACGACATAAAGTATACGAAACTATTGTTCGTGGCAGTGAAATTCCAGATCCGGGAATTCCAGAATCGTTTAACGTTTTAGTAAAAGAACTTCAAAGTTTAGGCTTACAAATTGATTTATTTAAAGCTGGAAGGGAGGAATTAGGTGTCTAATCAAATTTTACAAAGATTTAGAGAATATGTTCAACCTGCTCAGTTTAATGCAATTAAATTGCGACTTGCATCACCTGATAAAATAAAAGCTTTATCATATGGTGAAGTTAAAAAAATTGAAACAATCAATTACAGAACATTAAAACCAGAAAAAGATGGGCTCTTTTGTGCTCGAATTTTTGGTCCTGTAAAAGATTGGGAATGTAATTGCGGTAAATATAAGCGCATGAAACATCGTGGTGTGACATGTGAAAAATGTGGGGTGGAAGTTATACAGGCTCGTGTTCGTCGTGAACGTATGGGTCATATTGAACTTGTTTCTCCAGTCTGTCACATTTGGTACTTAAAAGGTACACCGAGTTATCTTAGCTTTATTTTAGATCTTTCTGTTAAAGATTTAGAACGTGTTGTTTATTTTGATTCATACTTGGTTATTCATCAAGGTAATTCTCCATTTCCTCGAAAATCGATTATTTCAACCAGTGAATATGAAGAATATCAAGTAAATCATCCAGATGATTTTGAATTTAAAGCTGAAAGCGGTGCTCAAGCAATTAAAGATATTTTAATGCTTATGGATCTTGGTGCTGAAATTGCGTATTTGCAAGAGCAATATTCGCATTCAACATCAGTTGCGGCAAAACACAAAATGATGCGTCGTGTTAAAATTTTATCAGCATTAAAAGCAGCTGGTTTGCGTCCTGAATGGATGATCATGGATATCCTTCCGGTATTGCCACCAGATTTGCGACCGCTTGTGCCTATTGAAGGTGGACGTTTTGCAAGTTCAGATTTGAATGAATTATATCGTCGAGTATTAAACAGAAACGTTCGTTTACAACGATTACTTGAGATTGAAGCGCCAAGCGTTATTATCAAAAATGAAAAACGTATGTTGCAAGAAGCTGTTGATTCATTAGTTGATAATGGTCGCAGAGGACAGCCGGTACGTGGTTCAAATAAACGTCCACTTAAATCACTGAGTGAAATGCTTCGTGGTAAACAAGGTCGTTTCCGTCAAAACTTACTTGGTAAACGTGTTGATTACTCAGCTCGTTCTGTCATCGTTGTTGATCCAGAAATGAAGATGAATCAATGTGGTCTTCCAAAAGTTATGGCACTTGAACTATTTAAATCACACGTGTATGCAGAATTGCTTCGTTGTGAATTAGCTTCAAACTTGCGTATTGCTAAAAAAATGGTTGAAGATGCAACAACTGAAGTATGGGATGCGCTTGATACAGTGGTAAAAGGTAAAGTTGTACTTTTAAACCGTGCACCAACATTGCACCGTTTAGGTATTCAAGCTTTTTATCCAACACTTGTTAATGGTAAAGCGATTAAAATTCATCCTTTAGTTTGTAGTGCATTTAATGCGGACTTTGATGGTGATACCATGTCTGTACATTTACCATTAAGCTGCAAGGCACAAAAAGAATCAGAACGTTTAGTGTTGTCTACAAAAAGTTTGCTTTCTCCTTCAAATGGTCAACCAATAGCACTTCCTTCTCAGGAAATGGTTATTGGATTGTACTATATGACTAAAACTCGTCGTTTTGCTCGTGGGCAGGGTACTGTTTTTGCAAATGAAAAAGAAGTTATTACGGCTTATAGTTGTGGAACTGTCGATTTACATGCAGGCATTACCTTAAGACTTAGAACTGGTGAATTAGTAGATACTACAGTGGGACGTGCAATTTTATATGACGTACTACCGGATGGTGCTGATTTTTCACTCGCAAATCGACTTTTGAGAAAAAGTGACATTGGACGTTTGGTTGAACATATTTATTATAAATTTGGTTCAGATAGAACAGTTCAATTTTTAGAAAAAATTAAAGAACTTGGTTTCAGTTATGCAACATTGGGTGGAATTTCATTCCCAATGGAAGGTTTGATTGAACCGAAAAGTAAAAAAACTTCTATTGCTGATGCAGAGAAAAAAGTATCGAAAATTGAAGCATTGTTTAAAAGTGGTGCTATTACCAACGGTGAACGTGAAAATAAAGTTGTAAGCCTTTGGCATCACACAGCAGCTTCTATTGCTCGTGAAATGTATCAACAATATGAAGAATATGATAATCAGGCGTATGAAAATGCTGATAAATCATTTAGATGGTTTAATCCTATCTTTATGTCAATTGACTCAGGAGCACGTGGTACCAAAGAACAAATCAAACAGCTTGTTGCTATGAGAGGTTTGATGTCTAAACCATCTGGTGATGTTATTGAGACTCCGGTTAAAAGTAACTTTAAAAGTGGTTTAAGTGTATTTGAGTACTTTATTTCAACTCACGGTGCCCGAAAAGGTCAAGCCGATACTGCGTTGAAAACTGCAAACTCTGGTTATTTGACACGACGATTAGTTGACGTTGCACAAGACGTGGTTGTAACCATGAATGATTGTGGAACTTTAGGACATATCGTTCTGGAAGACTTAAAAGAGTCTGGTAAAATTATTTATCCGTTAGTGAAACGATTAAATGGACGTGTACTTGTTGCTGATCTTAAAGATAGTTTGACAGGAGAAATTCTGTTTAAACGTGGTCAATTAATTACAAGAAATGAACTTGTAGCATTAAAAGATGCATACATTCTTAAGGCATCAGTACGATCTGTTTTATCATGTCAGGTAAAACGTGGTATTTGTTCGCAATGTTATGGAATGGATTTATCAACTGGTAAACTAATTGAAGTTGGTGTTGCTGTTGGTGTGATCGCTGCTCAATCCATTGGTGAACCTGGAACACAGCTCACCATGAGAACCTTCCACATTGGGGGTACTGCAAGTTTTGCTGAACAAGCATCATATCTTGCAAAATATGCAGGACGTGTTGAATTCCATGATATTAGAACAGTTGTTAATCGTGATGGTCAGGATATCGTGGTGAGCCGTAAAGGTAGCGTGCGAATTCTGTCTGAAAATGGTCGAGAACTTCAAGAAGTTCAA
Organism: Saccharimonadales bacterium (SeqCode); assembly: GCA_035478615.1. GTDB lineage: Bacteria > Babelota > Babeliae > Babelales > Chromulinivoraceae > JACPFN01. The sequence continues at coordinate 60,879 of DATIJN010000018.1, forward strand.
GTTGGCTACGGTGCAACATTGCTCGTTAAACCAGGTCAAGAAGTAAAAGTTGATACTGAAATTGTAAGACTTGATCCGCACAATGATGTGATCATCGGTGAAAAAGAAGGTTATGTTGAATATATTGATTTAATCAATAATATTACAAGCCAAGAAAAAATCGATGAAGCTTCACAGAAATCATTGCGTTATATTTTGGAATTTAAATCTGATAAATATCAACCTGCACTTGCAATTGCTAACACAGATGATGAATCTCGTGTGCAGTATTATTTACCACACGGTGCATACTTGCTTGTTTCTGATAAACAGAAAGTTGAAGTGGGTGATGTTCTTGTTAAAATTCCAAAAGAAGTTACCAAAACTCGTGATATTACCGGAGGTTTGCCTCGAGTATCTGAGATTTTTGAAGCTCGAATTTCTAAAGATGCTGCAATTATTGCTGATATTGATGGTGAAGTTCAATTTGGTGGTTTACATCGAGGACATCGTAAAGTAAGTGTTATTGCTGGTGAAAACTCTTTCAACTATTTAGTTCCAAGAGATCGTCAGTTGATAGTTGCTGACGGTGAAAAAGTTAAAGCTGGTGATTCACTGACCAATGGTCTGCCGGTTCTTCAAGATGTTTTAAGAATCTTGGGATCAGATGTTTTACAAACATACATTGTCAATCAAGTTCAAGAAATCTATCGTCTGCAAGGTGTAGATATAGATGACCGTCACATTGAAGTTATTGCAAAACAAATGCTGAGAAAAGTACGTGTTGTCTCTCCTGGTGATTCTGATTTCTTAATTGGAGATTTGGTTGATAAAGTTCACTTTAAAGCAGTTAATACCGCTCTTCGATCAGAAGGTAAAGCAGCTGCGGTTGCTCGACCAGTATTGATGGGTATTACTATGGCTTCTTTAGGAACTGAAAGTGTATTCTCTGCAGCATCATTCCAAGAAACAACGAGAATTTTAGCTGAAGCAGCTGTATATGGAACAATTGATAATTTATACGGACTGAAAGAAAATATTATTGTAGGTAAATTAATTCCTGCAGGAACTGGTGTAAATTCCTTTAAGGAAAAACATTTGGGTGATATTTGTGCATAGTTAAAAAACAGTAGGCGCGTAGCTCAGTGGTAGAGCACTGCTTTGACGTAGCAGGGGTCAGCGGTTCAATCCCGCTCGCGCCTACCAAAGATTAGGTATGCATATATATTGGAAAATAAGATAAAGTATAAACATATAAATAAGGTTATTATGTTAACAAAAGCTGAAAAATTAGCGATCATTAAAGAATTTGGAAAAAATGAACACGATTCTGGTTCAACTGAAGTCCAAATTGCTCTTTTGACAAAAAACATGGCTTTAGTACAAAGTCATTTAGAAGTTAACAAAAAAGATTTCAGTTCACATCGTGGATTGATGCAGATGGTTAACGATAGAAAACAACTTTTAATCTATCTTCAAGAAACTAACGAAGCTAGTTACAAAGATGTGATTAAACGTCTTGGAATCAGAAAATAATACATAAACGATAGTGAGATAAATAGAATGGTCAAAACTTTTAAGTCGAAAAGTCTTGGATATGAAGTAACAGTTGGAAAATTTGCAAATCAAGCTGATGGTTCAGTTTGGTTTCGTTATAAAGACACTGTTATTTTAGCAACAGCTGTTATGGCAGAAACAAAAAGCTTCATGGGCTTTTTGCCACTTTCGGTTGATTACCGAGAATATTTTTCTGCTGGAGGAAAAATTCCTGGTGGATATCTTAAAAGAGAAGGTCGTTCTTCGGATAATGAAATTTTAGTAAGTCGTTTGATTGATCGTTCAATTCGACCACTTTTCCCTTCCTACTTCTTTAATGAAGTACAAGTTTTAGCAACGGTATATTCAATCGATAAAGATGCTCTTCCAGCGCCACTTGCATTACTTGCAGCATCGATTGCATTATCTATATCAAGAATCCCTTTTGGTGGACCTATTGGTGCAGTGCAAATTGGTCGTCATGAAGGAAAATGGATTACAAATCCAACCAGAGAAGAATTAGCAAATTCTGATGTAGCATTGCTTGTTGCCGGAACTAAAGAAGGTCTTTGCATGGTTGAAGGAAATGCTTCTGGTATTTCTGAAACTGAAATGGTTGATGCATTGTTTTTTGCTCATGAATCAATTAAAGAGCAAGTTGCATGGCAAGAAGAAATTTGTAAAGAAGTGGCAGTTGCACAAATTACATCATATCAAGAAGGATTTGACTGGACTGGATGGCACAATACAGCTTTGCAATTTTTAACATCAACTCGCATTGATGAAATTTTCCAAGTTGGTTCAGACAAGCAAGCATTAAAAGATGCTATCAAAAAAATTAAAGTAGCATTCCAAGCTGAACATGTTGAGCAAACTATTGCTCCTAAAAGTGAAGAAGAAAGCAAAGTTAATTATGTTTTCGATTCAGTTCTTAATGACGTTATTGGCGAAGAAATATTAAAACGTAATATACGTGTTGATGGCAGAAGCTTTACTGATATTCGAAATATTTCTACCGAAGTAAATTTGCTTCCATCAGTACATGGTTCTGCATTTTTTGAGCGTGGTCAAACACAAGCTTTGGTTAGTGTAACGCTGGGTAGTGGAAAAGACGCTCAAAAAATTGACGATCTTTTTGAAAATGAACCACTTGATATTGGATTTATGTTACATTATAACTTTCCTCCATTTTCTGTTGGTGAAGCTAAACCAATGCGCGGACCTGGTCGTCGAGAAATCGGACATGGTCATTTAGCGGCATCTGCAATTAAACGTGTACTTCCTGCTAAATCAGATTTTGCATACACTATTCGTGTCATATCAGATATTTTAGAATCTAACGGTTCAAGCTCTATGGCATCAGTGTGTGGATCAACCATGGCTCTTATGGATGCTGGTGTTCCAATTACTGATATGGTAGCTGGTATTGCGATGGGACTTTTGCATATTGAAGGCGGAAAATTCCAAGCAATTACTGATATTACTGGATTTGAAGATGCTTTAGGTTTGATGGATTTTAAAGTAGCTGGAACAAAATCTGGAATTAATGCAATTCAAATGGATATTAAATACAAAGGTGGACTTCCTCGCCAAGTATTTGAGCAAGCGTTAGCGCAAGCAAAACAAGCTCGTCTTTTCATTCTTGGAGAAATGAGCAAAGTTATGACTGAGCCTAACAAAGAACTTAATCCTCGTGTTCCTCGTATGATTTCAATTCCAATTGATCCTAACAAAGCTGGTGCTATTATTGGTTCTGGCGGAAAAATTATTAAAGAAATCATTGAACATACTGGAACAACTATTGATATTGAAGGTTCAGATGTTAACATCTTTGGAGCTCCGGGATCAAACATTGATATGGCAGTTGCATGGGTGAAAATCTTGGCTGATCAAATTGAGCCAGGAATGATTGTAGATGGTTATATTGCTCGAACATCTGACTTTGGTTTATTTGTTGATATTGCACCGGGTAAATCTGGATTACTTCATATTTCAAAAATACCAAAAGATAAACAAAGAAATCTTGATCAATATTACAGAATTGATGATAAGATTAAAGTTATCATTACAGATTTTGATCCTGATTCAGGTAAAATACGTTTAGATTTTGCTGATAGAAACGCACAGTAATATACACTGCGCATTTAAATTTTAAATGGGTTATAACTTTCATATGGAATTAACAGAATTTTTTGCACAATACAGTTCGTCTTTTGCAAAAAATAATTCAGTTATTCTTTTTACAGGTAAAAGTTATAGCCCTCTTTTTTTTGATCGAATTGTTCTTTTTCTTCAAAAAAAATTACAGCAAGCATTGAAAAAAATAAATTTGGAACAAGATTTCACAGCAATTCAAATTGAGTTGCATACCAGCTTTTTGGGACAAACTCAGATCTATTGTTTTGGTGATCTTTCATTGCTTTCATCAAAAAAGAAAAAAGCAGATTGGATACAATTTATTCAGTCATATCAAGGACCACATACGATCATTGGTTTTTTGTGTGATGAAGATAAACCTTCATCGTTGTCTTTACAGCCATTAAAAACTTCTAACGTTCTTAATGAATCAACTCCTCCCTCGTCGTCCTCGGACTCGATCCGGGGATCCAGTCATCATAATTTATCCTTGCTCGAAGTTAAAATTCAAGAATCATATAACAATGATCAAATTAAAAAATTATCATTTTTATTTGAAGGTTCAAAACCAGAAATTGCAGCACATTTTTTTGCAAAATTATATCGTATTAATACTCAATATTCACTTGATCAAATTTGTTTGTTGCAAGATTACTGCGGTTTGCTGGGCAAAAGTATGAATCTTTTTTTTGATGATTGGGTTGAAAAATTAATAGTGTCAGATGTTTCATTATTTTATTTGAGCCAATTATTTTTTGAAAAAAAAGCAGAAGAGTTTTTTGTAAAATGGTCGCATGTTAGACCTTTTTATTCTGATCAATTTTGGACCACGTTTTTTTCAGAGCAACTTTTTAAAGCATATTTCTATGTCCAGTGGCAAGGCAGAGTTCCTGCCGATCAAAAGCACATAACGTTTGGTCTTTCTTTTTCATTTTTAAAACAAGATTGGAAATTATATACCTTGTTTGAACTGCAAGCAGCACATCAAAAAATGTATGAAATTGATCTTGCGTTAAAATCAGGTGGCAGCTCCTATCGTCTTGATGCATTCTTTGCATTATTTTTTGCAGGTGATTTTTCGTGATTTAAATATCGATGCATAAAAAAAAATTATTTTATAAACTCTTTTTTCAAAATAAATATTTACTTATTTTTCACTAGAAACAGAACATTTATTTTGTTCAAACTGAGATTCTAATTGACGTCGCACTCTTTTGATAAATGCAGGAGTTATTCGATAAGCTTCACGATATTGATATTGAGGATCTTCTGGATGATAACCACGTTCTTTTTTATATTCTACTCTATCGAGCCATCTAGTTGCGTTATAAAATAAATCAAAATCACAATAATAACCTGTACCATCAATTTCGTTTTTTAATTCCCAACCAATAACCCGCTTACTATAAGTACCTGCATAGCTAATATCTATCCCAAATCTTATTGCTCCTCCTTTTTTCCCTACTTCCTCCAGATAACAAAGAAATATTAATTGCTCCTGTAAATTTTCACAGCGATTTAATCTATTTTGTTCTTTAGTTTTTTGTTGTTTTTTTTCTTTTTCTTGTAATCTTTCTTCAACTTGCGCTGCAACCTTTTTTCTATATTCTTCATAGTTTGCATGGCTTACAAGATTTTGAGATATACAAAATATAAAACTAAGTAAAATTGCAGACATTATATTTTTGTTCATAGTGATTTCCTTTTTAGAAAATAAACGTGAGGATTTTTTTATTAAGAATAAGATTATCAAATGATAGCTGCAGATCAAAACTGTTTGCTCAGTCTTTTTTTACGGTATTTTTTTTGGCAATTTTCGTACATTATAAATCTATTTTTGTTTGCATGAAAATGCTTGTTTGATAAGCTCATTGGAAAATTCAAAAAATCCTTAATTTGGGAACCATATGAAAAAGTTATTACTGCCTGTTGTTTTTGTTTGTGGATTGGTATCAACCATATTACCTTCAGATATTGAGATAAATAAAAGTGCTTTAGCAGCTGGTATAGGAACGGCTTTTGGTTGGGATTTAGGAGCTTACGTTGATAAACGCACAACTAAACAATATTTTGATTATTTAAAAAACCAATACCGAAATTATCCTGAATATATAAAAAAAATTGAAAGATTAGAGTTTAATAGAGCTACAAAATTCGCTCCTGAACGCATAGTTGCAAAATGCTGGGGAGCAGCTACAGTTGGTTGGTTTAGTTATATAGTAGCTGAAAAATTAACTTCATATATTGGCAAAAAAAATAGCTAAAATTACAATATTTAAACAATTTTAATTTAGGAAAAATTATATGAAAAAATTATTATTATCTGTTGTGTTTGCTTGTGGATTTGCATCAATAGTATTGCCTTCATTGTCTTCACGGATTTATTTCGACAAAAGTGGTGCTGCTGCTGGCGTCGGACTCTATTGTGGTTGGAATTTAGGAGCTTTCATTGATAAACAAGATACTCTAAAACATTTTAATCGCTTAAAAAACCAATATCGAAGTAATCCTGAATATCTGAAAATAATAGAAAAATTAGAATTTAATCGAGCTACAAAATTCGCACCTGGACGCGCAGTTTCAAAATGTTTTACAGCCGGGTATTGTGGCTTTCTTAGCTATATTATTGCTGAAAAATTAACTTTGTACATTAGCAAAAAAAATAGCTAAAATTGCAATATTTAAACAATTTTAATTTAGGAGAAATTATATGAAAAAATTATTATTATCAGCTTTGCTTGTTTGTGTATCTGCTTCAACAGTATTACCATATAATGAAAACAATAGAATTGGATTTGCTCATTTTCTGACCAATACCATTGGAATCTGTGTAGGAAGTATAATGGTTGGTAGTTATGGAAGTTTAATTGATACAGAATTGGCAAATGAGCACTTTAATCGTTTGAAAAATCATTACAAAGATAATTCTAAATATATGCAAAAAATAGCTGATTTAGAATTTAAACGAGCTACAGCATTTGATCCTAGACGTGCAGCACTAAAAACTTCTGGAGTAGCTATTGGGGGTTTAGGTGGTTATGTAGTAGCTGATACCATAGCTACTTATATTGGCAAAAAAATCAGCTAATTTAAAAAGTTTACATTTAAAAGAGGCGCATGAAAAATGCGCCTCTTTTTTTGCTAAATTTCTTCTGAATGTTTTTGATAGCGACCTGGTTGTATAATTCCACCAGAAATAATCAAAGCCGTTGCTTCTTGTCGAGTTAAATCAGTTTCTATAAACGCATCAGCTGGAAGCATAACAAAACTCCCTGTTGCCGGATTTGGTGTATGTGGAATATAAATACCAAATAATTTCTTTTCAGAAATTTGTTCTGGAATTTCTTTGGTTACAAAACCAATGCTGTACATTCCTGCTCTTGGAAATTCAATAATTACAACTTTTTTAAAACTTACTTGATCATGTGCAGTGAATGCATGAGTGAGTTGTTTTGTTCCAAGATAAATAGTTTTTACTAAAGGAACTCGAGCCAAAAAATCTTCAACCAAATGAATGATTGGTTTGAAAATAAATGCTTTTACTAAAATTCCAATG
>DATIJN010000019.1:0-1988 GCA_035478615.1 Saccharimonadales bacterium (SeqCode)
GCTCTTGTTTTGGACTGGAGTCTTTGCTTAGACTGCAATCAAAGAAATTGGGAGGAAGAGCCTAAACCTGAAGGGGGAAGTATGGAAATCAATCTCGCGCAAGATCAATCTTTGCAAGCTGTCCCAAAAATTATTCCAGTGGTGCCCACCATTAATGTCACTGTTTTTCCAAACATGATAATGCCACTTTTAGTTCTTGATGACAGAATCATGAATGGTATCAAACAAGCCGTTGAAACAGAAAAATATGTTCTTTTGCTTTCAGCTCGTGAATCTGGAGATGAAGGGCAAGAAATTGATACCGATAATTTATATTCGATTGGAACTGTTGCAACTATCATGCGGGTCATCAATGTCCCAAATGATGGTATTAAAGTATTGGTTCAAGGTGTTCAACGAGTATCAGTTCAAGATTTAACTATCAGAGATGATATGTTACTTGCTGAAATTGAGCCGATTGCATTTAATAATGAAGTAACTGATGCTACTCGAGCACTTATTAAAAATATAAAAGATATTTCTGAGCAACTTTCAATAACAAGCCAGACGATTACGCCAGATTTTTATGCAATTTTATCAAAAATGCATGATCCTGAAAAAATAGTTGAATTTGTGCTATCTCATATTGAAGTGAAAAGTCATGCATCTCAATTACTCTTAGAGTGCACGAATATTGATGATTTGCTGCAAGGAGTATATGCAGAATTAACTAAAGAAATTTCAATAGTTGAAGTGCAAGAGCGTATAAAATCTCATACACGCGATTCCATTAATAAAAATCAGCATGAATATTATCTTCGTGAACAGCTTAAAGCAATAAAAAAAGAGTTGGGAGAAGATATTCTTGATGAGATGGAAGATTTGAAAACAACATTGAAAGCTAAAGATATGCCTGAAGGCATGAAAAAAGAAATCGAAAAACATATTGATAAATTGGAACGTATTTCTCCTGAGTCGATGGAAGCAACCATAACACGCAATCACATCGAATTGTTATTATCACTGCCTTGGGGTGTTTATACCAAAGATAATTTAAACATTGCTAATGCTAAAGCTACTTTAGATGATGATCACTATGGTCTTGAAGATGTTAAAGATCGCATTTTAGACTTTATATCAGTTAAAAATTTAAAATCGGATGGAGCAAGCCCGATTATTTGTTTTGCAGGTGCTCCTGGAGTGGGAAAAACGTCTTTAGGTCAATCAATTGCTAAGGCTATGGGCAGAAACTTTCAACGGATTTCACTAGGTGGCGTTAAAGATGAATCTGAAATTCGTGGTCATAGAAGAACATATGTTGGCGCTATGCCGGGTAGAATTATTCAGGCTATGAAAAAATCAGGATCTATGAACCCAGTTATTCTCATTGATGAAGTTGATAAACTTGGTGCTGATTTTCGTGGAGATCCATCAGCAGCACTGCTTGAGGTGTTAGATCCAAATCAAAACAAAGAGTTTTATGACAACTATTTGGGTATTCCTTTTGATCTTTCATCAGTTATGTTTATTTTAACTTGTAATGATTATCATGCGATTTCTGGGCCATTGCTTGATCGTATGGAATTAATCCAGCTTTCTGGTTATACCATTGAAGAAAAATATCAAATTGCTAAAAAATATTTGATTAAAAACGCGATGCAAGAAACTGGACTGAAAGAAAATTCTTTACAGATTGCACGATCAGTTCTGGACAGCGTGATTTATGAATATACCAGGGAAGCTGGAGTTCGACATCTTTCACAACTTATTAAAAAATTGTGTGCTAAATCAGCTCGTGCGTATGTAGAAAAGAAAGAAACTATCACCATTACTAAAAAGAATTTAGAAAAATTCTTAGGTCCAAAGAAATATCCAGCAGAAAAACTGGATAACAAAACTCATATGGTTGGTATGACCAATGGTTTGGCGTGGACTTCATTTGGTGGCGATGTGCTCAAAATCGAATCAGTATTGATGCCAGGAACAGGAAAATTAATTTTGACTGGTCA
>DATIJN010000020.1:0-4090 GCA_035478615.1 Saccharimonadales bacterium (SeqCode)
CAGATAAATCTGTAACATTTGTTACACATACATGGGACAGTTGGTATATAGAAAAATTTTTAGAATTTGGCTTTAATCCAAATTATACATTGGCAAATGGTGATACATTACTTATTTCATTAGTTAAAAATCAGGATGTTAATGTTCAACTTGTTGAATTGTTAGTTCAAGCTGGTGCAAGCCCACTGATCAAAGATGCATCTGAAAAAAATGTGTATGATTATTGTCCATTGGTATTTGATGAGAAACAATGGCTTAATCAACCTCTTTTAATAGCACTATACGGTTCCAAAACATTCTATGCTTCAAATGCATATAAAGAATGGATAGCTCATTTGAATGTAAAAGCCAATGATATAGTGGATGATTTAGCAAGAGTTGCTATTGTTGGTGCATTGATTGCGGGCGCTACGTATCTGGCACATCATACAATTTTAGAAATTGAAAAAGTTCTAATACAAAACATGTAGGAATACTGGATGTTTGGTTTTAAAATTTCAAGGTATGCAATTGTATCAATGATAGCTTGTGCTTCTTTGCAAGCAGACCAAGTTACATGGAACGTTATGCCTGAAACTCAGTCGGTTTTGATTCAAGATGCTCGTTGGCATCAATTATCAAGCAAAGAAAAATCAATCATGCTCGAAATTGTTGCAACTAATATCTATGGTCAGAAGAATACTGCTGCCCAATTGTTGCAAGATGATGATATTGCAACTCAAAAATTAAGCAGTCTTTATGATTTGCTTGCATTTGCGGTAAAAAATAATAACAAAACTCTTTTATTCTTTTTACTCTCACATGGTGTTAATGTTACTGACCAAGCAGTTAACGCATTATCTGAATACCAAATGGAAAAGTTTTTTGAATTTGGGTTAAGTCCGAATCATAGACTTTCAAATGGCGATACATTGTTGATCAATGCAATGAAACATAAAAAATGGGATATTGCTCGTGCATTGCTTAAAGCACAGGCAGAGGTAACATTAACTGATGCATCAGGGAAAAAAGCATTTGATTATGTAACAATGTCAGATATTAATTGGCATTTTGAAAATGATACTAATTTGTATAAACATCTTACTTGTTTGCAAAAACTAAAAGCATTAAGACCGCATACAGATACTATTTTGTGTTTAACATTTCTTGCTGCCGCATCTTATGGATTCTATAAGTTAGTTAATGAGTAGAATTATTTTTTGGTATTAATTTAAATTAAAGGGCTCTTGAGAAAATCAAGGGCTCTTTTGTTGATTTTTAAAAAAACTTACATATTTTTATAAAATCGCAATTATGTGTATTCGTGCATTAAAAATCGATATTTTGTTTTTATACAGTTTAAAATTATTACTATTTGTTAAATTTGATATTTTAAATGAGGTTACTTAATTTATTTTTTTTTGGAAAAAGTGGAGGAAGTTTTATGATTAAACAACAAATAATTGGCACGTTAACGTTATCATTGTATGTAATTGGATTATTTTATTTGTTCCCATCTTTGCTTTTACATCCGTTAGGTCCAATACTAGTTGCTCTTATTCTTGCTGCTGTTGTTTGGAGAATTCAGTTTAGTGGTCATAAGGCATTTCAGAAAGCTTTATTGTATGTTCCTACCGGTACTCATAAAGAACAATTTGATGCATTAATACGTTCATGCAATATAGAACCAAGTATGATTAGTTTAAAATATGCATATACTGCAGAACAAATTGCTATGGCAGCAAGCAATACGATTGTTATTGATCCTGTATTGTGTTCTTTGTGCGATGAAGATAGTAACGGTCAAATTGTTAAAAATGTATTTGCTCAACATATTGAACCACATCTTACGTCTACTCAAAAAATTCGATTATCTGAATTTAGAAAAATTCTTACTCCGCAGGCACAATGCTTTATTTTCAAGCATGAAATTGGTCATGCCGTGGATAATTATTCTACTAAAAAACTTACAGTCACATTTTTAACGATAATGATTGCTGTTTATGTAGGGATTATAACAGCTAAATCATTGATGTTTCATTATCATGCCTTCGTAGCAACGGTCATTGGGATAGTGGTTTTTACTCTTTTAGATTATATGTTTCCATTTCTAAGCAATGTGCTTTTTAAATTGCCAGCAGAAAAAAGAGCTGATCGATTTGCAGCGCGTTATAGTTCCGCTGATGAAATAAAAGCTGCTGCTTATTTTTTCAAAAAGCATCAAGAAATCATTAATGAGAATCCTGAGCCAGGAAATTATTTAGCAAGACTTCCTTCTGCACTTATTTCTGGTCATCCGGATGGTAAAACTCGCTGCGTATATTTACTAAGATTGGCAGATCAAAAAAAATAGAATAAAAGTTTATATAAATAAAGAGGCCCTTGGTTTTCCCAAGGGCTTTTTTTTGTTGAATAAAATTATTTTTTTAAAATTTTATTTTCTTTATGAGCCATTTGTAAAATGGTTTCAAGTGTTAGTCCAAATTCTTGTTTGCCGGTAACGTGACGCAAAGTAATCGTATTTGTTTCCATTTCTTTTTGGCCAACAACCAGCATCCATGGAATTCTTTCAATTTGTGCTACTTTTATTTTTGCGGAAAGTGGTTCTGAATTCTCATCCAGTTCAACTCGAAGTCCAGCATCTATCAAAGTTTTGAAAATATGTTGCGCATACGCAAGTTGATCGGATGTAATTGGCAAAACTTTAATTTGTGTTGGGCACAGCCAAAATGGCAAATGTCCTTTAAAGTGTTCAAGTAAAATTCCAAAAAAGCGTTCAAGTGAACCAAAAAGCGCTTGATGGATAATAACAGGGTGTTGTTTTTCACCTTTATTATTGATGTAGTATAGATCAAAGTTTTGTGGTGCAAAAAAGTCGACTTGAACAGTTGAACATTGCCATGAACGGCCCATTGAATCAAAAATAGTGATTTCAATTTTAGGACCGTAGAAAGCTCCTTCACCTTCGTAGATTTCAAATTCTTTTCCAGCTTTGCTCAGACCATTTTTTAAAGCGTCGATAGCTTTCTGCCATAGATCATCACTTCCCATAGCATTTTCAGGTTTAGTTGAAATTGCATAATGAATATTTTCAAATCCAAAAGTTGTTAAAACATGATCAATCATGTTTACTGAACTCACAATCTGTTTTTCAATTTGTTCAGGTGCACAAAACATATGAGTATCATCAATGGTAAAAGCTCTTACACGAAATAGTCCATGCAGTACACCAGAAAGTTCAAATCGATGTACATGACCAAATTCTGCAAGTCGCAGTGGCAACTCTTTGTATGAATGCAAATTTTGTTTATACACTAAAATTGACCCCGGGCAGTTCATAGGCTTGACTGCATATTCTTTATTTTCAACACACGTAAAATACATATGCTTTTGATAGTGAGCATAATGTCCAGATTGTTTCCATAAGGATACATCAAGAATAGTAGGGGTGATAATTTCATGGTAACCATTGTTTGTCCAAATAGCACGGATAAAATCCTTCAATTTGTTAACAATAAAAGTACCTTTAGGATGATAAAATGGAAAACCAGTACCTTCTTCTTGAAATGAAAACAAGTCCATTTCTTTACCCAGTTTTCGGTGATCATATTTTGCGGCTAATTCTTTTTGCATCAAATGAGTACGTAACTCTTTATCAGAAAAAAATGCGGTACCTGAAATTCGTTGCAATGGTGCATTTTTTTGATCAGCGCGCCAATATGATCCAGAAATTCCGGTAAGCATAATATTTTTAAGTTCTCCTGTGGTTGCAACATGGCCACCACGGCATAAATCATAAAAATCGCCTTGACGTGAAAGTCCAACAGTTTCACCAGCAATACCATCAATGAGTTCAAGCTTAAAAGGATTATTTTTGTAAAGTTCTCGTGCTTGCGTTTTTGAAATATCCTCATGCGTAATTGGATAATTTTTATGAGCTAATTCTTTCATGCGTTGCTCAATGAGTGGTAAGTCTGATTCTTTAAAATTGTGTTCAGGTTTAAAATCGTAAAAGAAACCTTCTTTGGTTGCAGGTCCGATGGTGAGCAGGGTGTTTGGAAATAGCTCTGTTACTGCTTGGGCTAGTAAATGCGCCGCTGAGTGGCGCAAA
>DATIJN010000021.1:0-4855 GCA_035478615.1 Saccharimonadales bacterium (SeqCode)
CCTGCTTGCATTAATGCTTGTACGATAGATAAGGAGCGATTATCTACAGCACTGATGAGTGCGGTATTACCTTCCTGATTATGTTGATTTATCAGTGCTAAAGATGCTGCACGGCCTTTTGGATGTTTGGCAAGAGTACTAAGAACCATGCGTACTTCATAAAGTTTTTTAGTACAGACAGCGTTAAAAAGAGCAGATTCATTTGCTTGATTAACATTACCATCTGCGCAACTGAGTAGAGAAGACGTAAAGAACGTAAAGAATATGGTATATATAATATTTTTTTTCATACAACCCCCCAGTCGAGATAAGAAAATATTTAAGGTAGATATACTGGATTATGAAATCATTAATCAATATTTTATTTAATAATATTAAAATCCTTTACTTATGCATTAATTTGAGGAACTGTAATGGATCTCTTTTAAAAAATTCAATATTGCTATATGATGAATAAATCAAAATAAGGATAACGATTTTGAAGACGGAATAAGTTTTCTTCTAGATAAGGAGAGCTTATGTTCTTAGTCGATGAAAAAGTTGTGTATCCTGGCTACGGTGTAGCATTAATTTCTAAGCTAGTCAGAAGATTCATTTCTGGAAAACAAACAAGTTTTTATGAATTAAAGTTTTTTAACAAAGATATGGCAGTTCTTGTTCCTGAAGATAGAATTGAGGCTGTGGGTATCAGAAGGCTAAGTACTGAGCAAGATCTTAATTCAATGTTTAAGTTACTTGCTGAGCCTATCAAAAAAAGCAGTGATGAACTTGGTATTAATAATTGGAACAGACGTAATAAAAAATATCAACTAAGTTTACGATCAGGAGATTTACTGAAGCTTTGCCACATTTATCGAGACTTACAATTAATATCTCATAGTAAAGAACTTTCATTTGGAGAGCGTAATTTAAAATCAAAAATTGAATTACTTTTAATTGAAGAAATTGCTGTCGTAAAAAATATTGATAAAGAAAAAGCTGCAAAGTATCTTCAAAAATCTTTCTTACTGGCTCAAAAAACATCACAAGAAGAAAAATCTTCATTACAACACGTTGTAACCAAGACAGTTTTGCAATCTGAAAAGAAAACAGAAGCATCACCAAAAAACTCTCTTAAGGTTAAAAATATATCAAAAAAACCTAAGGCAGTTCCAAAAGCTACTTGCCATACCCCAACAGCTAGTCTTGGCTAATCTTAAAAAGTAGATACACTAGTAGAAGAGAGAGCAGATAAAGCTCTCTTTTCTTTTTTTAAATACATGGATATCTATGAGACAATATGTTGTTTTAATTTCTGGAGCTACTGCAACGGGCAAATCAAGTTTAGCTATAGAATTAGCACAAAAAATTTCAGGTGAAATTATCAATGCAGATATTGGTTCTTTTTATACCCCACTGACAATTGGGACTGCCAAGCCTGATTTTTTAAACGAGCCAGTGCCGCATCATTTTTTTAATATTTTAGATAAACCGGAAAATTTTACAGTTGTCCAATTTCGACAGCAATTGAAAATAAAACTTCAAGAAATTTGGGATAGAGGAAATGTTCCTATTGTTGTGGGAGGATCTGCTTTTTATATTAAATCATTTTTTTATAAACAGCATGATATTGAAGGTACGAATGATTGGATACAAGAGCTTGAAAGATCTGTACTGTCATCAAGTGAATTATGGAAAGAGTTGCAATCTATAGACCCGCAAAGAGCGACTCAAATTAATCCAAGTGATCGTTATCGCATTATACGAGCACTTTCCATATTTAAAGCAACTGGTCAAAAGCCATCCCTTTTTGCGCAAGAATTTCAGCCACTGGCTCCTTTTTATTTTATAGTATGTACTCGTGACCGCAAAGAATTATATAAAAGAATTGATGAGCGGGTCATTGAGATGATGAACAGTGGTTTTAGACAAGAAGTAGAAAATCTACGTGGTAGCGCATGGGAATCATTTTTACAAAAAAAGAAACTTATTGGATATGATGATTTGCTTGAGAATAAAAATGACCATGATGTTACTCCTATAATTCAGAAAAAAACAAGAAATTACGCAAAGCGACAAATAATTTTTTTACATAAACTGCAACAGCAATTACAACAAGCTCTTAATTCTGGTGATCTGGTCGGCTGCGTACAAGAGATTAACTTGACTTTATATGATGTTTGTTTATATATAAATGGGTTATCAGAGCAAATTTTAAAAACATTTTTATGAGTTATACCTATGTCAGATGAAAATGGAATTTACATAACAAAAAAGCAAGCAAGTGTTTCTGCTGCAGTATTTATTGTTTTAAGTTTATTAATTTTTATAGGTGGCTATTTTTGGGGTAAGCAAAGTGTAATTGATGGATTTTCTCAAAAAGCTTGCCAAGAATCATTTAATGATCAAGTTGATTATTTACTGACTATGCAATCATTTGCAGAAAAAAATGGTGGTACACCGGTAAGTGAAGAAGATGTAACAACTAAATCAACTGAACCGATAAAAGCGCAGTCAGAAAAAACAGAAGTACCAAAAGCTGCATCAACCACCCAGGAACTAGAAGTTCAGCCAGTCATAAAAGAAATTGCGCAGTCGGTAAAAGTATCTAAAAAACCTTATGTAACTCAGCAACCAGATTCTAATCAAACGTATCGTGCCCAATTGGTTGGATTTGGAAAACGAGGATCTGCAGTTCAATTTCAAAATAGATTAAAAAAATATAATATTGATGTTGATATTCAACAAAAAACCAGCAAATCTGCTTCTGGTAAAGTCACAAGAACTTGGTTTCAAGTCGTAACTAAATCTTATGATTCTAAACAAGAATTGCAAAATCTCATTGATAAAATTCTGAGTTTGGAAAAAATCAAACGTAGTGATATTAAAATAGTTTAAGCAGAATACAGAAACAAGGATGACAATGATAAGCCTAATGCGCAAGATGATCAATAACAATTTTTATAAAATTTTTCTTTGGATTTTTCTTTTTACCATGGCTTTGGGAAGTGGTTTTTCCCTTTTTAAAATAGGTGTACCTCAAGATTGGCTTATTAAAGTTTATAATGAAACAATAAGTAAATCTCAATTTCAAATGAAACTTAGTCAGGCTGCACAACAACAAGAAATGCTGCGTCAACGAGGATATGTGTTTGGTAAACAAGATATTCAAAAACAAACTGTTGAAGGTAGTGTAAGTGGACTTTTGGTAGAACATCTAAGAAATAAAATGTCGCTACAAGCTCCTGTTTCTCATATTGATGCAGAAGTTAAAAAACAAATTCAGCAATTTCCATCCTATCTTTTAAAAGAAAATGGGGAATTAAACGAAGCTGTATTTAATCAAGTAGCAGCGCCCCTTACTGTTGAAGATTTTGTGATGCAAGTAGAACTTGATGTGAAGAATAGATTATTTTTTGCAATTGTTGATGCAAGTGTGTATGTGCCTGAATATGAATTAGCTCTACAATATACTTCTGATTTTGCAAATAAGTCGTATTCATACATTACGCTGCCTTATCAAAAATATCTTACGGCTGCAAAATCTACTCAGCTATCGCAGGAAACATTACAAAAGTTTTACAAAAAAGCTGGAGTAGCTGAGAAATTTAAAACGCAGGAAAAACGTGAAGGAACACTATGGACCTTTGATGTTTCTGACTATAATATTTCCATTGCTGATGCAGATGTAAAACAATACTATGAAAAACATAAAGCATCGCGATATTTACTTGATCCTGCTCAAATGCAAATAAGAACACTTTTAATTACGGTGCAAGCTGGCAAAGAAGAAGAAGCTAAATCTAAAATAGAAGAAATACGAAAAGACGCTGAAAAAAATCCAGATTCTTTCAAAGAACTTGTTACTAAATTCTCTGAGGATAAAGCATTGGCATCTCGAGCAGGTCTTTCTGAATTCTTCAGCAAAGATGATGCAAAGATGAACAAAATGATTGTTGATACAGCATTTGAATTCCTTGGTCAAGATGGTCAAATTTCTGCTCCAATTAAAACAGATAGAGGATTTGAACTAATACAACGAGTAGCTCGAAAAGCTGCAAAGTACAAAGAGTTTAAAACGGTTGAAGCAGAAATTAAAAAAGAATTAACTGAGCAACGATTTCAAAAACGATTCTCTCAAGATGCTGCTCGAATAGTTACTGGGGCAAAATATCATCCAGAAGCATTAATGAAATTTATTGAACGTTATAAAGGATCAAAAGCGCAGCTTCCTTTAGATACTCGAAAATCAGGCATTGAATATACACATTTATTTACTACTGAACAAGGACGCTACGTAACATTCTTTGATAAAGGCAAAGGCGTTATATTGACATGTACCAAAATAGAAAAAAGCTTCCTGCCTGATCTTAAAGACGTACAATCTAAAGTTTTAGAGGCGTATTATGAACAGAAAGCTTTGGATAGCATGAAAGAAGAATTGGCCCTAGCATTTAAAGATGCTGAGCGTATGAGTATGCAAGAAGTAGCAAAGAAATATGCTGCATCTGTGCAACATGCAACAAGTACGTATAAAGATGGCGCTACGCAGCAAAGCAGTATTTTAAAAGAACATGAAGTTCAAGCAAAAGTCAAAAACATGCAATATGTCGGCTCCCTGCAAAGTGCTGAAACAAAAAGCGAAGGAATAGTCCTTAAGCTTGATACAATTGGCGCTTTGGACAGTAAACTTTTTAAAGATCAAAAAGACCGCTTAGCAAAGACTATGTACTACACAAAAATATATCAAAACAAAGAGGGTTTTATTGCTTCTTTATATAGAACTGCTAAGATTAATAATAAGATAGAAATCAAAGTAGAATTGACTAGCCGCATAAAAGAAGTATAAACATGAAAGAAAAAGTCACAGCCAAGA
>DATIJN010000022.1:0-2906 GCA_035478615.1 Saccharimonadales bacterium (SeqCode)
ATTGGTACTGCAAATTCAAGAAAGAATTGATCACGTATCAGAAAATCTCTGATCCATTGTTCCATTAAATAAATGTCATCTTTTAAAAGACCAAGCTGTGGCAGTCCATTTTGCTTTGTTTCTGGTGAAATTAAATGAACATATCGGCCAGTTCTCGTTGTAAAATAATTCCAATAATTTTGTACATGATCTGATAAATCTTTTCTGAGTATAGGCCGTGATGCAGCATGAACAGCTGCACTTGAGGCTTTTGCTTCCCGCGGAACATAACGAATTGCTTGATGAATGATTGAACTTTGCAGAAAATATGGTATTAACACCAACAATATCATTCTTTTTTTCATATTACCCCTCACTTTTAAATATCCTTAATCTTGTCATATGCTATCAAGACAAAAAGATAGTTTTCAATAAAATCATAATTTTAATTAAAAGTAAGAGAAGTTATTGATGTTACATACCTAAAATTTCATTCATATTTATATACATTCATCATCAATAATAGCTTTTGATCGAGGAGTAAGAACGATTTTATGATCGTGCGATCGTGCTTCAAGATTGTGGTGGTCAAATTGTTTTGATTTATATGTATGTCGAGTTATATCTTCTTCTATACCCTTTAATAATCGATTTTGAGATTCAAATGTTGGATATGTTGTTCCAGCAGCATTTGTAGCAGCAAGAGATGAGATATCTTGTTGTTTTGCTGGAGGTTGCGGAGCAGCACTAGCTTGTTCTGCAATAAACATTTTAACATGTGGCTCAGAACAATTAACTACGCGAAAAATAATCATAAATATTACAAATTGCAAACATATTTTTTTCATACAATTCTCTATATTTTTAGTCCATATCTTCAAACTTTGTAAGTTCACGAACAAACCGAAGCGGCACAGTGCCTGTAGGGCCATTACGTTGTTTACCAATAATTAATTCGGATAATTCAGGATTTTCAGTTTCTTGATTATACACAATCTCACGATACAAAAACATAATGACGTCAGCATCCTGCTCAATTGCCCCAGATTCCCGAAGATCTGAAAGCATTGGTCGTTTATCAGTACGACTATCAACAGCACGTGAGAGCTGAGAAAGTGCAATAATGGGTACTGATAATTCTTTTGCAAGCGATTTTAAAAATCGAGAAATTTCTGAAACTTCTTGATGACGATTTTCATGTCTGCGACTTGAATGCAGAAGCTGTAAATAATCGATAACAATTAAACCTACATTATGCTTTGCTTTCAACTGTCGTGCTTTTGCGCGAAGTTCCATAATGTTGAGTGCAGCAGTATCATCAATAAATAATTTCATTTCACCAAGTTCAGCAGCTACATGAGTTAATGCTATCCATTCCTCAGAAGAAATAGTTGCATTACGAATTTTATGATGATCAATGCCAGATTCGGTGGATAAAAGACGAAGCGTCAATTGTTCTGCCGACATTTCCAGAGAAAAAATACCTACTCCAGCATTTTGCTTTGCTGCATTAATTGCAATATTTAAAGCAAGCGAGGTTTTACCCATCGATGGACGAGCTGCCAAAATGACTAAATCACCTGATTGAAAACCCGACGTCATTTTATCCAGCCCTTTAAAAGAAGTTGCAACACCAGTAATACCGCGACTAGAACTTTTAATTGATGAAAGATGTTGAAATGTTTTTTTTAACCAAATATTAAGTTGCACAAAATTTTGTGATGATCGGCTATGAATAATTTGAAAAATTTTCTTTTCTGCTTCATCAATAACATGATCAACTTCTGTTTCATTTTGACTATAACAACTCGTAATAATATCAAGAGATGAATGAATCAAATTACGCAAAACTGCCTTACTGCGAATGATTTGTACATGTTGCTCAAGCATCCCAAACGCAGGAATATTTTCTTGAAGTTCAATTAAATACGTTATATCACCAGCAATTGAAAGTTCACCAGATTTCTGCAAAACATCTTGCAGCGTGATCATATCAATCCGCTGATTATTTTGCGCTAAGCTCAGCATTGCTTTATAAATAATACCATGAGCTGGCACATAAAAATCTTGTGGGTGCAAGGTTTCTTCAAGCGTACTAAAGCATGTATCATCGAGCAGTACAGCACCAAGCACCGATTTTTCAGCCTCAAGCTGCATAGGTAACGATTTTCCCAGCAACATTTCTCGTTGGCCATCACTTGGAATATTTTTTTTAGGAACATTTGTAGACTGCTGCATGAACTGCACTCCCTATACAGCATGTATCCCTGCGCAAACAGGGATACGAAATCTGTAAATTTAAAACTTACTCACCACTCATCGTCTGTGTATTTAACCCGCCGTGTCCGCCATAGCCAAAGGCGACGGCTGGAGGGATCCAGGTAGTTAAAATTATATTATTTTTCTGACAACCCAGAAACTTTCAGAGAAAATTGCGGTTGCAATTTTGAAGAAAGTTTCACTGTTACCAGGTGAGAACCAGTTGTTTTAATCGATTTATCAAAAATAATTTGGCTTTTTGCAACCTTGACATTATGTTCAGCCAACAAATCAACAACATCGCCTGCACTGATTGCAGCATATAAACGATTGTCATCATGCGTTTTTCTTTTGATCGTTAAGCGAAGAGCTTTGATTTGTTCAGCAAGCATGCTGGTAACTGACTCAATAGCTTCTTTGCGTTGATCAATAGATTTTGCTTTTTTTTCATAGAAAGCAGCATTACTTTCATTTACTTGTACACCTAGTTTTTGTGGAAATATAAAGTTTTTTGCGTAACCATCACTTACTTTAATTATTTCGCCAGCAATGCCAACTTTTTCGATGCTTTTTAATAAATAAATTTTCATAGCAACCTTCTTGTACTTGAATATAATTTAAGATACAAAGCATTATACCAAAACAGAATCAAATGACTACTCCACATT
>DATIJN010000023.1:0-26597 GCA_035478615.1 Saccharimonadales bacterium (SeqCode)
AACTCTTCGTTCTATCGAACTACGCCTGGCGCGGCCAGCACTGAAGGCTTTAAAATTAAATAAAACATTGGACACGGAAAAGAAGACTGTCCGGCGTAGTAAGCAAGCGATAGCTTGACACGAAGCCTGGACGATAGAAATAAAAAATCGAAAACTCTTCGTTCTATCGAACTACAGCTTGGGCATGGTTACCCATCATTAGCTCAAAAAGCGGTGATGGTGCCAGTACAAAATCCTTAAAAAATCAAAATCCCCCTTACCCTTTTGCACAAGGCACAGTTATCAAATAAAATGATATCGTGCCACATTTTTAATCTATTGTTCTTAGGGGGACATTGTGAACAAAGTTTATATTTTTACATCTGCATTATTGTTACTGAATGGTTCAGTAACCCAAACAACTGATATTTTCTATGAAATTTCTAAAGGAAATCTTTCTAAAAATACTGAAAACTGGTTGAAAAATTCTGAAAATAAAAACATGGTAAATGCCAAAGGGCAAACCATTTTGCATCATGCGGTGCTAACAGGAAACATACAAATCATAAAAAAAGTAGCTAATTCAAATGTTGATGTTAACGCTTTGGATAAAGCTGGCAAAACAGCATTAGATTATGCTGTTGATCATGGCAACAAAAATATCATCCAATATTTACTCATGAAAAAAGCTTCCGTTACTACAGAGCAAAATGCTCTTTTTGCTAAAGAACTGATCAAACCATCAACTCTTTATAAAATAGGAATAGCATTAGTAGTTATTGGGGTAATTTGTTTAATTGCTCCGTTAATTGTAGCCATATATATTCCTTTGGCGGGATGGCTGGTGTTGGCTAGCTTAGGAGAATTTACTATTTTTGGTGTTCCAGGAATAGTTCTTATGGTAACTAATGCCCCAAGAAATCCAGAAAGTCTTATAATTTCTGCACAACCTGCTTAATAAATAGTCACATTTTTTTAAACTGTTCTTAGGGGGACATTGTGAACAAATTTTTTATTTTTACATCTGCACTATTGTTATTTAGTGGCTCAATAGCCCATTCAGTCGATATTTTCTATGAAATTTCTCAAAAAAAATTATCTGAAAATACTCAAAAGTGGTTGAAAAGTTCTGAATGTAAAACCATGATAAATGACAAAGGTCAAACCATTCTGCATCATGCTGTGCTGTCAGGAAACATAAAAATCATAAAAAAAGTAGCTAACTCCAATGTTGACATTAACGCTTTGGATAAAGCTGGAAAAACTGCATTAGATTATGCTGTTGATCATGGCAATAAAAATGTCATTGTGCATTTGCTCAATAAAAAAGCTTCTGTTACTACACAAGAAAATGTTATTTTTATTAAAAATCTTCTTGAGCAAACATCCTGTTTCAGCCAAATAACAAGCGCAGCAAGAAAAATATTTATTATAGGTGCAATTACTTTGGCTATTGGAATTGTAATATGCTTAAGCGCATGTTTCATCTCTTTTACTGCTGTAGGAATGGGAGTACCTTATGGAACAGGAAATTTCCATATCGGTGGACTTTTTGCAATTCCAGGAATATTTGCCATGGGGCTAAGTGCTCCTGTAGTATTACTAGATATTACAGCTATAACTAAATAAATTAATTTTTACATTACATAAATAAGCTGGTTACCTTTCATAGGCAACCAGCTTATTTTTATTAAATTCTTTCTTGCTAAAACCGACGTTTCAATTGTTTACAATGTAATTTAGAAGCAGTCTTCTTTTTTTTTATCCCTATCAAAGATTTTTTTATTCCTTCTAAAGGAAAATAATGTTGTTTGCTATATTTCCATGAACCAGATTTGCTCAGTGTTAATGTAATACTCGTATCATAATCAAATCCGACTTCTTTGCCATATACTGAATCAGGAGCAACGTTTAAAGTATACACATCTTTATCTTTTCCATCCCCAATACTTCCATCACAAGCAGATTGTCTTATGTTACTAATACCCTGCCCTTTTAAAATATTTTTCATCATAAGATCATTTGGATCTGAACTATGTTGATGAGCCCTAAAAATAGCTATAATTTTATAGCTACCTTCTTGATGACGTAACACAACATTAACACCAGCCTGACTATATTCAAGTCCTCGTCCATAAACAATTTTTACTGCAGGACCATTTCCTGTCGGATCAAAATCATTCCACATAAAACCAAGCGGCAGTTGATTATTCATAGGAAATGGACTGCTAAGAACAAGGTTATCTTGCATAGTACGAGAAATTGCATTCATATCTTTTTTAACACTTTTCAAAACGGTTGCATCTTGTGCAATTACATCTAAAGCTTTTTTTCGATGCAATGTACCGATCAACTGATATGTTTTTCCTGATTCAAATAAATCTTGAGGATGGTAACCTTGTTCAATTCCACCATGACAAAGCTGAGCGTAGCGGCCAGTTGTATCACCAACATAGATGACTACTGGCATAAAATCATACATACGCGCAATCCAAGCATGCAAACTACCATCAGTGTCATTAAATTTTTGTCGAACTTCATCTGCAAAGCCATAATTGCTTGAAATGACAATATCTTCATGATTACCGCGTACATACCATACATTATCTGGATTTGCGTTTCCTAAAAGTGCTAGTGTATACAAAACTTCAAGACCGTAATTACCGCGATCTACATAATCACCTAAAAAAGCCATGATAACATTCTTTTTTAATACAAAATCATCGCCAATTAATTTTTGTGCTTTCATCTCTTTAAGCTGTGCTATCAAGGAACTAATGTCACCGTGTAAGTCACCACGCATGATAATCTGATAACCTAAGCCATCGGATCGTTGTACATAAGGCATAAATTTTTTCAGCGGTTGAGTTGTATTAAAAAAATCAGGCCCAGGTTTAGTTACATTGTTATTTGCTGGCGCCCATAAATCATCATCATTCATCAATATAGATCGCATGCGCATCCATTGTTCAATTTGCGATTTAAATTCTTTAATTTGATCTTTTTTATCAGGTAATTTTAACGCAAATCCACATGATGCATATGTCGCGCCTTCACGATTTTTAGGAAGTTTTTCAAAGGATTCAATTAAAGAAGTAAGCGTTGGAAACACGCTTGATTCAGAAAACATGTTTGTTGGCACAAGTAACAAAATTGCCCAACATTGTTTCATACATAATCGTTTTAAAAATTGCATAGTAAACCCCGTTTACCATTTTAAGTACTGATAACCATCACCCTTAAAGTATAATGAACTCATGAAAATGCAACAAATGGTTGAGTCTAAATTTTTTTATAGATTGTACTTTGCAGAAATTGTACAAGATGGTACCCTTGTGCACATAGAGTAGTTTATCAAACAGAAGATACCCTCATGCAAAAAAATCAAACTTCTACATATCTTTCAGATCTTATTTCACATGCAGCAACTATGCAGCAACAAGCAATTGCAACGTACAGTAATTTTAAAGTTGGAGCCAGCCTGCGCAGCATTGATGGAACTTTTATTGGTGGTTTTAATATTGAATCTGTTTCATATGGCTTAACTATGTGCGCAGAACGTGTGGCTATTTTTTCAGCTTTAACATCTGGACACAAACAATTTACCCATCTTGCACTTGTAACTGATCATGGCGTTTTTCCTTGCGGTGCATGCCGACAACTTTTATATGAATTTTGTAACAATGCTAGCATCATTATCGCAACACCCCAGGCTATCATAGCAACAACAACGAGTATAGAACTTATGCCTCATGCTTTTTGCAATAATGATCTAGAACAATCCAAAAAAGGTTAATTTTATGAAGTTTGTATTCATTTTTTTGATTATTGCTACAGGATGTTCAACACTCTATATAAATTCCATTGCCTCAAAATCCGATCTTTACAGCACCGCTCGCTGCTGGAAAACAACTCATATTGATACACTTACAAACATGCAACATTTGCAAACTCTTATCGATATGATTTTACTCAGTTATCAAATTACGCAAGAATCATGCCGCATGATCATGGCAAAACTAACAATACAAGAAGAATTGCTAAAAATTAAAACTCCATCAATTAGTGATTCATGGCAAGCAAATATGAACGTAAGCAATAATGATACAACTCATTTAGAGCAAGCAATTGACTGCATAAAACAATCACAAATTGTTTACCAAGAACTTTTCAGCAAGATCCAAAAAATTGGTCCACCTTTAATTTTAATCAATCCTGAACCAACCAAAACCTTAATTACACATCTGAAAACTGCTCTTATAGCATGGGGTAAACAACAGCATGAAATTACCGCGCAACTCAGTCTTATTCAACATGAATTCACACTTGCAACAGCAACTATTTCCGATATCAAATTATTATTTGAAACCACATTTCATGCATCAGATATAAAACATGCGCAACTCAAAAAAGCTGCTGGTTATGTTACTAAAACATATAAAGATATTGAAGGCGTGATTGCTCATTTAGCTCGAGTTCGTAAAGATAGTATTGAAAAACTTCAATTATTTTTTTCAAGATTTTTCAATACATATTATAGCGTCATTTACGAGTCATTAAATATGTGCCAAAAAACAGATTTTATCACGCAGGCCACCCCTGATGGAAAACTACCCCTACCAGATGCGTTTTTTATATAAAAACGTATACTGATTTTACTGATAAAAATAGGGCAAATAATTGGGATTTTTATGAGAAATATAACAAAAAAATTTTTTGGATTAGTGCTTCTAGTCGGCATTTTGCATGCCAACATCATAGAAGCAAAGATCTCATTTCCACCAGGGAAAATCACCTATCAAACTTTAAATGCCGATAAAAATAACCCTTTTGTTATCAGCTTTGGTACTTCTATCTCTCAAACACATCAAACATGCAATACTGTTTCTTACGATCATATTCGATCAACATTACATAGTGTTGCTCAAAAGCAAAAAGATCCTTTTTCCTGGCTTGAACATAAAGATCGCATTTGGTACGTACTGAGATGTTTGCCACAGACACGCTGTAATCGTTGCGCAATTATTTTTGATCCAAGTACTATACAACCTGAAAAAAATACACGATTAGTCAAATTTATACTTAAAGATATAGCAACCAATAGTTCAGCATATAAACTAACTATGAGACGTTGTCCAAAATGTTTGCACAAATGTTGCTTAAGTGAACTGCCAAGACAACAATCAACATTGTCACCAGCTCATTTGCAAACAATGATTCAACAAATCAATTATTTAAATATTAATAAACAATCTGGCTGTTCATGCTTACCAAATTATCGAATTTCACTTGAAGCATGTGATATTTTAAAAGACAATTCAACTGAGATTGATCAAAATAAATTACAAGCACAAGCTGCATGGTTAAAAGAAATTGGTAATCCTATGATTTTTTTACATCATTATGCAAATCCTGAGAGCATACCTCATCTTTTTGAAAAGGAAGAACATGCGCAGTGGTTTGCTCATTATTGCGGCCAAGTTGTTGCTGCATCACCATACATCACGCATGTTTGCCCGATTAGTCAATTAGTTGCTTTTGGTTTTAGAGTGAAACGACAAACACTTCCTCCATTTGAAATAAGTATCGATCAAGATACGTATTTGAATAATATGGTCAAAGCACATATTCAAGCAAGCAAAAAAATAAAAGCTGTTAATAAAAATATTCAAGTGCTTGTCTCGCATCAATGGAAACCAATGAAACCAAAACATAGCGCAACAGATCCACGAGGACTTTTAGAGCGAATAGTTTGTAGTATTGCAAACAGAGCATACAATGGAAAATTTGTCAGTCTCATGCAACCACATTTCAAACATTTTGATGGCATAGCACTCAGCATATATCCTGCAATGTATTTTGATGTAACTACACCACTGGGCGATAACTGCTCAGGTATCATTGATGAGCAGTCAGCTCTTGAAAGCATTGTTGAAATTCATAATGCTTTTCCTGGTAAAGATATTTATATTGCAGAAACTGGATGTAACACGGCCAATGCGCAAACAAAAAAAGATTTTATTGATATGACACTGCACGTATGTAAACTTGCGCGAGACAAAGGAATTCCTGTTAAAGGCATTTATTTCTGGGGACACACTAATGATCCAGAATTTTACAATGAATGGAATAACGCTCCTGGTAGTTGCCATTTTGGTCCGTTTGAAAAACTTGATCCTGCTCAACCGTTTGCGTCAATCAATGCTGCTGGAAAACATATCCAAGAAATTTTGAGTTAAACTTAATAAGAAAAGTGATATTAAAAAACATCTATAAATACACTTATTGCATAATAGACTTCTTCTAAAACCTAATTTTAGTAATAAAATTAACACTCACTCTACCATTACTCCGCCTTCGCTAAAGCTTCGGAACGGACAAGGCGATTTACCTGTCCACCGTAGTAAGCGTAAGACACGTAGGTTGGATTCGCGTAATCTATTTCACTTTTTTTTGATGGTTTCTGTGTTTGTTTTAATGATCTGGATCCCCGATCGGAGTCAGGGACGACGATTACTAAATCGTCGATTCTAAACTAAACGTATACAAAAAGATTGCTTAACGTATAATTTTTTTGCTGAAAAAACAAACCATATTCTTACAAAAAAAATTATGTTATTCGTTAACAAAAGATATTTATGTTACTTTGACTGGATGAGTCTTTTTTTAGTACTACTTCTTTCAAGCATGAGCTTATGCTTTGTGTTCAGCACAACGTGTAAAGCTGGTGCTTTTTCTTTATTTTTTAAAAAACAAATCTTTGGAATTCTTTCAGGTGTTGCAATTTATTTCTTGTGTAGTTTTATAGATTATCGAACAATTTGCCGCACTGGGTATTGGCTCTATCTTTTTACCTTAGGACTTTTAATGTTCACACTCATTAAAGGTTCTATAGGAATGGGAGCTCAACGTTGGATCAATCTGGGATTTGTAAAATTTCAATCATCAGAGCTTGCCAAACTTTTCTTCCCCATGTTTATTACCTATTATTTTTTACATGACACAGAACAAACAGAACCAAAGCCGATCACCTATGGTATTCCACTCATTGTTATTGGTCTGAGTTTTATTTTAGTACTTAAACAACCTGATTTAGGAACAGGACTTATCATACTTTTTTCTGGTTCTTTAATGTTGTGGTTTACAGGTCTTCAAACAAAATTTTTCATGATTGCTGGTCTTTGTGTACTTATTACAGCTCCTATTTCTTGGCATATTTTAAAACCATATCAAAAAAAACGCATTCTTGTTTTTTTAGGACAAGGTGATCGAAATAAAGAACGTTATCAAATTGAACAATCTAAAATCGCAGTTGGATCTGGTGGAATATTAGGAAAAGGGATCGGAAAAGGAACACAAAATAAAATGTGTTTTTTACCTGAAAGTAGAACTGATTTTATTTTTTCTGTCATTTGTGAAGAAACAGGATTTGTAGGAGCAATGATCGTTATCATACTTTATATTTTGCTCTTTTTTCAATTACTGGGAATGATACTAACAATTACATCATTTTACCCCAAACTCATGTGCTTTGGACTTCTGGCGCCTATTGTTTTTTCAACCATGATTAATATCGGCATGGTACTAGGTCTTATGCCTATTGTAGGAATTCCTCTACCTTTTATGAGCTATGGTATAACGCACATTTGGACTGGATTTGCAAGTCTTGGATGCATCAATAGCGTTACATGTCAACGATACGCACAAGATATGTAATTTAAAATACGTCCCAAAAGCCCTTATCTATAGTTCAAAACATTCACTTCAAGATTGCTAATCTTAACTGATTCTTTATACTATTTTCACTTAATTTATGCCATAGAGGGGGAAAATTTTTTATGAAAAAATATTTCGTTATTTCTGTATTACTCAGCTTCTTTGCAATGCAATATGCAGCTGTTACGTGCGTAGGTTCAAAAACTATTGCACTCATTACGAAAGCTACAGCAATACACTTCCCTTGGTCAAACTCAATAATATCACCTGAATTTATTTCTTCCATGCAACATCAAGCAACAGTAAATCCTGAAAGAATGCATGATGCTTTGCAATCAGAATCATTTAAGCCTCTATGGTATGCTGGTTCCTCTTATCGTTCAAGCAATGGGATATTTAAAGCTACAGCTCCAAACTTAATGACATACAGAGAAGCTCAAAATATTTTAGGAGCAGAAGGAAAAGAATCTCCACAAGAATTAAAATTAAAATATCGTAAAGCAATGATGAAAGCTCATCCTGATCAAGGTGGAACAACACAAAAGGCTCAAGATGTTGACCAGGCGTATAAAATCTTACGTGGTAAAGAATCCCCAAGCTCATCGAATGAATCGTATTCTTCTTATTCACAAAGTAATCAAAAACAAAAAAACTATGAAGAACAACGAAAGTGGCGAGAACAAGAACAGTACGAACAAAAGCAATGGCGTGAAGAACAACGACAAAAGGAAGAACAAGCAGAGCAAAGACACAAAGAATTTTTTGAAAATTTAGGGAAAAAAAGAGAACGCGATCGACAAGAACGACAAAGAGAAGAACAAAGATATCAACAAGAGCAAGAACGATATCGACAAGAGCAAAGACAAAAACAAGATTATAAATCTTATTCGTATTCAAATGAACAAGATCATCAAGATCCACAAAAAACGTTTAATCGCCAAGTAGGAATGGGATTTAGTGCTATACTAGGAATGTATGCAGTAGGTAGCATATATGATCATCTATGGCTAAAATATTATTATCCAAATGGAGAACTTTTTAACTTAAAACTTGATTCAAATAAAACCAATGATCTATTGCGTACAATTTTTTTGTTCGATGAAGCCTTAAGACTTGGTAAAACATCAAAATCTGCTGTTATTGAGAACTGTGATGTTTGGGTAAAATTAAGCGACTTTAAAGATAGAAAAGGTGTAATTATATACCCTAGAACTCATAAAATAGTCTATATAAAACGCCGTAAAGAGTTAGCTCAGCAATACATTACCGTTGTTGTTGAGCCTCGCTTCTAGCGCTAATCTGAAAAAAAATATTCTAAAATCAAGTCTGCTTAGATAACAATTCAGTTTTTGTCTGCTGTGATAATTTTGGCAATTCTTGCAATGGTTGTGGTATTACTGATCGTTGCGTTTGTAAAGCTTTTAATAATGCAATTTGTTGCATAAGAACTTCTTTTTGTAATTCATCAGGTGATAACAATCTTGTTGGCTCACTATGATACTTCAAAGTTAACCTAGAATTAACAAATTCAGCTCGACCAGGTTCCTGGCCATATAAAATTTTTAAAAATTTATCTAAGTCTGATACGCAATAAGTTGACCAAAAATTACTATAAACCATGTAGGATATTTCTTTTTTACAGTCCACAGGAGATCTAAAGGCATTATGTACTTGATCGCATTCTAAACAAGAATGTTGCTTAGTGGCATCAATTTCCTTAGCCGGCATTACATAATTAATTGACCGTCCTTTTAAGGAATCCATTTTAACATGAATAAACCTACAATCAGGAAGATCAGCAGATTGTATCATACCGTTCTTGGAATTAAAAAATTCTTTTAAAAAATCAAAAAATTCGTCTTTAGACTCAATCTTAGTTGAAGAAGTCGTTTTAGATTTTGTAACTAAAAAATCAAAAAAATCATCTTTAGGCTCAATCCTCGTAGAATTAGCTGGAACTGATGATTGTGCAGCTTGCGAATTGTATGTTTCATGAGTCATCAAACTTAAAACTAAATATAAAATTATCTGGCGCTTCATAACTCTTCCTTAAAAATTTTTATAGGATTGCAACTTTTTTTATTACTTTTCAATTGTAGTAAAAGGTTACATCATGGCTGTGCAGGCAATTCAGTTTGCGTTTCCTGCGACAATTTTGGTACTTCCTGCAACGATTTTGACATAGATTGTTGTTGTATTTTCAGCAATGCAACCTGTTGAATAAGTAATTCTTTTTCCAGATCTCCTGGAATTGACAAATCTCTTTCTGACTCACTGTGATATCTCAAAGTTAACCTTGAATTTATAAATTCAGCTCTGCCAGGTTCCTCGCAATAAAGAATTTTTAAAAATTTCTCTATTTCTGGTACTGAAAATCTAAAATAATTTGCACGATAAACTTCTTGCGATATCTCTGGTTTATGACCCGCAAGAGACCAAAAGGCTACATGAACATGCCCAAATTTATTATCAATGCATTTATTAAAAGACAACAAATAATTAATAATTCGTCCTTTAAAAGCTTTATTTTGAACATGTGTAAATTGAGACTCAGGAAGATGTGCCGACTGTATGAAGCCAGTCTTTGTGTCAAAAAAATATGTTAAAAATTCTAAAAATTCTTCTTTAGATTTAATTTCGTCTGAATTATTTTTTGTAACTGATGATTGCACAGCTTGCGAATTGTATGTTTCATGAGTCAGCAAGCTTAGAGCTAAAACTAAAAATATATGATGCTTCATAACTTTTCCTTAATAATAATTATATGAGTTACAGCTTTTTTTTCTTATTTTCAAATTGCAGTATAAGGTACCGTCACTTGCTCTGCAGGCAATTCAGTTTGCGTTGCCCGAGACAATTTTGGGACCGTCAACATGGGTTTTGGCATAGATCGTTGTTGTTGCAAGGTTTTTAACAATGCAATCTGTTGAACCAGTATTTCTTTTTGCAGTTCTTCAGATGATAAAAAATGTGTTGGCTCATTGTGATATCGCAACGTTAATTTTGAATCTATAAATTCAGCTCTACCAGGTTCCTCGCAAAAAAGAATTTTTAAAAATTTAACTATTTCTGGCACTGAAAGTCTATAACAATTTGTACGAAAAACATCTTTTGAAATTTCTTGTTTATCATCAATTAAAGACCAGTAGACCTTCTTATCAGTAGATCGCCCATGATGCAACAAATAATTAATTTGTCGTCCTTTAAAAATATTATTTTTAACAAGTGTACATTGATATTCAGGAAGATGTGCTGATAAAATTAAGCCTGTCTTTGTGTCAAAAAAATAAGCTAAAAATTCTAAAAATTCTTCTTTAGATTCAATCTCTAGTTTAGATTCTTTGGTACTTGATGAACGAGCAGCTTGCGAATTGTATATTTCATGATTCAGCAAGTTTAAGGCTAAAAATAACAATAACTGATGCTTCATAATTCATCCTTAATAACTATTTAAAAATACTTATTACTTTTTTTCTATAGTATCATAAATCTCTCATACACAAGTTACAAATTTTTGGATACACTATAGAAACATATATTATTCTAAAAAAACTTAAAAATATTATTTTGTATGACTAAACATTTCACACATTTACATCTTCATACAGAATATTCTCTGCTTGATGGAGCAATCACTCTTCCAAAATTAATTGATCATGCAAAGGCACAAGGACTAAAATCTCTTGCGATTACAGATCATGGAAATATTTTTGGAGCAGTAAAGTTTTTTCAACTCTGTAAAAAAGCTGGCATCAAACCAATTTTGGGTATGGAAGCTTACATCACAGAAAATGTTGATCAACGATCAGTTGATAAAAAATATTATCATTTAATTTTGCTTGTTGAAAATGAAATCGGGTATAAAAACCTATGCAAGCTAATTGCATATTCGTATCAAAAAGGTTTTTATTTTAAACCTCGTATTGATTACAACATTCTGCAGCAACATTGCCAAGGACTCATTGCTACCAGTGCATGTTTAGGTGGCCACATTCCGCAACTTTTAAAAAATGATCAAGAAGAGCAAGCTTTACAACAAATCGATTGGTTTGTGAAACATTTTGGAAAAGATCGTTTTTATTTTGAAGTGCAACCAGAAGACCAAGAAGAACAAAAAGTAATGAATAAAAAATTGTTTGAACTTGGTGCAAAACTAGGCATTGACTGTGTTGCTACTACAGATTGTCATTATCTTTCATTGCAAGATCACCAAGCGCATGAAGTTATGCTAGCAATTGGTACTGGTAAACGATTTGATGACCCAACACGGTTTAGCTTTGGGCAATGTCGTGCCTACATGAGATCTGAGGCAGAAATGCTTGAGATCTTTAAAGATCACCCGCAAGCAGTATACAACACTGGCAAAATTGCTGACATGTGCAACTTTGAATTTGAAACAGGAAAATTATTTTTCCCTGCCTTTGCAACACCACAAGATCAAACACCAGAGCAATATTTTCAAACATTGTGCAGAGCTGGACTTGAAACATTGGCAAACAACAAACGATTTCCCGCTGAGCACAAAGAAAAATATGTAGCTCGACTAGAACTTGAAATGGATTTGATTATAAAAATGGGCTTTGTTGGATATTTTTTAATCGTAAGTGATTTTATTATGTGGTCGCGAAGAAATAATATCCCTGTTGGTCCTGGTCGCGGTTCTGCTGCAGGAGCATTAGTTGCCTGGTGCCTAGAAATTACCAACATTGATCCACTCAAGTACAATTTGCTCTTTGAACGTTTTTTAAATCCAGAACGTGTAAGCATGCCAGATATCGATATTGATTTTTGTATTGAAGGCCGAGAAACGGTTATTAATTACATTAAAGACAAATATGGTCATGATAAAGTATGCCAAATTATTACGTTTGGAACGATGCTTGCCAAAGGTGTGATCAAAGATGTTGCGCGTGCTCTGGGATTGCCGTTTGAAGAATCAAATATGATTACAGCACTCGTTCCTGAACAATTAAAAATTACGCTGAAAGAAGCGCTTGAACAAGAGCCACAACTCAAAGAATTAACTGAGAACAATCCAACTATAAAACATGTTTTTGATATCGCATTTAAACTTGAAGGTGTTACACGTCATGCATCCAAACATGCTGCTGGAATTGTTATAACACCTGAGCCAACACATGAAATGCTTCCTATTTTCATTCCACCAAAAGATAATGCTATTGTTGCTCAATATGCAATGACAGAACTTGAAAGTATTGGTTTTTTAAAAATAGATCTTTTGGGACTGAAAAACTTAACACTTGTTAAAAATACTCTTAATTCAATTAAACATCATCAAAATATTACAATCGATATTGATCACATTCCGCTTGATGATCAAAAAACATTTGATCTGCTCCAAGCTGGAAAAACATCAGGTGTGTTCCAGTTAGAATCTGATGGTTTAAAAGATGTTTTGCGTAAACTCAAGCCAGATAAATTTGAAGATATCATTGCAGTCAACGCACTGTATCGTCCAGGTCCTTTAAACGCCGGAATGGTTGATGATTATATTTTACGCCGACATGGTAAACAAACTATTGAATATTTCTTCGACGAATTAAAAGATGTGCTTGAAGAAACATATGGAGTCATTGTTTATCAAGAACAAGTTATGAAAATTGCTTCAGTTATTGGTGGTTATTCACTGGGTGAAGCTGATATTTTACGTCGTGCGATGGGTAAGAAAAAAGCTGACGTGATGGCAGAGCAGAAAAAATTATTTGTTGATCGTGCTGTTGCCAAAGGATTTGATCTTAAAAAATCAGATGCTCTTTTTGAATTGATGGCATACTTTGCTGGTTATGGTTTTAATAAATCTCACTCTGCAGCCTACGCACTCATTGCATATCAAACAGCATACCTAAAAGCGAATTATCCTGCACAATTTGCTGCATGTTTAATTTCACTTGAAGCAACCAATGCTGAAAAAATGGCTTTTTATTTAAAAGAAGCACGAGATATGGGCATTGAACTACTTCCACCAAATATTAACAAATCTCATATTGATTTTACCGTTGTTGATAATAAAATTTTATTCGGGTTGCAAGGTATTAAAAATATTGGACTAGCATCATTGCACAATATTATTGCCGATCGAGAAAAAAAAGGACCGTTTAAAGATATTTTAGATTTTTGTCAGCGTATTGATTTACGAACATCAAACAAGCGTGTGCTTGAAAATCTCATTTGTGCAGGAGCTTTTGATGAGTTACCGGGCAATCGCGCACAAAAATTTTATGAGCTTGCTCATATCATTGAACTTGCACTTGAAATAAAAGAACATAAACTTACTGGTCAAATGCAACTTTTTAGTACAGGCAAATCAACAACTGATCATGAACAAGCGTATAGTTTTAGTTCACGTCCTGAATGGTCTAATAAAGAAAAATTGGAAAAAGAGAAAGAAGTTTTAGGTTTTTATATCAGCTCACATCCAATTCAAGTAAACGAAAAGCAACTCACTTGGATTCAGGCTCATACTATTGCAAGTCTTTTAGAACTTGTAAAAAAACATCCTGCGCATGTTTCACAAGAACCAACAATTATTACGTATGGACTTTTAACGCAGAAAAAAATTATTTCTACCAAAAAAGGTGAGCGCATGGCATTTGTACAAATTGAAGATTTACATAATCATGCAGAAATTATTGTGTTCCCTCGATTGTTTAAACAAATTGAATCATGGTTAAGCGATTATACGATATTCATTGTAAAAGGTGCGCTTGATATTTCAGCTCAAGCAAACTGTAAAATTAAAGCGAATCAATGTGTACCCTTAGAACTCGTGTTTGATCAATGGGATAAAATCAATCAAGTAACGCTGCAACTTCCAGATGATGTAACACTTGAACATATTGATTTCATAAAAAAAATAGAAGGAGGAAAAATCCCCCTTCGTATGATATTTCAGGAAAATGGCAAAAATATCAAATTGGTCACTAAAAAATCAGTTTCATTAAATCTTGATCTGATTGCAAAATTGCATGAACTTAATATTTCAGGAACCGTTGATTTATAATTCAAAAATTCTCTCTAGTATTTTGCACGATTCCTTACCTATTTCAATAGCTTCCCCTAATGTTACTCTATCAGGATCCGTTGTAACTTTACCATCTGAATATTCAACTAAGCATGATCCATCAGTATTCTCAATAAGTTTACGACCATCTATAAATTTTACTACTAATGATCCTAGATTTAATGTAATTTTATTGCCATCTGAAAGTTCTACTGAGGTTGAGCCATCAGTATTCTTAATAATTTTATTACCATCTGAAAATTCCGCTGAACTTGATTTATCAATATTCACAGTAATTTTACTACCATCTGGTTTTTCCTTTGAAACTGATCCATCAATATAAAGGGTCATTTTATCACCATTTGGTGTTAAGAATCGATCAACTTCCACTCTTTGAGTCTCAACTTGATCATCATCTTGATTACCTGTTTGAGAAGCTGACATGTTATCAGCATTCATAATCATTAAGCTCATACAAAACAATTTAAAAAAATTCACGTTGTTCCTTATTTATTTTTATTATTTACCAGTGAGTGATCGAAGCATCCAAGCAGTTTTTTCATGTTGAGCTGTTAATTCTTGTAAAAAATTACTCGTAACTGCATCAGTTTTTTCAAGTTTTTTAATATCATTGCGAAGTTGTTCGATTAATAGTTCATATTGTTTCAAAAGATTTTTAACCATTTGTTTTGGAGCAGGAACAGAACAATCTTCTTTAAGCTTTGCAAATTTAAGCATATCTTTCATACAACCAAGGGACAGGCCCTCCATTGCACGTACACGCTCTGCAATTTTATCAAGATCTGCAAATAAAATATTATATTGTTTATCAAATAACAAATGATAATCATGAAATTCAGGGCCTGTTAAATTCCAATGATAATTCAATGTTTGAAATAATAATACTGATTCATTTGCCAAAAGTTCATTTAACACTTTTTGACTTATTTTTTTATCAGCATGTGTCATAATTTTTTCCTCTTTAAAGATTATTTTTTAAATACTTTTCTGCTTTTTTATACTCATCAAAGTTTAATGCTTTGACTTCAGATAAAAACTTTTGCAAATCGGTTTGATCCAACTGGCACGATTCCAATGATGTTTTAAACAAATCAAGCGCTTGCTGCATGTATTGTGCAATATTTGCATGAGCATTATCATACAACAAAAGAGCTCGTACTAATCGTGCTGTTAAAAGTGTTTGCATTTCTTGGGAACTATGTGAAAAATTATCATGAAATGTTTTTTGTAATAATTCCGTGTTATGTTGCAAAATATAAACTTTTGCTAAACGAGAAAATGTTTCCAAAGTTGCCAGTTTATTATTAAGTGTATTATAAATTTCAAAAAGAACATGCAAAATTCGTTCATCCTGCCTGAGTAAACAAACTTGTTGGCAAACACTAATCGCCTGTTGATATTTTCCCGATTGTTTATATAACATTGCTGCACTATAATATTTATCAAAAGCAACTTCATCACCAAATGCCAACAAAATATCTCCTTCAAGTTGTTGTGCTATAGCAACATCTTGAACTGAATGCATGAGTAATCTATGCATGCTTAATGCCCGTTCTTTTTCTCCGCGAACTACAAAATCCGCTAACGTGAACCAAGCAATATTATATGAGTCAGATACCAACACCCTCATGTGCTCTCCATCCTTTTTTAAGCATTTTCATTGATCTGCTATGTTACTTGATTTATCTTATGTATTTTTTAAAAAAAGAAAAATAAAGTAAAAGAGCTTGGAAAGCTCCTTGACAATTAAACCTGCTCCAGATATCCTATTGAACGAATTGATCTAAAAATTCATTCTTTTTTTTCTATATTGAAAATACATAATTAAGCCCAGGTAGCTCAGTGGTAGAGCATCTGCCTGAAGAGCAGAGTGTCGGTGGTTCGATTCCATCTCTGGGCACCAGTCTTCGTTCTAACAAGCTTTGCCCAGGCGCAAGCCAAAAGATAGAAATAAATCTAAAAATAATCCTGATTAATACAGCAAAGACTGCTTCGGCATAATTAAAAATGAAGCCGGGCTCTATTGCAAACTAATCTCATCTTCTCACCTCATTGACCATAAAAGTTTGCTAACACCTACAACCTTTGATACGCTACTAAAATATGACTTAAAACTGTTTTTCTGTATTAAAAACAGATGAAATTAAAGGCTGGAATTAACGTGAATGTACAAAGTTTAAACGAATTAAAACGAGATTTACTACAACAACTCAAATCTATTTCAAACGAAGTAGACCTTGAGACCTTTCGTTTAGAATTTTTATCACGTCAAGGAAATATTGCTCAGTTATTTGAAACATTAAAAACACTTGATGCAGATCAAAAACGTTTAGTTGGGCCACAGTTAAATGAACTCAAAAAAGAAATTCAACAATTATTCAATGAGACAAAAGAAAAACTATTTCAAGAAAAACTTCACGGCCAAGAAGAAAAGCAAAAATATTTTGATGTAACTATCTCAAAACCAACTTTAAAAGGTAGTCTACATCCGTATACTCAAATCACTGAACAAATTCAAAATATTTTTATTTCAATGGGCTACAGTGTTGTTGATGGGCCCGAACTTGAAACAGAATTTTTTAACTTCACAGCTCTCAACGTTCCTGCAAATCATCCAGCTCGTCAAGACTCAGATACATTCTGGATTGACAATCAACATCTTTTAAGAACGCAAACTTCAACTGTGCAAATTCGCACGATGCAAACACAAAAACCTCCAATTGCAATTATCGCTCCAGGTAGAACCATGCGTAATGAAGCAACCGATGCTTCACATGATTTTATGTTTATGCAATTTGAAGGTATGTATATTGCAGAAAATGTTTCAATTTCAAATCTTTTAGCAACTTTAAAATCATTTTTAACACAACTATTTGAAAAAGAAATTACCATTCGTGTACGACCCGGATATTTTCCATTTGTTGAACCAGGACTTGAAATCGATGCATCTTGTCCATTTTGCTTAAAAGGTTGTTCTGTTTGTAAAAGAACAGGGTGGATCGAACTCATGGGTGCCGGACTTATCCATCCGGAAGTTTTAAAACATGGTGGCATTGATCCAACCAAGTATTCAGGATTTGCTTTTGGATTTGGACTAACTCGACTCACGATGCTCAAATATCAAATTCCCGATATTAGACTTTTACATAGCAGCAATATACAATTTTTGCAGCAATTCTAAATGTACTATGGATATAAAAATTTCAAAATTAATTATTCCAGCTGCTGGTATTGGAAGCAGATTTTTACCAATCACAAAATCTATCCCAAAAGAAATGTTACCATTGTCCAATAAACCTGCTATTCAATACATTGTGCAAGAAGGCATTGATGCCAATATCAATCAAATGCTCGTCGTTCTCTCTCCTGAAAAAAACGTTATTATCGATTATTTTACACGAAATCAACATCTTGAAGATATTCTTGCTCAACAAGGAAAAAGTTCAATCTTAGCTGAACTGAATACATTAATTACCACTGCAAAATTTCAATACTTTATTCAAAATAAACCGCAAGGTGTTGCAAATGCTTTGCTACATGCACAACCAGCCATTGAAAAAGATGAATTTTTTGCAGTATCACTTCCTGATGATATTATTTTTGGTCAAAAGCCAGAAATTGGTTATTTAGCAAAAATTGCTCAAGAGCATCAAGCAATGGTTATTGGTGTACTTGAAGTTCCTTATGAGCAAATATCTTCATACGGAATTGTCGCTCCTGGTTTGCAAATCAGCCACGATATTTTTGAAATCGAACACTTGGTTGAAAAACCTCAAGCTGCAAGCGCTCCTTCAAATTTGGCAATTGTTGGCCGCTATATTTTTCACAGTTCACTTTTTACTCATATTCCGCTTACACAACATGCAGGCAATGGTGAAATTTTACTTCCTGACACGATTAATCTTATGATTAAAAAAGGATTTAAAGTTTTAGCTGTTAAAATAAAAGGCCAACGTTTTGATACCGGCACACCCTCAGGCTGGCTTGAGTTCATTGTGAAGCATAATAAAGTCGGCTGATCATATAGA
Source organism: Saccharimonadales bacterium (SeqCode) (assembly GCA_035478615.1). Lineage (GTDB taxonomy): Bacteria > Babelota > Babeliae > Babelales > Chromulinivoraceae > JACPFN01. The sequence continues at coordinate 18,766 of DATIJN010000023.1, forward strand.
GATCGGTACAAATCACTATTTTTATCAAAATAAACACTCCTCAACCCGTCATCCTTGGACCAAAGGTCCGAGAATCCAGCATAAAAATTGTTTCTTCCTTTAATTTAATTAAAACAATATTTTGGATTTTTATACATTACTGGATCCTCGAGCATAGCTCAAGGATGACGGAATGAAGAAATAAACTCCTTTTGCCAATCAAATCTAATGTCAAATTTAAGTTAATTTTTTTAATCCAATCAATCATCCTTTTTTACAACTATTGCTATCCTAAGCCATACATTGATAAACTTTGATTGCAAATCAATTCATCATTTTCATGAAGGGGGATTTATGAAAAAGTTATTGGTATATATTTTCATCTTTACTATGCAAACCATTAATACTTGCAATTTATGTCGAGACTTCGTATACACCGGACAAGTACTGCGACGAACAACACGAGAAATAGTTAATTGTAACTGCAGCTGCCGACCATCAGTACGAGTAAAATTTGTAGATGGATATGGATGCGCAGAATGTGGTCATCGATCGATTCCGGAAGATATTTTTCAAACAAAGCCAAGAACAACAGATATTGAAAATCCAACATGGGATCCTGCAAGTAAACAAAAGATTCGTTATTACGAAAATGATCCACAAGATAAGCGCGTTTTAATCGGAGAAATTTCTTAAAAATTCATATACAAAAAAAAGCCCTTGATTTTTTAATCAAGGGGCTTTCTTTAAATTTTATAAACTTATTATACTTGTCGATTATTTTGTTGCCCCAGAGGAAGAACCGGATTGATCTGTCTATAAAACCAATGCCCTGCCACTATTGCTGCTGCAGTTACTACAGCATTTTTGGACGTTTCAGGATTAGATGATGATACTAATAATGCACTTATTCCTGCAACTGCCTTAAATCCTGCATCTGCTACGCTGGATGGATCACTTGTAATTAAGAGTGAATCCATACCTAATGTTATAGCAGGTGAAGCTATTGCTTCAATAATGAAAAAAGGAATATCTAAAGCACCAACTGAACTTTTAGGTGATGAAGCCTGAAGTCCCATATTTGATATAGCCAAAGCTATTAACAACATTATTTTTTTCATAAAACACCTTAGTATATAAAAATTGTATCAATGTCAGATAGTATACTCTATTCACAAAAAAAACAACAAAGAAAAGCCCCAAAAGCTCCATTACAAGCTACGCCCAATGATTCAAATTTGAAAAAAATGCAAATATGCATATACTTAAGAGATATGAGTCTATAATTTTATTAATTACTTAATTCCCGCCTTCCAACTTTAGGCCCAGGTATTAATTTTTAGTTGCCCCTGGTTTTCGCAAGATCTATGCGTTACAAACCAAAAATGGCCAAAGCTTTCATGGAAATGGTATCGGGAATAACAGCAAGGATGTAAATGAAAAAACAATTACCCATAAGCGTCGTTACTATCGGGCTTGCAATCTTTACTATGCTCTTTGGTGCTGGAAATATTATGTATCCAGTTCAAGCAGGAGTCATGGCAGGAAGCAAAAATTATATTGGTATTTTTGGATTTCTCTTAACGGGAGTTCTTCTACCTATTATTGGCCTTGTGGCAATGATCTTATTTGATGGTGATTATAAAAAGTTCTTCAATCGTATTGGAGATACTCCAAGCTTTATTGCAATACTCTTTTGTATGTTTATCATCGGGCCATTTTTAGTTATGCCTCGATGCGTTACGGTACCCTATGCAATGCTTGAACCATTTTTACCGTTAGGATTGCCTCTTTTCAGCTTTCTGTTTTGCTTGATTGTATTTGTTTTAACCTACAAACAATCACAAATTTTAAATATTTTAGCCAAATATATCAGCCCTATTAAAATCGGGTCATTATGCTTTATTATCATTGCAGGGCTTATAAAGGCTCAAACAACAATCCCACAAACTGCATCAAATAATACTGTTTTACTTGAACAAATATTGCTCGGATTTCAAACACTTGATTTACTGGGTGCTTTATTTTTTGCATATATTATCGTTCGTCTTTTAAAATTGAGTGATAAAGACCACACACTCACCAATAAACAATTAGCTTTATTGTGCTTAAAAGGTGGCATAATCGCTGGTATTTTTATGGCAGGATTTTATGTAGGCCTAAGCTTTTTGGGTGCTTACTATGCACATTTGGTTGATGCTTCAATGAATGGCGCAGAAATGTTTAGAGTCATTGCTGTTCATATAGTTGGTCAACAAGGTGTTATCATTTTAATTACCGCTGTTATGATGGCATGTCTATCAACTATGGCTGCACTTGCTGCTATATTTGCAGAATATCTACGCAACGAAGTTTTTAATAAAAAATTAAGTTATCTTTCTTGTTTGACTATAGGACTTATTACAACTTTGGTCATTTCAAATTTTGGTTTAACCAACATTTTAAAATGGGCATGTGCACCGATCAATTTTGGTTATCCAATTATCGTTACGATTGCAATATGCAATATTGCTTACAGTTTATTTGATTTTAAATGGATTAAACTTCCGGTATTTCTGACAACTGTTGCAATGACATGGATTTATCTTTATCCATACTTGATAGCATAAAATGACAAATGAATTGATATTTGCACTGCATGTTGGAACCATTAGTCTGAGCACGTTGCTTTTTTGCCGACTTGGAAAAGAAGCACTCATTGCGTATGTATCACTTCTTTTTGTCATCGCAAATATATTTGTTATCAAACAAATCAATCTATTCGGTTGGTCTGTGACAAGTGCCGATGCATTTATTGTTGGCATTAGTTTTAGCATTAATGTGTTGCAAGAATTTTGGGGACAAGCATATGCTCGTAAAGCTATCTGGATTAGTTTTGCTTGTTCCCTTTTTTATTTGATCACTACTCTATTCATTCTTGGTTACACACCATCTGCAGCCGATGATTCACACGCACATTTTGCAAACATCATGACATTTACTATGCGCATCATCAGTGCATCATTTACTTCATATTTGATAACACAATTTACCGATATGCATATATATGGCTACATCAAAAAACAAACTCATGGAAAATATTTTGTTGTAAGAAATTATTTTGCACTACTGTCATCACAACTGCTTGATACTGTTTTATTTAGTTATTTAGGACTGTATGGCATTGTAGAAAATATTAGTCACATTATCACTATGAGTTATAGCATTAAAATAATTGCTATTTTTATGACAACACCATTTCTCATGATTGCTAAAAAAGTAGTTCATCCTATGGAAAATAATTAAGAATTGTTTGATTTATAATGTTTCCAAGATCGGAAGCATTTGACGTGTTTTACGAGATTTATCAAGTAATGCATTAATGATTTCATCCAAATCACCCTGCATGACAAAATCCAAGGATTTCAGTGTCAAATCAACTTGATGATCAGTAACACGATTTTGAGGATAGTTGTAGGTTCTGATTTTTTCAGAACGCTCTCCAGTTCCGATTTGTTCTTTTCGAGCTAAAGCTTCTTTCATTCTTTGTTGCTCTTGAGCATGAGCAAGCAAACGAGAACGCAGCATTTTTAAAGCTTTTGCTTTATTTTTATGCTGAGACCGTTCTTCTTGGCATGCAACTGCAACACCAGTTGGAATATGAGTTACCCGAACTGCAGAATCAGTTGTATTAACGTGCTGACCTCCAGCACCACCTGAACGATATACATCAAAACGAAGATCAGATTCATTCAACTGCACGTCAACATCTTCAGCTTCTGGCAGAACTGCTACTGTTGCTGTAGATGTATGTACCCGCCCAGCTGTTTCTGTTGCTGGAACTCGCTGAACTCGATGAACACCAGATTCGTGTTTTAACGTACCGTAAATATTTTTGCCTTTAATATGAACAATAACATCTTTTAAACCACCCAAGTCGGTTTCACTTTGCTCAGTGATTTCAGTTTTCCAACCGCGCTTTTCAGCATATAAAAGATACATTTTGAGCAAATCTGCAACAAACAAAGCAGCTTCTTGACCACCTGTTCCTGCACGAATTTCTAGATAAGCGCTTCTTGTGCTCAATTCATCGGCAGTGTACATGAGATCTTCAAGCTCTTTTTCTTGAGCAGTTATTTGAGATTTTAAATCTTGAATTTCTTGATTAAATAAAGAAGCAAGCTCGACATCTTGTTCTTGTTGAGCTTGCTTTTCTGTGTCTTGTAATGTTGCTCGAGTTTGCTCAAGCTCGTTATGGACTCGCAGAATATCTGCAATTGCTGATAAGTTTCGTTGAACTTCAGCACGATCTTTTGATGTTACATTTCCTGAAGAAACTTGATCTTGCAACTTTTTATGTAAAGCTTCTAACTGATCCCATTTAGTAAACACATGTTTTCCAAGAATGTATGAAATAATCGATTATTGGCCAAATTTCTTTTTGAATTTTTCAATTCGTCCAGCTTGGTCAATAAATTTTTGATGACCCGTGAAATATGGATGGCAGCTTGAGCAAAGCGTTGGAGTAATTTCTTTTTTTGTTGAACGTGTAACAAAAGAATTGTCACATGAACATTTTACGGTCACTGGAAATAATTCTGGATGTATGCCTTGTTTCATAGAATAATACCTTTATCTTACCAAATTTATACTCTTTAAGTATGAACTGATTCCGCCATTTTGTCAAAAAACTCTTGCAAAAGCGGGATTTTGCAATACCTCTCCTTCTGCTACTTCAAGGCATTTTTTGCCTTTAAACAATGACATCATTTAATCGGCATTTTTTAATAAAATATACTGTAAAACCATTGATTAATAGACCCTTTTTTAGCTATTCTATAAGTATATTTTTTAGCAAAATGGAGGTTTTTTAATGACAAAAAATAATGTCTTAGGTATTCTTTTGGCTTGCATAAGCCTACAGACGTGTGCCAGCCAATTTAATGAATACTATACAACCCTCCCCTACTCCTTACATCCTTCAACAAGAGCAAATTCTTTTGAAAGTGGCTCTGATAGCTCCAATGATGACAATCAATCTGACAATGAAGATAACCAAGATGTAAATTTTGTAGAACATTATATGAATCAAATAAGAGCATTTTTCCCTAATGCTCAAGATATTGTAGTAAATCAGTATGCTTCTGATCCAACACAAGTAGTAACTCAGGAAACTAATAGAGATAACTTAGCAATAATCGTTGCAACACTCAGTCAGCAAGAACCTTTCCCAAACGCCCAAAGAGCCTATCTTTCATACAATCCAGATGATGGAATAGTCTCAGTTTTAATTATTAATCAGAATGGGATAATGGAAAAATTCGAATTTTAATTCTAATTCTAATCAAAACTATGAAGAATAAGCTAAATTCTTAAAAAAATGATAAGAGGACTTATTTCTAAAGTCCTCTTATTTTTTTATTTATATTATCGTGTTTATCGACGTTTTAGATCTTTTTTACGTAAACGAACAGATTCAGGAGTTACTTCAATCAATTCATCAGGACGGATCCATTCCATACACTGTTCAAGTGTCATAATTTTTACAGGAGGTAACTTAACCGCATCATCTGTACCAGAAGCACGCATGTTTGTTAGCTTTTTACCTTTACATGGATTAACATCTAAATCAGTCTCTCTTGAGTGTTCACCAATGATTTGACCTTGATAAACCTTATCACCAGGCTGCACAAAAAGAATTCCGCGATCTTGCAAACCGTCAAGAGCATACGCTGTAACTTGACCACTTTCCATAGATACCAAAGCACCCTTCAAGCGCTTCTGAATTTCACCCTTACATAGTCTATAACCAATGAAACTAATATTGATAATACCAGTACCACGAGTATCTATTAAAAATTGAGAACGGAAGCCTAAAAGACCTTGTGATGGCATTTCAAATTCCATACGAATTCGACCATCATGCAATGGTTTCATGTTTACCAGCTCAGCCTTTCTTTGGCCTAAGTTTTCCATAACAGAACCACGATATTGTTCTTCAACATCAATAGTTACGTGTTCAAATGGTTCTTGTTTTACACCATCAACCATTTTGTAAATAACTTCAGGAGCTGATACTTGCAGCTCAAAGCCTTCACGACGCATGGTTTCAATCAAAATACCTAAATGCAGTTGTCCACGACCAGAAACTTTAAAAACCTCTGGAGAATCAGTATTTTCAACACGAAGTGCCACATTTTTACGTAATTCACGATCAAGACGCTCTCTGATATGACGAGATGTGAGCAATTTACCTTCTTTTCCATTAAATGGAGAATCATTTACAGAGAAATACATACTCAGTGTCGGCTCATCAACTTTAACGTATGAATGAGGAGCTGGTTTGCCAACGTTACAAAGTGTTGCACCAAGTTCTGGCTGAGTTGTAAAACCGGCTACACAGACAATGTCACCATAGCTTGATTCCTGCACTTCAATTTTTTCAACTCCTAAAAATTGCCACATTTTGGTAACGCGAGTTGGCTGTCCTACTTTATCATCTTTACACATGATAACTTGATCACCAACTTTTAAAGATCCACTGAAAATACGGCCAACAGCCAATGCTCCAAGGAAGTCTGAGTGATCTAAATTTGTAATCAAAAGTTGCAATGAATCAATTTTTGAGACTGGGCTTGGAACCGTTTCAATAATCGTGTCTAAAAGAGGAATCAATGTTTCTGATTTAACGTTTAAATCAGTTGTCATGAATCCCATTCGTGATGAACCATACAATGTTGGGAATTCTAGTTGTGATTCATCAGTTGCTAAATCTAGAAAAAGATCATAAATTTGTTGTTCAGTTGTTTCAATTTGAGCATCTTTTCTATCAATTTTGTTAATGACAACGATTGGTCTTAAACCAAGGCTCAGTGCTTTTTGAAGCACAAAACGAGTACCAGGAAGTACCCCTTCTGCAGCATCAACTAACAATAAGAACCCTTCAACCATTTGTAGTGTACGCTCAACTTCCCCACCAAAATCAGCGTGGCCAGGAGTATCAACAATATTGATTTTATGATCTTTATATAAAATACCAGTATTTTTGGCAAGAATGGTAATTCCCCGTTCTTTTTCAATAGATCCTGAGTCCATTACACGATCTTTAGCATCTGCAATCGTTCCTGACTGCTTAAGCAATTGATCGACTAACGTCGTTTTTCCATGATCAACGTGAGCGATAATAGCAATATTACAAATTCTAGGTTTTGACATAATAAATTCTTTAAACTTTTAGGGGAATAATGAGCATTACAACACTCTTATACTATCAAAAATAGACCTTCTTGTCCACGCAAGGCACATAAAACCCGCAATCTTAACCGTTTTATAAAATTTTATCTCCTAAATCCGGAATATATCATCCATAAACCAAAGCCCAATATTCCTACAGATGTCATACGTGCAATCCACTGCATAATAGAAAAAGAAAATTCTTTTCGCAAAATGACAAGAACCAAGCACCATGAAAACCACCAGGTAGCAGATCCTAAAAACATACCTGCTACAAATCTAGCAGCTTCTTTCATGATTGAAAAATCTATGGCAAGACCAACACACAAAGCCATAAAGTCAATCATACTAACCGGATCAATTAAAGCCAAAAAGAATACTGAGAAAAATGCTTCTGGCTCGTCACCACTCAATTTCTTATGTTTATGCAAAGCAAATTTGGAAAGAAGCCTTTTTAATCCTAAAATACATAAAATAATTCCTGCTATCAACGACATTGCAGTTGCATGATCATTTAAAAATGATTGTCCAGCTTGCAATCCAAATATCATGACAATAGCATAAATGGCGTCAGCACTGGCAGCACCAAGAGCAGAGGCTATACCTACTCCAATTCTACCAGTCATCATATTTTGCAAACA
>DATIJN010000024.1:0-3412 GCA_035478615.1 Saccharimonadales bacterium (SeqCode)
CGATTTGATCAAAGACAGGAATTAGCAAGACTGCAGTCTGTAGATAATGATGAAATTCAAGAAACAGAAGAAGAAAAAGCTAAAAAAGAAGCAATGTTTAATTATTTGATTAGGTACGGATTGAAAATAAATTATGCAATGCTTCATGATGCCGTTAGTCGAGACGACATAACAATGTTTAAGTTAGTGTGGAATAATTATAAAAATGGTGAAGATTATATTTATACATTTTTACGTTGTTATCCTCTCAAAGATGAAACATTAGATTTGATTTTTAAATTAGATAGACAAAATTTTATAGATTATTTAGATGATCAATTTTATTCAATTTATTATTGTTCTCAATTTGAAAATTTATCACAAGCAGCAATAAGATATGGAGATCTTGCAAAGATACAACATTTTATTACTAGAGCTATTGTTATTGCTAAAACTATGCATGGAAATTCATATGAACCAGAAATATTAGGTTATGCTGCTCAGGTAGGACGTTTAGATGCGATTAAACTTGATAACAATAAAGAAACTAAAATTTTAGCAGATTTATTACAGACTGCTGTGCGGTATGATCAAGTCGAAGCCACGCAATTTTTAATTGAATTTGGAGCAAATAAAGACAGCGTAGATAGAGATGGACAAACATTAATGCACAAAGCAGTACATGCATATAGTTTTAAAACGATTCGATATTTATTGTCTATTGGGTTTGATGTAACCAAGAGAGATACATTTGGTCGAACGGCATGTAATTGCCTTAACGAAAGATTAAATTTTTCGAAAATAGCTCAAAAATTAGGTGAACAAGATTATCGGCTTCCTATTTATAAAGAAGAATTAACTCCTGAACAAATAATACCAGAGATGATAAAAATTGAAGAATTATTAAAAGAAGCAGAAAGAAGGGCATATTCTGCAAGTTCTAAAAAAGTATAGAAAATTATCCTTGTATGATGCAATATAAAATAAAAATCCCTGAAATTACTCAGGGATTATTTTACAAAGACATATTTTTTGTTTGTTCATGTAAAATCATACATTCTGCTAGTTCTTTAAATAATGGAGCAGTGACCATTGAGGCATAGGTTGCTCGCTTTGAATCTTTCACATAACAAACGATAACTCGCTGATAGTCGTCTTTTTGTATTGCTCCCATAAATGTATACAAATGTCGGTCTTCATCGTACTTACCATCAATTAAAATATTTGCTGTACCCGTTTTGCCCAGTATTTTATAACCAGCGATTTGCGCGCGTGTACCACTACCAGCTTGTACAGTTGCCTCAAGTATTGTATACACATCATCTAATGTTTTTTGAGAAATTAATGGTCCTGTTTTTTCCACGATATCATCTTTAATCAATTTTGGTGTAACTAAATAACCGCCATTGATAAGTAAACTAAATGCTCGAGCAAGCTGCAGAAGAGACACAGTAATTTCATATCCATATGAAAGTGATTGAATAGAATATGCAGACCAATTGCTTGGAGGATTAACAAATCCTTTTTGTTCACCTGGAAAATTAACACCTGTTGATTGTCCAAAGCCTAGTAACGTGTAATAATCATACAATTCAGTTCCCAAACGTTTTGCAACTTTGACGGTTCCGATATTGTTTGAATATTGAATGACTTGCAGGAACGGAATTTTTCCATGCGGTTTGGTTGTTCGAATTCGTAAATGATCCAGTTTAGTCTCTTTAAGATCCTCACAATCTATAATTTCATCTAAATCTGTAACTCCTTCTTGCAGTGCTGCCATTGCCATGAAAATCTTTATGACAGAACCACTTTCAAAACAATTGGTAAGCGGTCTGTTTTTAGTAGTTTCCATGTCTAATGCTTTAGTATTATTTGGATCAAAATGTGGATATGAAACCATTGCAAGTATTTCTCCGGTATGCGGATCCATGGCGAGTGCACCACCTTCTAAAGATTCATATTTTGCAATAGCTTCATCTAAAATATTTTGCATTTTAAATTGAATTTCAGCATCAATGGTAAGCGTTATTGGTTTACCATCAGTTCCTTGTTCTTTAGTTTCTTTTGAAAAATAAAAATGATGTGATTTTGCATCTTTTTTTAAATTATACGTGGTTGGGGTGCCTGCAAGTTCTTTGTTGTACTGGCTTTCAAGACCGAATAAACCATTGTTATCAATGTCAGTGATACCAATGACTGTTCCCAGTGATTCATATGGATAAAATCTGCTGGATTCATTTAATAAATGAATGTCAGGGTGATTTGTTTTTTCAATAAGTTCAATTTCTTCAGGAGTTAAATTTCTTTTAATAAACATGAAATTTTTAGTGCGATATGATGGAAACCGTTGCACAGCTTGCGGAAAATGTTTTTCTAAAAATGAAAAAAGTTCATCATGCTTGGTTAAAGCTTTAGGCAAAATAAATGCTGCAATACTATCTTTATTAATCGCTACAGGATTATTGTTTCGGTCGTATATATAAGCACGCTGTGGAAGTGTTTGTAGTGTGATATTGTATTGTTTATCTCCAAGATTTTTAAAGAAAGAAGTTTGTTGAATTTGAATGAAATACAAATTTAAAATAATCATGCCGTATAACAAAAAGAAGACAAGAATCACAGTAAAAAATCTGAGATAATTATTGTGATGTGATTCCATTAGTATCTCTCCTTGTCTTTATAAACTATCAGTAATTTTTTCCTGGATTCCCGTATTGTCGGGATTGGCATGATCATCCCAGCCTTCTAGCTGTTGCCTATGACTATGACTGACACAGTCGCTTGCAGCTTGCGTGGACATGGAGCTTGTGGCTTTTGCATGCATAGCAAACGAAGAAGTATTTTTCTCTTCTCTTTGTGCTTGCGATTTTGCTGAGGCATCTGTTACATGTACCGTTTTTGCATCTTTCAGTTTTATTGGATTCATATGTAAATTATTTTTTGCAAACGTTTGTACGGATGATAATTGTTGCCCTTTGTGGAATTCGAGCATGAGCAATTTTTTTTGTTGCAGCAAATATTCTTTTTGCTCAATAAGCTGTTGATGCTCATAAAGCAGTTTTATAATTTTATTTTGCTTATGTATCAGTAGAAAAATGATTCCTAAGTTAATACATGCAGCAAGGAAAAGTAATGTTTTATTTTTCATACTGGCAGCTTACAAAAAAAAATTATAAATATGCAACTTTCCTTAGAACGCTTGTTCCATATTTAAATGCATTTGTGTTAGCTCGTGTTTGAATCGTTTGCTTGGGTTCAATTTAATACCGAAATCCACTTGAACAGGCGTAGGAGATTTAATACGAATACCAATACCAACACTATGACGATAGAAGAAATTATTATTAATAAATTCTTTTTCAAAACATACACCTTTACTTCTTGCAATGCGTGAGAATTCTTCACGGTAAGGAGTATCCCAACCAGCACCACC
>DATIJN010000025.1:0-9487 GCA_035478615.1 Saccharimonadales bacterium (SeqCode)
ATGATCATTAAAACTAAAGATGGTGGGATTTATAGAAAAGAAATTCAAGGTAAAGAACAAACTGCCTTAATGCTTTTAGAAAGTCATAAATTTATTTTAATTGATAGAGAAAACCAACATTCAATGATCATTCCAGCTAATGAAATTTTGTATGTGATGTTGGACACAAGAAAGGAAGAACCTAATGGAATTTATTGATATTGTGAACCAGGTTTACCTGGAACAGCTTATTTTTCACACATGGGAACATGTACTGGTTAAAGAAGCTGCTGATGATTCATATGGAATGATTGAACCATTTAGTAATCCTTTAGGTGGTGGAATTTATAGAATGTATGATGCAGAAGGTGATGTTGTTTATGTGGGCAAAAGTAACGATATTCACAGAAGGTTGCTGCAACATGTAGGCAGAAGATCAAACACCAGCTATTTCATAGAAGAAGTGGTTAAAATTGAATACCATAAAAATGATGATCCAGTATTTCAAACTATGCTGGAAGGAATTTTTATTGCATACCATGAACCTATTTATAATGATGAAATGCAGGATAGGATCAGAAATGAAAAATAAAAAAATGATGTGTGATTTCTGTAAAAAGCAGCCTAAAATCAAAATGGTTATTTTCAGTAAAAAAAGGATGCAGGTGTGCAGCATATGTAAATCTGTTTTATATTTTGAAAATAAAAGGGATGAAGCTGATGCAAATACATTACACGGATATGGAAAATGCTGATTTTGCTGATGTATTGATAGATGCAATAGAAAAAGATTATGGCAGAAGTATTTCACGGATTCCAAAATTCAAACAGGAAGATAAATATTGTTATACCATTTCTGTTATTTTTACTGATTTCTGCCTGCTGGAAGCTGAAATATATATTGTTGCAGCTTATCCTGGTGCAGCACCACATGTTGAAATTCATGGGATTTATTATTGATGAATAACTGGAAGGATGAACTTTTGATTGGATTGCTGTTAGTATTGGCTGGTTTTGTTGGTGCAAAGATAGCTGATTTATTTGTGCAGCTTTTTAATCTTTTATGGAGGTAATGCCCAGGATGTTTAATTCTAAAGCTGCAAAAGAAAGAACAATTGAAAATCATTTAAGATTTTACAAATGTTATTTAGTCGGAATTAAAAATTGTGAAAAGCAACTGGATTATATAATGCCTACATTAGTTTCACGTTATGAAGTTTCAACTGATACTGGTGAATCTTTTTGGATAGTAAATAATACTGAAAAAGTAGCTTTAGATAGAATTGAATCAAAACGTGCTTTAGATTTACGAGAAGAAATAGAACAATTTAAATTAATCACTGAATCAATTGAAGCAGCACTGAAAGAAATGAAACCTGAAGAATTAAATTTTGTGCAGCACAGATATTTTTCAGGTTTACCTATTCAGGAAGTTAAAAATAAAATGGGTTACAGTGAAGAAAAAAGTGTTTATAGGATCAGAAGAAAGGTTTTAGATAAGCTGCTGATTTCTTTACATAACCTTTTAACTTTTAAATGATGTTTTAGGAGACAATAAAAAATGCTGTTAGTATGTGAACAGTGTGGATTCAAGGATAGCATCATGCTAAAAATGCCTAGCAGCATGATAATCCTGGATGAAGATAAAATAATATTTGATAACAGCAGCACAGATTGTTATATAAACTTATGCAGAAATTGTATAGGATTTTTTCAAAAGGAGCATTAAAACAACATGAAAAAGAAAATTATAACTACTTTAGCTGCATTAATGTTTTTAAGCGTGGGCAGTGCTGCACATGCACAGCATTATGTAAAAAAAGATGAAACCCTGGCTAAAATTGCAAAGGAATATAAAATGAAGCTTCCTGATTTGATTAGCCTGAATCCACATATAAAAAATCCTAATCATATTGTACCTGGTGATTATATTGTGATTAGAACGGAATCAGAAAAGGCTGCTGATTTAATTGATTATGCTAAAAGCCTGCAATATACAACAGCATATGCCTATGGTGGGCAGAACTTCCCCTATTCAACAGATTGTAGTGGATGGGTACAAGGTGTTTATAAAAAGTTTGGTGTGCAGCTTCCCAGGGTTAGTAGGGATCAGGCTAAAACAGGAAAACCTGTTACATATGAAGAATTGCAGCCTGGTGATTTAATGTTTTTTAGCACTGCAAAGGATCACACTATAACACATGTAGGAATCTTTTTAGGTGGGGATCAGGGTGGTTACTGGATTAGTAATTTAAACACTGCAAAGGATGTTCAGATTTTACCTAAATGGGGAAAATGGAGTAGGAATTATTTCATGTGGGGAACACGTTATAAATTGTGAATAATCATTTCATTATGTTTTGGGTTATAGGGTTAATTTTATTTTTCACTTTTATCATGGATTTCTACCAAAATAGAAAAAGGTGGTTGAAGAAATTGACAGAACATAAGGCTGAAGAAATGATGAAACTTTTACCTTTTACAGTGGAAGCAATGCAAACTGCTGCAAGTGAAATTCCGTGGGGTGTTTCCCTAATTAAAGCACCTGATTTATGGGATCAGGGTGAAAAAGGTGCTGGTGTAGTGATTGCAATCCTGGATACTGGCATTGATAAAGAACATCCTGATTTAAAACCTAATATTATAGGTGGCAGAAACTTCACTAATGAAGGAAATGCTGATAATTGGGAAGATGGAAATGGGCATGGAACACATGTTGCAGGAACGATTGCAGCAATAGAAAATGATACTGGTGTTGTAGGTGTAGCACCTGAAGCAAAACTGTTAATAGGCAGGGTTTTAGGAAGTGATGGATCAGGTGGATATGATCAGATTACAAAAGGCATTAAATGGGCTACAGCATGGAGAGGAAAAAACGGTGAAAAAACCAGGATCATATCTATGTCTTTAGGTGGAAGTTATAATGATCCTAGAATGTATAAAGCGATCCTGGAAGCATGTGCTGCTGGAATTATAGTGGTGGTTGCTTCAGGGAATGAAGGTGATAACCGTGAAAATACATATGAATATGGTTATCCTGCACTTTATCCTGAATGTGTAACTGTTGCAGCATGTGATGAAAATAAAAAACTGGCTGCTTTTAGTAACAACAGCTTGCAAGTAGATATTATTGCACCAGGGGTTAAAGTGCTATCCACCTATCCTAAATCACAATATGCAGTTTTATCAGGCACTTCAATGGCAACACCACATGTTTCAGGTGCTTTAGCTGTTTTGATTAGCAGCCAGGAAAAGCGTTTTAAAAGAATCTTAACTGAATCAGAACTTTATGCACAGCTTACAAAATGCTGCTGCACATTAGGCTATGAAAAAAGCAGTGAAGGTAATGGTTTACCTGAATTAAATAGGATAAATGAAGAATGTTAGATGCACTTCAAGCTATTGGTGCTTTTGCGATCCTGGCAATAGGTGCTGGTTATCTTTATTGGAAAATAAGGCATGATGGAAATGAAAAATAAATGGTGGATCACTATTTTAACCTGCATAGGATTAATTGCTTTAGGTGCTGCAATCCTATATTTTGTTTTGGCTTATTTGCTTATTTTATGGCTGGTTAAATTTATGATGTTAACGTTATGACAGGTTTTTGACAGAAAAAGTACCTTATTTTTTATTGATTTAATGTTAATAATGAATAATGTCTTAACTTTTCCATTCGATATTCATCTTTCCTATTCTCTTTTTTAAAGCAACCAGGTTAACCTGGCTGCTTTTTTTTATGAAGTAAAAAAGGAGATAAAAAAATGCTAGTCACAAAAAAATATTATAATCAAAGGCAAATTTTAGCACTAATATCATGCACTGTTGCAGCTTTAATTGTTGGCAGCCTGCAAACTGGATTGATTATAAAGAAGTGTGGTAAAAAATGAAAGAATGGCTATTTCAGCAGGTTTATGATTTTAATTTGATCATTTTTATTTCAATTATGGTATTTAATGTAGCATTAAGTAAAAACAACACAACTAAGCTTTTACAGAATCAAAGTAGGGAACTATATGCTGAAATTGAAGAAATCAAAGATGAAATAAGAGGGATTACAAAAAAATGAATAATTTAATGTTTAGCATAGTTGAAATTTTTATTTCTTTAATAGTGGAAACCATTATAATGGGTGGGATATTTGCCTGGATCACTAACAAAGCTAGTATAAAAATGGAACAAAAGCTGCAAACAGAAATGAAAAATATAGAAGATCAAAACAAGCTTATTTTTCAGGAATTAAGTCAGGCAACAAAAGCAGCCAGGGATGATATTATTGCTGAATTAAAAGAGGTGATGAAGTGATTGATAAAAGTTTTGAAATAACACTGGATACTGAAAAAGAACTTTATCAGGGCAGCATTCCATTATTCAACGTTTCCAGAAACGATTTTGAAACAGTGGAATTATTATTTACGATTAACCAGGATGATCAAAGAGTGGATTTGACAGATTGCACTGTTGAAATGGCTGTTAAAAAACCTTCAGGATTAACTGTTTACCAGCAGTGTGATGTTACTAATGCTGCTGGTGGTGAAGCAATAGCAACTTTAAGCATCCAGGGTTATGTGGAATATGGAATTCATACTGCTGAAGTATATGTTAGAACTGGAAACCAGTTAGCTGTTACATGTCCATTTTATTATGCTTCCAGGGAAGCTATTATGGTTGCTGAAGCAGATGCAATTGAAAGTGTGAATGATTGGAGCAGTTTACAAACTGCACTTTTTGCCTATGATAAAAAACCATTAATCACAATGGGATTTCCAACAGATACACCTGAATATATAGGGCAAATGGCATTTGATAAGTTAAACAGGCTATCCTATATTGCAACTGATTTAACCAGTGCTTCCTGGCTGTTAATGGGTGGTAGTGGGGATGGTGGTGGTGGGAATGATACCATTTTAGGAAGTGGTGTTCCAACTGGATTACCTGTTAGGATTGGGCAGCTTTATGTGGATACCACAACTGTTCCAACTGGCATTTATATGGCTGGTGGTGCAACTGCAAACGATTGGGAACGGTTAGATAATAATGATTTAACTGCTGCTGTTGCATGGGGTGATGTAACAGGAAAACCAACAACTTTTACACCTAATTTAGCTGATCCTGGATTAACTGCTGCATTGGGTGGAAAAGCAGCAACAAATCATACACATACTGCTGCACAGATTACAGATTTTGCAGCAGGAGTTTCAGCAAATATTCCAGCAGCATATTTAACTGATACTGAAGCTGATGCTAGATATATTGTACAAGGAAATGAAGCTGCACCAGCATGGGGAACTGTAACTGGTGTTTTAAGTGACCAAACAGATTTAAATGATGCACTAGCTGCAAAAGCAGATGATGCAGATTTAGCTGGATATGCACCTATTAACCATACTCACACAATAGCAAATGTAACAGGATTACAGCCTGCACTAGATGCTAAAGCTGATGATTCAGATTTAGCTGGTTATGCACCATTGGTTCACACTCACACAATAGCAAATGTAACAGGATTACAAAGTGTGCTGGATGGAAAAGCAGATGATGCTGATTTAGCTAGTTATGCACCAGTAAATCACACACATACAATTGCAAATGTTACTGGATTACAGCCTGCATTGGATGCAAAAGCTGATGATACTGATTTAGCAGGAAAAGCAAATACTGTTCACACACATGCAATAGCTGATGTAACAGGATTACAGCCTGCACTGGATAATAAAGCTGCACTAGTGGATTTAGAAGGTTATGCAACCTATGATATGGTTTATGTAAAAGCTGAAACCTACAATAAAACAGAAGTTGATCAGATTGCTTTTGGTGCTGGTGGTGGTGGGGCAGTAATTGTTGAAGATAATTTAGCGAGTACTTCACCAACTAATGCTTTAAGTGCAAACCAGGGTAAGATTTTAAATGATACAAAAGCGAGTTTAGCACATACACATACTGCTGCCCAGGTAACAGATTTTGCTGCTGGTGTTGCTGCTAATATTCCAGGCACTTATCAAACAACAGCACAGGCTGATGCAAAATATTTAACTGCTGTTCCACCTGAATATTTAACACAAACTGAAGGTGATGGACTTTATCAGCCTGCTGGAACATATTTAACTGCTGTTCCACCTGAATATGTTACTGATACTGAAGCAAATGCAGCTTATGCACCTATTACACATACTCACACTGCTTCACAGATAACAGATTTTGCAGCAGGTGTTGCTGCTAATATTCCAGCAGCTTATGTAACTGATACTGAAGCAAATGCAGCTTATGCACCTATTACACATACTCACACAGCAGCAAATATAACTGATTTTGCTAGTGCTGTTGCAGCAAATATTCCTGCAACTTATGCAACTGATGCTGAAGTAAGTGCTGCATATCAGCCTAAAGGAACATATTTAACAACTGTTCCTTTAATGACAGGTGCAGCAGTAGGTGGTGCACAGGTTGGAAACGGTTTAGCTATGAGTGGGAATTATTTAATGGTTAAACGAGGTGCAGGAATCGGTTTAGCTGGTGATAATTCTATAACAGTAGATTCATTAAACGGTTTAAAATTGTGGTCAGGAATTCAGGCAGATTATGATGCAATTGTTACAAAAGATGCTGCTACACTTTATTTCATACACTAAGGTGATCAAATGACAAAAGGTGTTTTAAATTTAGATACATTAAAATTTAATGTTGAATGGAATACTGGATTTTTTGAATGTAGCACTAATGATTCTGATGCACAAATGTTTACCTGTTCAGGAAATCATGATGGTGCTGGAATGTCTGCTGGTGATTTACAAATAAATTTTGGTGCAGCAAATCATTTAATGGAATTATGGCAGTATATGATAAATAACTATGAACAATTATGTATAGATGCCTTTACAACACACACAACAGAATATAACACCTGGAAAACTGCAATGCTTAGTGCAACACAGCAGGATAGAATAAATTTTGGTGCAAATATTACTGATATTAATAATGATCATGCAATAGTAGAACCTTATAAAACTGCTTTAGGGAATTTATTGCTAACACCTGAAAGTAAAGCAAAATACCATGCAATCCGTGATGCTTATTATTGGGATGAACCATATAATTTATTTCAAAGCTTATCATGCACTAGTAGAATGGCTTTAGCTTCTTTATTTGATATTTATATAAATAAGGGCAGATGCTACCCTATTAATTTGTATACAGTGGATTTTGAAGCAATAGATGCTAATGATACATTAACTGCTGATGACAAAGAGAATCAAAAAATCTTATTAATTAATAACAGGGCAAACAGTGAAGAAAATTCAATAAATGATGCTAACACAGCAGTTTTTGCACCTAGACGGGATGGAATGGCAAACCAGGGTGGAAATTATTATGGATTAACTTATGATCCTTCAGTTTTTGATATGAATTTAGAACCTGGAACTGCACAAAAGGTTGTAGGAACTGGTGTTAAATTAGGTTCACTAGATGTTAGCAATGTTTATTTAGGAACAGCACCTATTCAAAGCATTTATTTAGGTGCAACTTTATTAAATAGTGCTGGAACACCTTTTACAACTTCATTAGTGCCTAAAACACAAATAAGAACAAACCCAGGTGGATGGGCAGGAATAGGTGGTGCAACTTCCATATCAATTAGCCAGGGTGCACCTATTTGGATTGATGTGCAGCCTGGTGGAATGGTTGCATGTAAAACTTACTATACAACTGATGGAACTGAACCAACTGAAGCTTCCACACTTTATAATGCTGCAATTGTTTTAAATGCTTCCTGCACTTTTAAATGTAAAACTATTTCTGTTTTTGGATATGCAGAAGCAACTAAAACAATAACGGTAACGGTAACGGCAGCACCAACAACAACTATTTCACCTAGTACAACTGTTCAAAATACGATTCCATTCACAGTAACCTTAACTAGTGATGAACAGGGTGCTGCAATTAAATATAAATTAGGAACTTCACAAACTATTTATGATTACACAGTACCATTTAGTGTAAATCAAAATTCACCAGGGGTTGCTAGTACACAAATCACGGTAAAATATTGGTCAGTAGGTGCAAGTGCAACAGAAGCAGAAAAATCAATAACATATAATACAAGTGGTGCTATTCCTGGAACACCTGTTGTAACTGCTACACCAGGTCAAGGTCAAGTCTCTTTATCATGGGCAGCAACAGCAAATACAACTTCCTATACGATTTATAGAAGTACAACTTCAGGTGTAGCAGGAAGTATTATTTCACAGTTTCAACCAGGTACAAGCTTACTTGATACAACTGGTTTAACTGCTGGAACTACTTACTATTACACTGTTCAGGCTGGTAACTATCAAATGGGAACTAATAGTGCACAAGTTAGTGCAGTACCAACAGCACCACCAACTAAACCTAGTTATAGATACCTTAAAGTTATGGGTTATGGTGAATATTATGGGGCAACTTCCTATACTAACACCAGGCTGATAGAACTAGAAATATTTAGTGCTGCTGTTAATAAAGCAGCAGGAAAAACTGTTGCTTCAGAAGCTGTTTCAACTGGTGCTGAAGTAGGAAGCACTGCACCAACAAAAGTAACAGATGGTGTAAAAGGGATTACTTCAAACACTTATAATATATGGTGGGCAGCTACACCAAATTGTTTTTTAGTGATTGATTTAGGAGCACAAACCACCATAGATAGTATTAGATATTGGGGTTATACAAGTCGTGCACCTATGTTTCAAATATATGGATCAAATACTGCTGCTGATTTACCAGCAGGAAATGCAACAATAGGTGGTGGTGCTGCCTTGATATGGGATATGCAAACTAATACAACAGCAATAGCAGGTGCAACAGCAGGAACAAATAATTATATTGAAAAGGTTTATTCTTAGGGGTTAGCACATGGATCAGAAAGAAGTATTTAATAGCATAAGGCAGGAACGATTAAGGCAGGATATTAAACACTCTAGTAATAGGGTGAATGATATGCTGCCTATATTGATTGAAGAAGTGGGTGAAGTGGGTACTGCTATCCAGTACCAGGATCAGGACAACCTGAAGGAAGAACTGATTCACACAGCAGCAGTATGTGTTAGGTGGTTAGAGATGCTATGAGTGGTGGAAGCAATCCTTTCTATAAGTCAAAGGTATGGAGAAGGAAAAGAGAATACATCTTGAAGCGTGATGGATACAGATGCCTAGAGTGTAGGAAGTATGGAAGGAATGTGGAAGCTAAGATAGTGCACCACATAAAAGAAGTAGAAGATTATCCTGAACTAAAGTTAAAGAACACTAACCTGGTTAGCCTATGCTGTTCATGTCATAACAAACAGCATCCTGAAAAGGGTGGGCATAGATTAATTAAATAAAATAAAATAAAATAAAATGTTTCACATGAAACAATTTTAATATAATATTCAAACTATTTGGCCAATGATTTCAAAATGTCAATGGTAAATTATTTCCAAAGAAAAAATTGGAAACCCCCCACCTTTTTTAAATTATCTGACAACTTGGGAGAATA
>DATIJN010000026.1:0-3779 GCA_035478615.1 Saccharimonadales bacterium (SeqCode)
TGATAAATCATCCCAACCTGGATTGTTTTTTTCAAGCAATTCAATCTTCCAAGCTCGATTCCAATGCTTTAAAGCTTTTTCTCTCTTAATTGCTTGATCCATTGTACAATATTCTTCAACATGAACTAAAATATTAACACCATAATCTTTTGCAAAACCAGGAATAATTCCTTGTTTATGTTCATAAATACGACGAGCAAGATCACTTGTAACACCAATGTATAATGTTCCATTTTTTTGAGAGCAAAGAATATAGACAAAATATCGTTTCATAATATGGCCTTAAGCACAGTTACTATAACCTGGATCCTCGATCGATGTCGAGGACGACGAGAAGAGGAATATTTATTAATTTTCTTGCATAAAATATTATTTATCTCATCGGAATTATTATAAAATCAGGATCTACTTTCTCTATCTTCAGTATGTTCATCTTCATACAATTCTTCTTGATAGAATACAAATAATCCTAATGCTACACCAATAGTGCACAAGAAAAATTGAACAGTAAGCGTTTCTTTAAGGAAAATCCATCCCAAAAGAGCTGTAACAATAGGCATCACAAATGAAAACAGAATCACAAGTGTAGCACTATATATCGTAAGTAAATAAGCATTAAAATTATACGCCACAATATTTTGTAAAAGCATCATAATAAGCATGAACCACACAAAGTCACTGCTATGACCTGGACTTATAAATGGTCTAACTTCAAAGAAATATGCTTGCATTAAACAAAACAAACCACCAATCGTCAAACTAATACCATTCAAGAAATATGAATTAAAGCTTCCAGATGGTCGGTCCATTAAATATTTCATAATCACCCAACCATATGCCGTTGCTGCAGCAGCAACAATCATAACTATTTCAGCAACTGAAAAAAATCCTATGCGCATAGTTGTATCAACTACATCACCTGTTGTATCAGAAATTAAAAGTGGTG
The DNA here is from genome assembly GCA_035478615.1 of Saccharimonadales bacterium (SeqCode). Classification (GTDB taxonomy): domain Bacteria; phylum Babelota; class Babeliae; order Babelales; family Chromulinivoraceae; genus JACPFN01. The sequence continues at coordinate 947 of DATIJN010000026.1, forward strand.
TAATGGCACAACATGAAATAATCATGCCTAGTATTTTTTTCCATGTGATTGAATCACCAAACATATAATGAGAAAAAAAGAGTGCAAAAAATGGACTTAAATTATACATAAATGCCACTTTGCCAGATGACAAATATTGCAAGCTCCATGCTTCGTTAGCATTGGTTAAATAAACATTAAAAACGGCAAGTAAAAATATATACCACCAATCTTTTAAGTTTATAGAAGACCACTTAACCGATTTAAACCACACTCTATAAAGTACATACGTACAAAGACCGGCAGTAATCATACGAACACCGGTTAAAAAAATGGGCTGGCAGTAAAGTAAGGCTTGTTTACCAAAAATAAAGACAACTGCATACAATGAATAAAGAAAAATTATCTGTAACATAACGTCCCTACAACATTAATTATGATTCATCTGCTCGTAAATCTTCATCAATAATCCTAATTCGTTGAATTTGTACAGCTTTTCCCGTTGCAGTATCAATTTCAACCCAAACACCATTTAAAACTACTGGTGGTTCTGTTTCTACAATAAAACGACTCGGCATTTGTGTTTTAAAACGTTCAATCATTGGTTCTGCTTTCATACCAATAGATGAATTTAATGAACCACCCATACCCAAATCAGTAATGTATGCTGTACCTTTTGGCAGCACGCGCTCATCAGCTGTAGGTACATGCGTATGAGTTCCTACAACACAACTTACTCGACCATCAAGGTAATAACCAAAACATATTTTTTCAGCTGTTGCTTCAGCATGCATATCAACAATAATAATATTTGTTTTATGTTTTAAATAAGAAAGAATCGTATCAATCGCTTTAAAAGGACAATCCAAATCTTCTTTCATAAAAACTCGCCCTTGTATATTTACAACGGCAATTTCTACACCTTGGCATTTAAATGTTGTAACACCAGTGCCAGGACACTCCGATGGAAAATTAGCTGGTCTAATAACATTGTTATTACTGCGCATATATTCAAAAATATCACTTTGATCCCAAATATGATTACCCGTGGTTATCACATCAACACCCATGTGTTTTAATGAATTTGCTATTCGTGATGTAATTCCTCGCCCGTTATTATTACTATTTTCACCATTTACAATGGTTGCATCAATAGAATATTTTTCTTTGAGTGAACTTAAATGTTTTTGAAGCATCATGCGACCTACGACGCCCACAATGTCCCCAATAATTAAAACTCGTATGGTCGATTTCATATACCTTTTACCTTGCGTATTCAATAGCACGTTTTTCACGAATTACATTCACCTTAATTTGACCAGGAAAATTCATTTCCAGTTCAATCACTTTTGCCACTTCTCTTGCAAGAGTTTTTGCATCATCATCACTTAAAGTGTCTTCTTCAATAATAATTCTAATTTCTCTGCCCGCTTGAAGAGCGTAAGCTTTTTTAACACCATCAAAAGAATATGCTATTTCTTCTAGTTTTTCTAATTTTTTAATATATGCCGCAAATGTTTCTCGTCGAGCACCTGGACGAGCTGCTGAAATAGTATCAGCAATAACGATAATAGGAGCATAAATACTTGCAAAAGGAACTTCTTCATGGTGAGCTGCAATAGCATTGACCACTTCTTCACCTTCACCGCATCGTTTTGCAATATCAGCACCAATTAATGCATGTGCGCCTTCAACTTCTGCAGTTACTGCTTTTCCAATATCATGCAACAGCCCAGCTCTAAATGCTATAGCACCATCAAGCCCCAGTTCCTCAGCTATCATACGAGCAAACAATCCAACTTCTTTGCTATGTTGTAAAACGTTTTGTGAGTAACTTGTTCTAAAATAAAGTTTCCCCAAAAGTGTGACAATCTCAGGATGAACTCCTTGCAGATTAAATTCAAGTACCGTTTTTTTACCATATTCCTGGATAAGCTCATCAAGTTCCTGTTCACATTTTGCAACAGTTTCCTCAATTCTTGTTGGATTGATTCTGCCATCTTGAACTAATTTTTCTAAACTACGTTTTGCAATTTCGCGACGAATTGGATTAAATCCTGAAATCGTAATCATTTCTGAACTATCATCAATGACAAATTCCATTCCAGTAGCCATTTCCAGTGATTTAATATTTCTACCTTCTTTACCAATGATACGTCCTTTCATATCATCACTCGGAAGCAAAACACTTCCAGAAGTAAGTGCTGGAATACTGTCCGCCGTATAACGTTGCATCGCAGTTACTGTAATTTCTGCTGCTTTTTGTTTTGCAATGTCTTGTGCATCTTGTTCAATTTTTTGAATCCATTTTTCAGCTCCATGCACCACTTCAGCTTCCAGAGTTTTAAGCAATGTTTCTTTTGCTTTTTCGCGACTCATTCCGCTTAATTGTTCCAACTTGGCAATTAAATCATCGTACAATGTTTTTAGTTTTGCTTCATTGGCACGAACGATATCATTCATCTTTAAAACATCACGCTCTTTTTGTTGCAGTTCATAACGAATATCATCAAGGCGTTGTTCTTTCTTACCCAAAGCTTCATACTTTGAATTAATTTGCTGAAGTTTTTGATCCAGATCAATACGTTCACGTTTCAACTCAAGATCAAATTCTTTTCTTTTTTTATACAATTCATCTTTAATTTTTAAATATGAATCTCTTTTTTCATGTTCAATGGCAGCACGAGCTGATTCAAGACGCTCCTTTGATTGGGCAAGCAACGTTTGCGCCTGAAATATTTTTCTTTGAGCATAAAATAAAAGAAAAATACCGGAAACAATTGCTCCGATACCCGTTATAAAAAATAATACTTCTGTCATGTAAAATTCCTTTAAGCTAAAAATTATCATATAT
>DATIJN010000027.1:0-5011 GCA_035478615.1 Saccharimonadales bacterium (SeqCode)
AATATTCGACCTGAAAAAGATGTTATGGATACCTGGAATACTTCATCATTGACTCCTTACATCTGTAAACAATTGTATCGAAATAACGACGCATCTCCATTTGCAGACACTGATTTCATTCCTATGAGTATGCGACCACAAGCTCATGATATCATTCGTACATGGGCATTTTATACCATTGTAAAATCATGGATGCATCAAAAAGAAATTCCATGGAATGATATTGTAATCTCTGGATATGTACTGAGTGAAAATAAAGAAAAAATATCAAAATCAAAAGATAACGCACCAACTGATCCAGAAAAATTATTAACACAGTACGCTCCTGATGCCGTTCGTTTTTGGACTGCATGTGGAACGCTTGGCCAAGATATTGCCTTTTCTCCTGAACAAATTCAGATCGGACAAAAATTATTAACCAAGCTTTGGAATGCCTTAAAGTTTGTGCATATGAATATAGAAAACCAAGATGTTCCAAAAATACCCGTGTCCGCCATAGCCAAAGGCGACGGCTGGAGATCTGAAAATATTGGCATTATCAATCAATGGATGATCGATCAAATGCAAGTTGCTTTGAGTTCATACCATGCATATTTGCAAAAACATGAATTCAGCTTAGCACTTGCATCTGTTGAAAAAGTTTTCTGGAATGATTTTTGCGATAATTATATTGAAATCATAAAAGATCAATTTTTCAGTCCAGCAAACTACTCGCCAGAAGAAATTCAAGCCACACGCTATACACTGCAACAAACAGGTTTTATGTTTTTGCAACTCTACGCCCCCTATTTGCCTCACATTACAGAATATTTGTATCAACATATTTTTTTACAAACATTTGGGGTATCTTCAATTCATTTAACACAATTGCCAGAAGCGTTAAGTATTCATCATGATAATCAAGAAAACATGCAGTTGATTTTACATGTGATTGCACAAGTGAGAAAATTAAAAACATCACAGCAATTATCACTCAAAACAGAATTGACATCTTTAATTATCAGCAATGCAACGCAAGATGATATCAAAGTCCTTAAACAGCAGGAAAATATATTAAAAGGTGTTTGTAAAGCAACCAAAATAATCTTTTCAGCACAAAAACATGAGCCAGGTTTAATGCAAGAAGGAGACACTTGGCGAGCAAGTGTCACAGCTGAACAAGAATAACGAAATACTTCTCTTATTAAAAATCTTTTATATGCCAAAGCATTGACTAACTCAATGCTTTGGCATATTCTTTGCATATTGAAATAAAAAATCTTCTTACCAAAACCGCTTACCCCGAAAGGGACAAATAAAAAGCATAAAAACTTTCTAATTTAAATAAAAAATATACCTATCATAAAAAGGAATTATATGACAAAAAATAGTTTATTATTTACGGTACTTTTTACTTTCATATCAAGCCTGCATGCAACTGAACAAATACCATTTTCTGCACAAATATTTACATGGGAGTATACTGTTATTCCGCAAAATCATCATGATTTGACCGATTGGAATAACGCAAACAATTCACTCATGACGCATATACAAAAAACTACGAGAGGTTCTGGCAATAATTTTTATGAAAATATTTTAACATTTATAAAAGAAATGCAAGAAGCACTTTCTCAAAATCTTAATTTAGTTAGTTTAATATCAACAAGTGACGAAAATTTGGCAGACATCATGCAAGAAGTTGCAGATGAAGCTTTCAATGAAGAAAGTAGTTCTTCAGAACCAGCAACTGGAAATGTTACCCATAATGATACGTCTGCTGCGCAAGATTCAGCAACAGAAACTGCTTCAGCAGAAGTTGTTTTATCAGAAAATGATGTCCAAGTTACCCCAGCAATTACAATTTCTCTTTCAATTTTAGCTACTGATGCACATGAACAAGAAACATGGATCATAGCAAAAGAAATGTTAGAAAAACTATCTGCACAAGCTGCTACTGGTAAATTAAGCCCTGAGGATTTTGTACAACAATTATCTGCGATATTTGAATTTATTAATAAATCATCGATACATGGTTCATTGCAAATTTCTTCCAGCGCGGAATAATTAATTATTTTTACAAAAAGTAGAATCATCAACCGCCCGATATACATTGGGCGGTTTTTATTTGACACAGCTTGAGAACCATTTTACACTTGGACGTATGCTTTATTTATAAAAAAAATTATATGATCATTATTAAAAATCGCCAAAGAACAATCGACTTTTCGACTAAAAATTATCAAGAAAAAGCTCAAAAAATTTTGGATTATCTTGGTTATAATGATTTTGACATAGGAATCTTGCTGACAACAGATAAAACTATTCAACAATATAATCGGCAGTATCGAAATCAAGATAAACCAACTGATGTGCTATCATTTCCTTATCATAAGGTACAAGCAGGAAAAAAAATAAAAGTTACTGCTGATGAAGACAAAAATTTAGGCGATATTGTCATTTCCGTATCATATGTTTTTAAGAATAAAAAAAATCTTAAAGGCGATTTTAACGCACGCATGGATCGCATGCTCGTTCATGCCATTTGCCATTTGCTCGGCTACGATCACATAAAAGATGCCGACTATAAAAAAATGATTACACTAGAAAATAAACTGATGAAACTCATTGCGTAATCTATTTCAAGAATCCATATGTTTTATACATACTTTCAACGACTCCTTGCTTTTGAGCGTACGTCAAATCAAATGAAAGCAATGCTGCAATATCTTCTTGAAACAATTTTAATTCTTCATTAGATAAGCAATACATGTACGATTTTAATTTCAATATTAAAACATGCAACTTACCATTATTAACAAACGAATTTTGACAGCCGTTTTCTACATTAATTAAAACTCTATGAATCCGACGAACCACGTTCTTCATAGGCTTATACCGCCAATCATTGCGAACATAGCAATCATACAACTGATTACTACTACGATAGCCCCCATACGTTAAAATAAGCGCAGGAGCAATTGCTGCTAAATAAAAATTAATTTGTTGACTGGTCAGTATCGACTCTGCTACAGGTACAAATTGATTAATAAAATTACATCCATTGCCTAGTGCGGTATTAAGCGTTTCTGGAACAGTATCAATATCTTTACTGATACCTAACCATTGTGCAAATCTATTGTGAGTAATATCATTTTCACATTTTTTAAATTCAGCTGGATCCAATGGTTTAATTTGTATATTTTTATTTTCTATCAAGATTTCTTTTAACCCTTGCATAGGACTTGTGCAACAAGTTTGAGCAAAATTATCAAATGCTTCCTTTCCTTTTGCTTTCCATACAGGAATTTGATCTTTATATGTTTCATAAACTATCACCATTGCGGCAAGAGCAATGACAGCAGATGTATATTTAATTTTATGTTGCACAATATGATGTGGTTTTTGCACTGGAGCAAAAACTTTTTCAATTTTTTCTATTTCACTTTGTATCCGGCTAGAAAATAATTGCGCATCTTGAAACAATTGTTGATGACTAAAATCACTACAATCAACATGAAAATAAGTATACAGCGGCATAATATTTTTCTTTAAACAAACCTTTATCTCAACCTGCTGTTTTGTAAGTTTGGAAAATTCATATTGCCCGGAAAGTGCAATACCCAGCAACTGCGCAACTTGATCTTCTATTTCTTGCAAAAGAGCAATGCGTTTATGCAGGAATGCGATATACGAATTTTTATGAACCCAATAATTTGGAGTCTTTCTATACCATGGCAATGATTCTTGGAACAATTCTTGCTCAAAATATTGCTTTGACTGATCTATTGTTTCTAAAAATAATTCTGTTCTTTTAACTGTTTCATTAAAAATTTTTGCATAAACAGACACAAGATCTGGCTCAATAATATTTGCCTTAGACTGCGGGACTTCATTTCCCCATGCGCTTAGTGATAAAAAAGAAGTTAAAAAAAGTAAGTAATATTTTTTCATGTTAATCCCTTGGTAGGTTTAAATATTTCTACACCTCAGATAACACTATACAGTATTACATTTTAAAAAAAACCGCTTGCCCCATACTTATGAAATTGGCATCCATCAAAATACTCTTGACCCATTAAAATTACCTTTGTTACAGTGCCTATAAAATATTTTTAATTATTTTTTAACTGATCAAAAGGAACTAGTATATGAAAAAAAGTATGATCCTAAGTTTTTGCTTTACCAGCCATATGATGATGGGAATTCCAGAGGTTGAATCATTTGACACAGAACATCAAAAAGCTCAAGCACGAGCTGAAAGAAGAGCTCAAAAAGCTTTAGAGGAAGAAGCTTTGCTTAAAAGCACTCGAGAAGCAGAACTTAATCGACGCTTTAATGAACAAGAACGAGCTCAACGTCCATTGGAAGAACGTGGAACCAAAAGAACAACTGTTGCTGCAGAACCCGTGAGAACTCAATCAACAGGAGTTCATCTTGATCTTGCTCCACATGAACGAGATAGCAAAACAGGACGAAGCCCTTTTGAAGAAGCGGTAAAAAGTAAAGACCTAGAAAAAGCAAAACAATTATGGGAGCAATCTCGAGATTCAAATGTGACAACTGAAGAATTTGTTGCACACTTAAAAGAACGTTATAGTAAGCCCGCATCACTTGCAGAGTTATATCCTGGAAAATCTTATGATCAAGCCCGCGATGCTTTTGCAAAAGATTTACAAACAGTTAGTCCTCACGTTGCCAATGTTTTAAGTGACTCTTTTATTAAAGAAAATAAAGCAGCACCAAAACCACAAGCTCGCACAGATAAACCTTATTTTGATTGGCTTGAAAAAAATCCAATGCGCTTACTTACTTCAGACAAAGCCCATGAAGAAACTCCTCTTGAAACGGCAATTCGAGAAAATAATCCTGAAATGGGAGAGAAACTGATTGAATTAGCAAAAGATTACAGTGCCAAAAATCCTAAAAATAAAATAACGCCTCTGCAACTTTTAGACCCAGTTATTAATGAGTATAAAAAAATTAAGAATAGCTCTGGAGAACAAGCAGCTTTTGACTATGCCTTAAAAAC
>DATIJN010000028.1:0-5609 GCA_035478615.1 Saccharimonadales bacterium (SeqCode)
GCAACAGCATGGGCTCCATATGTCGGAACGTTTACAACTGTAATTCCCTTTTGTTGACAATAATTAAGATCTATATGATCATAGCCAGTTGAGCGCGTTGCGATGAGTTTGAGATTTGGAAATTTAGTAAGAGTTTGAGAATTTAGCTCAGAATAGATAAATGTAGAGATTATTTCCGAATGAAAAAGTGATGGATCTGTTTCTTCGTGGGCTTTATTTTTGGTGAAGATTGAATTTAGCTTTGATTCTGAATTTTGAATATGTTCTTTCTCCCAATCTTCAATTTCAAAAAATACAGCTTGTCCCATTATTTAAACAATAACACATTATGTTTAGTTTTGCTAATCTTTTGCACTTGTAAATTTTTTAGTTGTGTGCTAACTTTATGTTGATGAAAATTGCAGTTTTGGGAACAGGGATGGTAGGTCGCGCTCATGCTGAAAAACTAACTTTTCTTGGGCACGAGGTCACAGTCGGAACACAAAATGTTGGAAAAACATTGACAAACGACAAGCCTGATCAGATGGGAAATCCATCATTTGTTGTTTGGCACAGAGATCATTCAGGTGTAAAACTTGCTACCTTTGTAGATTCTACATCTGATGCAGAGATAATTTTTAATGCGTTAAACGGCAATGCATCGGTCGAAGTTTTGACCTCCATTAAGGATAATCTGATTGGTAAAATATTGATTGATATCTCAAATCCACTTGATTTTTCTAAAGGTTTTCCTCCAACGTTGTCTGTAAGCAATACTGATTCTCTTGGTGAGCAAATCCAAAAAGCTCTGCCTGATACAAAAGTTATTAAAACGTTAAATACAATGTCTGCTCCAGTCCAGGTAAATCCAAAAGCACTTGCAGAAGGGGATCACAGTATATTTTTAAGCGGAAATGACGAGAATGCAAAGAAGAAAGTCAAAGAGATTTTGAGATCATACGGATGGAGCGACATAATTGATCTGGGCGGTATAGCAACGGCTCGAGGTCCGGAGATGTATCTACCTCTCTGGCTTAGAGCATTTGGCATAGTTAAGACGCCGATGTTTAATATCAAAGTCGTTCAAAATTCTCCGGTTGCTTCTTAGGATTTTCTGTCTCGAATTACTTAGAGTTTGTTAATTTTGAGGTGCAGAATTTGCAGCGCTTTGCTGTTATTGGAATAAGACTTAAGCACTCTGGGCATGCTTTTTCTGATGGGCCTGCTTTTTCGCCTTTTTTTGTTCTCTCGATAATTTTGTTCATTGGAACTATCACAAAGAAATAAATAATCGCTGAGATTATTAAAAATGAAATAAGCTTATTTATAAAGTCTCCATACAGAAATTTACTATCGTTAATTGCAAAATAGTATCTTGAAAAATCGGGTTTTCCGCCAAGCGCAGCAAGGAGTGGAGTTATAAGATCACTTACAATTGCTGTTACAACATCCTTGAAAGCAGCACCGATAATAACCGCAACTGCTAGGTCAATTACATTTCCTCTTAAGATAAAATTGCGAAATCCCCTAAATATTTCGTGCATAGAATGATTTATATCAGATAATATATCTTAATTCAACTTATTTTTTAATTTTATCTTTTGCCTTTATACTTTTTTTCAATACCTACTTTTCTATTGCTAGTCTTGGGATGCTTTTTGATGATCTCATCAAGTTTTTCTTGGAGAGCCCGCATCTCTGCTTTCTGAGTCACCTCGATTATGAAAACCAAAACCAAAGTAACTAGCAGTTCAAATGTGTGAAGAGATTTATACCATAAGTCATTATAATTCATTGGAACACCGACAATAAACCATACTATAATAATTAAAACTGTAATAACCAAGGCATAGGGATGACTAATCGCATTGTAGAGTTCGTTAATCAGTCTTAAAATCTGTTGGGAAATTGATTTTTTCATTTTTTGTACGACTTATTATAACTTTTTCCAATTAATAATTCTAATCTAGATACATTTGCTATAATATATGCATGAATAATACAGCAACTCTTCTTATTAGCTGTCCTGACAAAAAAGGAATTGTCGCAAGTGTTGCAAATTTTTTATATGAACATAATGCAAACATTCTTCATGCAGATGAGCATCAGGATAACGAAAACAAATTATTTTTTTTGCGTACGGAATGGGATCTTATGGACTTTTCAATAAATAGAGAAGAGTTTAAAAAATTATTTACGCAAACTGCCAAAAAATTCCAGATGGATTGGAAGATCAGGTATTCAAGCGACAAATTAAATGTCGCCTTATTTCTTTCAAAAGAAGATCATTGTCTGGCCGATCTGCTATACAGATATAAAAATAATGAGATTAACTTTAATATAAAAATGACTATAAGTAATTACCCAAACGCCAAAGAACTATCAGAATTTTATAATATTCCATTTTATGAAATTCCAAGCACAGATAATAGAGAGAAAGACGAGCAAAAAATACTTTCAGTTCTTGGTAAAAGCAATATAGATCTAATCATACTTGCCAGATATATGAAAATTTTCTCGCCTGAATTTATCCAAAAATTCGGAAATCCGATCATCAATATCCATCATTCATTTCTACCGTCATTTGTCGGAGCAAGACCTTACCATCAGGCATATGAACGCGGAGTTAAGATTATCGGTGCAACTGCACATTATGTTACAGCAGAATTGGATCAAGGTCCGATAATTGATCAGGATACACTTAGGATTTCTCATCGCGACAGTATTGAAAATTTGATTCAAAAAGGGAAAGATATTGAAAAAATTGTTTTGTCACGTGCCGTTAAGTCACATATCGAAGATAGAGTATTGATATACGGAAATAAAACAGTTGTTTTTGATTGATAAAAATTCTATTCTCATATACTTAAGAATTTGAGAATAAATTATTTATTTTTCTACTCGAATTACATAAGAGAGCGCCCCAAGAAGTAAAAGATCGCCTGCTGTTGAAAATAATGCATATAATGGATTGCTGTAAAAATTAAATACCTGAAGAATAAATATTGATACAAGAACACCAGCTCGGAAAAATTTATATGCACGTTTTCGCGATCTGGTAATTATAATTGCTCCAATTATAGTTAGAATCGCCTGAGATATAAGTGCAAATGTTTTGATCAATTCAGGGAGTCCATGAGAATTAAGTAGGGATGAGACTGTGCCAGCAGCCATATGATTATTAATTGAGTAAATTAATGAAACACCAGTCGATATATACAATAACGATCTTGCGATAAAAAATGCTGCGATTACATACTCCGACCATGATTTATGAAGAAAAAAGCGATATAATCGTCTTATTTTTCGCTTTAAACTTTCGTAGCTGCTTGGACTTTGATCGGGAAGATCGATGTTTCCGGAGAAAACTTTTTTTAGAAATACAACAATATTATTTTTTTTATTGCTTTTTGCCAGATACTCCAGTGCGTCCTCTTTTTCTTCTTTGTCTAGATTTCTGATTTCCAAATCCTCAAGTAAGTTAATGCTATTTATGAGATATTCTTCAGGTGTAAATATTTGAATGCGCTCAATGCTTTTATAAAGTAAATATAAAAGAATGAAAATTACATAGATTATTGCGAATGTTGGTTGGAAAAAGTAGTCATTGTCACGGGTTAGGAATTTACCAATCTCGTCAATGAATGTCCCAAATCCAATTCCGCCCAAAATAGCCCAATACGGCTTCAGATCGTTATTTAGAAAAGTGAGTAAGCCCAAAATTGAAAAGAGCATGAAAAATCCGCCAAAAAGCAGATGGGCAATATGAAAAATGCCTGAACCGATTTGCGGAAAACCTGTAAGTTGAAGATAAATTCGGATCGCGATAAGTGTCAAAATTGCAGAAAAGAAAAAAAGCTCAAAAAGATCTCCGAATTCGATAAAACGAATAAATTTATAGTTTTTCATTATATATTTGCTGCTTTGATTATATAATGTAGCAGTAAAGATGCAAGTGTTATGACCACGCTTAAAATTGTCTCTAAGCTTAATTTCAGTTTTGATCTTTTAAATTAATATTGGAGCATTTAATTTTATGGGTTATAATAGAAACGTGTTAAGAGTTTTGAAAAATAAAAGCTTTATCATTTTGACTACAAGCTTAATACTATCTTTTGCTGAATATCTACTTGCCTCGCAAAATTCCGGTTCTGCCATAATTCAGATCTCGAAATTGACACAAATATTTGCATTGACTGCCTTAATTTATCTATATATAACACTTCTTATTAACCCATTCTATCAAACATTCACTGATTTTCCATTAAAAGACAAGGTGCGAAAATCAAAAAATGATTTTATAATTATGACTTTTTATTTTGCATTTATTCATGCCAGTTTTGCTTTTTTTGGTGAACTTGGAGGATTTGCAGGACTGGGTTTTCTAAGCCAGAAATTTATAACTGCAATTACTCTCAGTTTTAGCGCCCTTATAATTCTTTTTATTTTAACTGTAAGCTCTTTTAATTTTTTACTTCCCAAGGTAAAACTACTGCAATGGAAATTTTTACCCAAGTTTTTATATATCGTAGGTATTCTTGTTCTGATTCACGCACTAATGCTGGGGTCAGATTTTAATAACTTATCAGGAAATATACCTTTAATTTTGTATATCGCAATCTCTTTTCTTCTGCTTTTGCAGGGGCCAAATATAGATAAAATTTTTGCAAAGTACATAAAGATGCCAACATTTGGACTGAGTTTTTTATTACTATCAATTACACTGTCAGTTGTATTTTTTACAGTTATAAGTCCGGTTTTTTCAACAACCAATGGGGGCGTGTCCTTTGATATTCATGCAGCGCATCGACAGCTCGCCCAGCAAGCTGCTAAGGAATCATTAAGCTCTCAAAATCAAAGCAAAATTCCCGGTTTAAACGGTGATAGGACCAGACGATTTACGGTAAGTATGAGTACAGATCCTCAAATCCTACAATCAAATCAGGACACCACAATTCATTTTAAAGTTTATGATGCAAGCTCAGGAAATTCTATTAGCTCGTACCAGATTTTATACACCAAACTTATGCATTTTGTGATCGTTAACAACGATCTAACTTACTTTTCCCATATCCATCCGGATTTTCAAAATGGGGAATTTTTCATCACAACCCAGTTTCCAAAAGATGATATCTACCATCTGTACATTTCATTTCAGCCGCTTGGGGGAATAGAGCAGCAGGTCGGATTTAATCTTACAGTCGGGCAGCCACAGAAAAGCTCAGATATTTTTAGAAATGAAAATTATAATACAACAAAAACGTTTGGGAAGTACAAAGTCTCACTTAACTCAAAAGACGCATTGAATGCAGCAGATATGTCACAGGGTTTACAAAAAATAAGCTTTAGTATTAGGGACTCAAAAACAGGAAAGCCGGTTACAAATCTCAAGCCATATCTTGGTGCATTTGGCCATTTGACAATGATCAATGAGAAGACCTACGAGTATGTTCATGTCCATCCGAATAGCTTGATTGTTCCTCCGCCTAATGCAAGTAGCGGTCCTACTGTTGATTTTTTACCGATTGGAATTTATGGACCGTTTAAGCCAGGTATTTATAAAGCATTTGCTGAATTTAATCCGGATAATAATTTATTTGTTGCGGATTTTGATATAAAGATTAATTAGA
>DATIJN010000029.1:0-1811 GCA_035478615.1 Saccharimonadales bacterium (SeqCode)
AAACTTTTTGGCAAGACCGTCAATAGAAATGCTATGTATATGGGCCAAAGAGCCGATATTACAGCTATTTGCAAAACAATGGCTAAAATACCTGCTCAAGAATCAGTTATTTTATACGGATGTTCACGTGGTTCAGCTGCCATTATAAATTACTTAGCTAAATATAATCCTAAAAATGTAAGCGCTTTAGTTCTTGATTCTTGTCCTGCAAGTATGCATGATGCTATTGCCCCAAAACTGGTACAACTCGGAATAGATCCATCAAACAGCCTTTCGATTTTTACAACGCTATTTCCGGCATATCCAAAAAATAGCATTACACCTATTCAAGCAATCAAAGATATAAAAAATAAAGATCTTCCTATTTTGCTCGTTCACAGTAAAGATGATAGCTCTGTTCCTTATGAACATTCATTAATGCTCTATAAAGAATTTAAAACTCAAGGTTTTGGCAATGTCCATTTAGTGTCAATTGAAAAAGGAAAACATAGTTTTTTACTACAAGATAAAGATGCTGAACCTGTCTATTTAAAAGCTGTTCATAGCTTTTATAAAAAATATAATCTGCCGTATGATAAATCATGGGCAACAGATTCTTGCGATCCATACAATCCAAATATAGATACACTAAAAAAAGTAATCTTAGCTTATGAAAAAAGAATTAAAAAAGTTAGTACACTTGCAAAAAAGAGGTAAATGTTTATCGATATTAATGATTAATATTTAAATTTTTACAAAATAAAAAATCCCTGAACACTTTAAAGTTCAGGGATTTTTTATTTTGTTAACAGTTTTATTAAAAGCCAGCTCCTTCTTGATCTGCAGCCCATTGTTGTGCAGCAGTTGTAGCTTGTATTTTTTTTGCAGCTTGTTGTGCAGCGGCTATTACTTTATAAGCATTATCACGAAATTGGGTGTATAATGCAATGGTGTTGTTATAAGCATCTGGAGTCTCAAAGGTAGTCATCTTTGCATTATCTATAGCCTTAGAATATGCATCATCAACCATTGAAGTACTCATAGCTTTAATACCTGCATCTAGCGCTTTTTTATAAGTTGGTAGATATTTTTGCATAGATTTTTCAAATTTTTGTTGATTTAGTTGAGCTCTTCTAGCCTCTTGGTATGCCTCATTCTTTTTTTCTAGTAGTAATTCTTCTTGCTTTTGCTTTAGTAACTGTTCATTTCTTTGTGCAGGTGTTCCATAACTTCTAGCTACTACTCCTGAAGATAAATGTTCATAGCTAAGCTGATTAGTTGCAGCATCGTAATGTGCAATGAATCCTGGAAAATATGAACTATATGCTCTTTCAAATGATTGTGCATATGGTGCTCTTTGCGCTGGCGTTAACTGTTGCATTTGACTCATAAATGAATTAAGTATTTGGTTAGATGCTTGCTGATTAAATCGATTATCAGACATTTGTTTAACTACAGCCTCTGGATTTAATGCATACATAGGTTTTTGTGATGACAATGCAGAAACCCCTTGAACCATCATCAGTCCAAGAATTACACTCAAATTTATACTTTTAATCTGTTTCATAAGATCCCCTTTTTTAATATTTGTAACATTACAGCCGAAATCAATCGGCTTTATTATTCAATTTGTCATAAATTGTGGGGGTAAATCAAGAGTTGATGTCAGAATTGATTAATCCCCAAATAAAAATTTACTACTTAAAGCTGTCATTCCCGCGTAGGCGGGAATCCAGATTTTTAGATCCTAAGCCTGGATCCCAGCCTTCGCTGGGATGACAAATGTAGAATTAGTAATTGTATTAGCTAGGTAGAACCAATCTAAGTTTGCT
>DATIJN010000030.1:0-10853 GCA_035478615.1 Saccharimonadales bacterium (SeqCode)
GAAGCACTAAAATTGATAGAATTGAAATATGCGCATAGGAATTTACGATCCTTATCTTGACGATCTTGGGGGTGGAGAAAAGTACATGATGACTATTGCCGAATATCTGGCCAAGAACAATGAGGTAACTGTTTTTTGGGATAATAAAGATGATCTGGTCAAACTATCACTGCGATTTTCGTTAGATTTTAAGAAGGTAGGATTGGAAAAAAATATTTTCTCTCAAAATACTAAGTTGAAGCAGAGATTAGTTGAGACGCGAAAATACGATATAATTATTGTATTAATTGACGGTAGTATCCCTCTTGTTTCTTCGAAAAAACTTTTTCTTCATATTCAGCAACCATTAACACAAATTAGGAAATTAACTGTAAAGGATAAGCTAAAACTCTCAAGAGTGACTCAAATTTTTTATAACTCACTATTTACTAAATCTTTTAATGACAAGATATATGGTAAGAAGAGCAGGGTAATTTATCCTCCAGTTCAAATCTTGGATATGAAATCAAAAAAAGAAAATATAATTACAACTGTTGGTAGATTTAGGGCGATAAATATTAAAAATGATGATTTCAAGAAGCAGCAAGTTATGGTAGATGAATTTAAAAAAATGGTAGATGGAGGATTGAAAAATTGGAAGTTTATTGTAGCGACAAGTACAAATAACCAAATTGACACCAGATTTTTAAACATGCTGGAAACAAGCAAAGGTTATCCAGTTGAATTTTTGGTCAATAAAAACAACAAGGAACTTTGGGAATTATACAATAAAGCAAAAATTTACTGGCATGCATCGGGTGTGGGTGAGGATTTGGAAAAACATCCTGAGTACGCTGAGCATTTTGGAATTTCTACTGTTGAGGCAATGGGTGCCGGATGTGTGCCGGTTGTTTATAATGCAGGAGGGCAGAAAGAGATTGTGAAAAATGGTAAAAATGGATTTCTTTGGAATTCGCTGGATGAACTTTCAGAACTGACAAAAAAATTGATTAAAAATAATGAGCTTTGGGAAAAAATATCTGATTCAGCGAAGGTTCGATCGAAAGATTTTAGTAAAGAAAGATTTTATGAGGCAATCGAGAGTTTATTAAAATGAGAAAGTTTTTACCGGCAATTTTTTTATTTGCTACAGTATTTGTTTTTTCTTGGCTTTTTATTAGTAGTAATAAACTTCCAATTCCATCTGACACGATAATAGGGTTGTATCATCCTTTTAGAGATTTGCATGCGAAAGATTATCCAAATGGAATTCCGTTCAAAAATTTTTTAATCACCGATCCGGTTCGTCAACAATATCCGTGGAAAAATCTGGCAACTGATTTGGAGAAGCGATTTGAATTACCATTATGGAATCCATATAATCTTGAGGGTACACCGCTTTTGGCTAATCACCAGTCATCTCCTTTTTATCCGTTAAACATTTTATTATTTGTCCTGCCTTTTGAATATGGATGGAGTATTTTAATTTTACTTCAGCCTATTTTAGCTGGGTTTTTCCTCTATTTTTATTTAAATAATCTTAAACTCAACACGTATTCATGCTTACTGGGAGCTATTAGTTTTGCGTTTTGTGGATTCTCTGTTGCGTGGCTTGAATGGGGTACAATTATTCACACAGCTTTATGGTTGCCACTAGTACTTCTATCGATTGATAAATTAGTCAGTCATTTAACAGATTCTAGAATTTTAAACAATAAAGTTATTTATTGGTCATTAATTTTTATATTCTCATTATCATCATCGTTACTTGCGGGTCATTTGCAGACTTTTTTCTATTTAAGTCTGCTTTCAGTATTTTATTTCATTTTTAGATTTCTTCAAAACGGGGCATCAAAAAAAATATTCTTCATCTTTGTGTTTCTTTCTTTTTTTATCGTTCTTCTGACTGCGATTCAATGGTTACCAATTATCAAATTTATTAGTCTTAGCGCAAGAGGTATTGATCAAAATTGGATGCAGGTTGGATGGTTTATTCCATGGCAGAACCTTATTCAATTTATTGCGCCCGATTTTTTTGGAAACCCGGCAACACTTAATTATTGGGGAGTTTGGAACTATGCAGAGTTTATCGGATATATAGGAATACTCCCATTGATTATGGCATTTTTTGCACTATTTCAGAGAAGAGACAAACTGGTTCTCTTTTTTGGATCTATCTTTTTTTTATCTCTAATATTTTCATTACCAACTTTTTTTGCACTCGTCCCATTTCAGCTTCAAATTCCATTTTTGTCAACAGCACAGCCGACCCGGCTATTATTTTTGAGTGATTTCTCACTTGCTGTTTTGTCAGCATTTGGTACGGATTTATTGATAAATGATCGGGAAAAAAGAAAGATTATATATCCGTTAATATTTGTTTTTATAATATTAATTTGTTTGTGGGTTTTCGCTTTTTTCAAATTTGGTTCGTCATTTGGTATAAGTCTTGAAAATATAAACGTTGCCAAGCGTAATCTATACACCCCAACCTTATTATTTATAACCATCTCTATAATTCTATTTATTTATACTTTTGTGAATAATAAAAAATTGCAGACGATTAGTCTAATTTTGCTATTAATAATTACATGCGTTGAACTACTAAGATTTGCAGGCAAGTTTACACCGTTTACCAATAGTGAATATTTATTTCCGCAAACAAAATCTTTATCATTTCTTCAGAATCAGCCTGGGCAATTCCGTATCATGACAACTGATGACAGAATTCTTCCTCCCAACTTTTCAATCATGTATCGTTTGCAAACAGTTGAAGGTTATGACCCACTATATCTGTTAAGAGAGGGTGAGTTAATTGCTGCGTCAGAGCGCGGAAAGCCGGACATTCGTTCCCCGTTTGGATTTAATAGAATAATTACACCACACAATTTTGATACTCATCTAATTGATTTGATTGGGGTAAAATACGTTTTAAGCTTGTCAGATATAAAGTCGTCAAAATTGCAAAAAGTATTTGAGGAAGGGCAAACAAAAATTTATGAAAATAAGAATGCGTATAGTCGTATATTTTTTGTAAACAAAATTCTTTCTGCAAAAAACAAAAATGAAGCAATTGCATTGCTGTTTGATCAAAAAGATAATTTAAAAGATACAGCAGTTGTTGAAAATTGGCAAAGTAAAAAAAATGCTTATGCAGCAGGCGCTGCAAGTATTGTAGAATACAAAGAGAACAGAGTTGATATTTCTGTACAAAATAAAGATGATGCATTTTTGGTACTGACAGATACTTATTATCCGACATGGCATGCCAAAGTTTGCGCAGTCAACGGTGAGAGTTGTGTGGAAACAAAGATATATCAAACTGATTACAATTTCCGCGGCATTGTTATCCCAAGAGGAAAACATAAATTAATTTTTGAAGACTCATTGCTATGAATATCAGTATTATCATTCCAAACTTTAACGGAGAAGAGTTATTGAAAAAGAATTTACCTCATGTTCTGGAAGCAGTTAAGCTTTACAGAAAAGGGAAGATTGAAATAATTATTCCCAATGATCCCTCAACTGATAAATCAAAAGTAATCATCTCAAAGTTTATCAATTCTATTCACGAAAAAAATATAACAGGGTTAACTGTAGATAATAACCAAAAAAATAAAGCAGGATTTAGTAAAAATATTAATAGGGGAGTCATGATATCATCCGGGGACATTCTTATTTTACTTAACTCTGATGTTTATCCGCATAAAGATTTCCTGGAACCGCTTCTTATGCATTTTGAAGACGAATCTGTTTTTGCTGTCGGTTGCTTGGATGAGAGTATAGAAAATAGAGAAAAAGTTCTTCGTGGCCGCGGGGTTGGAGTTTTTAAACGCGGATTTCTGTCACATAGTGCAGGTAGTCTTGATAAGAAAAATACACTTTGGGTTAGCGGTGGAAGCGGAGCATTTCGGAAAAGCATTTGGGATAAATTTGGTGGTTTTGACCCGCTTTACGATCCATTTTACTGGGAAGATATTGACTTGTCTTATCAAGCTCAAAAATCAGGATACAAGGTAATTTTTGAACCAAGCAGTATTGTTACACATGAGCATGAAAAAGGAGTAGTTAAAGAGATGTTCAGTGATGACTTTGTCAAGAAAATATCCTACAGAAATCAATTTATATTTGTCTGGAAAAATATAACAGACCCCTATTTGATCTTGTTACACATTTTTTGGTTACCTTATCACATCTTAAGATCTTTAGTAACCGCAGACTGGGATTTTTTTGGTGGCCTCTTCCTAGCGAGTGCAAATTTTGTTAGAATTAACAAATCCAGACAGAAGGCAAAGAAATCATTTGTCAAATCAGATCATCAGGTTTTGAAAGAAAACAATAAATGAAATTATCAATAATCATACCCGCATTTAATGAGGAAAAAACAATAACTCAAGTTATTGATAGACTGCAAAAGCTTAAAATTCCTGATGTTGAGAAAGAAATTATCATAGTAGATGACGGATCAACAGATGCTTCTGCTGCTGTAATTTCAAATTACAAATTTCCAACTTCCAATTACAAATTTATTAAACATAAAAAAAATCTTGGTAAAGGGGCAGCAGTTATAACAGGCATTAAAAATGCGACTGGTGACTATATAACAATTCAGGATGCAGATTTGGAATATGATCCATCGTATTTCGTAAGTCTTTTTGTTCCTATTAAGAAAGGTCAGGCACAAGTCGTTTACGGAACACGCCTTAAAAGACTTCCACATCTTTTAAAAGAAGAGAAGAAGGGATTATTTCTGCTGCACTATATTGGCAACAGATCTTTGAGTTTGATTACAAGCGTTTTGTATGGGCAGTGGATAACTGATATGGAGACTTGCTACAAAATATTCCCAAGAGAAGCAGTTATGCATATGAAATTAAATGCAAGAGGTTTTGAATTTGAGCCAGAAATTACTGCAAAATTGCTTAAGAAGAAATTCAAAATAGTCGAATTGCCTATATCAACAGTTCCTCGTGGTTATGATGAAGGGAAAAAGTTACATACAGTTCGAGATGGTCTAAAAGCGCTGTGGGCAATTTTGAAATATCGTTTTGTAAACTAATTATAGTTATAAAAAATTTAAAATTAACAAACTGTAAATAGTTAAAAATTATGCAGAGAAAAGTATTATTGATATTAGCAGTATTGTTATTTATAATAGCTTTTTTTTCCCGTTTTTATAAGTTAGGTCAGATTCCGTTGGGACTAAATAAAGACGAAACAGCAATAGGTTACAATGCATACTCAATTTTGAAAACAGGAAAAGACGAATACGGTATTAGTAATCCAATCTATTTTAAATCATACAATGATTACAAGCTGCCCGTGTATATTTACATGACCGTTGTGTCTGAAAAGTTATTTGGAGTAACTCAATTTGCTATACGGTTTCCATCAGCTGTTTTTGGATTGGTTACGATCATATCATTATTTTTCTTAGTAAAAATACTTTCTAAAAGGTTAGATTTGGCAGTTCTTTCAAGTCTGTTTCTTGCCTTCAATCCCTGGCAGTTTTTTTTCTCTAGAACAGGATTTGAAGTAAATGTAGCAACAGCATTTGCTACTCTTGGAGCTTTGCTTTTTATTCTTGGGATTAGACACAGGAATAATCTTATTCTTATAGCTTTTTCTATATTATCCTTTGCCTTGTCGGTCTATTCGTACAATGTAGCGCGCTTACTTGCTCCATTATTGCTGAGTTCACTTGTATCTTTATATCGCTCTGAAATCCGAAGAATGCCCAGGATTAGGATTTTGTTATGTATGTTGTTTGGATTTTTGTTGGCTCTTCCATTGATAGTAACACTTAAAGAAGGTTCAGGGCTTCACAATCAAATAGGGGGTGTTTTTCTAACAGGTACTAATACTAAGGCGCAACAAACAGAGATCAGAAGTTACCTTTTAAATCTGCCTAGTTTTTATTCTAAAGTGTTTTTTAACTCACCGCTATTAATACTCCTAGATTATTTAAGAAACATAGTTATGTCGTTCTCAGTTGACTTTTTCTTTATAAATGGAGCGAAGTATGTAAATGGTGTAGCAAATTATGGCATGTTTCACGCATTTGAATTCGTAACTATAATGATTGGTCTATATAACGGTATTAAAAAAAGAGTCAATTTTCTCACTTTTTTTCTCATCTGGAGCGCGTTGTTAGTCATCTTGATCTCATTGACAGTAGAAACCCCGCACCCAACCAGAAGTTTTATGTTAGTCGTGCCTTTATCTGTTTTCTCTGCATATGGATCGATATTGGTTTGGGAATACATATCAGGCGCTAGGGGACGATTGAGCAAGCCATTATTGCAGTTGTTGCTAATTATTATTTCAAGTTACAGTGTCATATATTATTTTACAATCTATTTTTTTATGTTTCCAGCTAACCAAGCAAAAATTTGGCGTAGCGCTGACCAGGGCTTAATTACATTTTTAACTGCTCACGAGGAAGAATATGACAAAATAATTATTGACAATAAGCTTGATTTTTCATACACTGCCCTGGCATTTTACAAGGAACTTTCACCTGTTACTTACCAAAGTGATGTGCGATATAGAAAAGACGGATTACTGTCAACAGCATCGAAATTGGGAAAATATGAATTCACAGATGTAAATTGGGATTCTTATTATTCTAATGATAGAATACTATATGTTACAACTGCTGATGGATTTACAAATAAGCCAGTATATAAAACTTTTTACTACCCTGAGCGCCCAGTATCGTTATCTGTTAATGGAACGATTGTCGTTTTTCCTCATAAAGATACTGCATACGTATTAATTCGCAATGTAAAGTAGGTTATGAGTGAATTGGGCACAAGTTTTAATAACACATAAAACACATGCAATGAATAGCAAAAAAATTAAAATGTTTTTTAAAAAAAACTGGTTTATGCTGTCTTCATTTTTGATAGCATTTTTAGCTGCTGTAATTAGATTTTATAATTTTTCTAATCGTTGGGTACTTGCCGGGGATCAGGCACATTTTGCATTGGTTGGGAAATATATGCTAGAGTCAAAATTACTTCCTCTCCTTGGTCCATTTTCATCTGCTGGTCCATTTCAAACTGGAGGTGAGTGGTATTGGTTTGTCGCAATAGGTAGTATTTTTAGCTTTTTTGGAGTTACTGCGCCGTGGATATTTTTAGTTGCGACATATATTTTTTTTGTTTATTTAATGATAGTAATTGGACAAAAAATGGAGGGAAAAAAATTTGGATTGGTTGTAGGATGCTTGAGCGCGGTTTCAACGGGGGAAATAATCCAATCTGTAAATCTCAGTAATCAATCTCCGATTCCTCTTTTTTCAGCATTATCGATATTATGTATGATTTTATATTTGCAAACAAAGAGTTCAAGATTCATTTTTCTTATGTCATTTTTGGTAGGTATTGCTATTTCTATACACCTGCAAGGCGTTGCATTAATTGCGCTAATCCTTATTACAATTATTTTGGGATATTTTCCAGGAATAAAGAGATTAATTCTTATTCCAATTGGCTTGGTAATTCCGTGGGTACCAGTATTTATAGCAGACTCACAAAATCATTTTGCCAATTCATATAATATGATTTACTATTTTTTCTTCGAAAAAAATAAAGCATCCTTCGATGAATTGGGCAGACGTTGGCTTACATTTGTTGGAGTTTTCATTCCATATGCATGGGGGTATACGATCGGAGGCGTTTCCTTGATGGGATATTTGATGACGCCAATTGTATTTGGATTTGGAGTTTATCAAACTATTAAGAAGCAGATAACAAGACAATGGATCGTACTGTTTGTTTCAACTATTTTGATGTTTATTATACTCAGATACACACGTACTCCTCTTTTTGAAAGCTTCTACGCTTTTTTGCATCCGTTTACACTTCTTTTGACAGGATGGGGTCTACTTCAAGTCTATAAGCGCAAAAAATTGATTGCAATTACAATATTCATTTGTCTGATTGCAACATCTCTGTATTTTGACATTAGCGAAATTACAAAAATTAAATTTAACATCAATACTGTTAAGCCACAAAAAGAAGTTGAAAAGCTTGTTGAGAAGTTCCCTTCAAAAAAGTTCGCAATTTATGATTATAAATTTGATACATCAGGATATAGTCAATCTTTATCACTATATTTATACAACGCAGATAAAATTGACGACAATGGAATGAAGATAGGCTTTTCCAACACTGACACTTTAGAATATCCAATTGTTCTCAGAGATGGCGGATTTATATTATATGACATATCGTCATTGTCACCAGAAAAATTAACAAAACAAAAATGGGTATTTGTTAATCCAAGCGGTATATATCACTCCGGACAGGACTGGTACAAGAAGAAATAATTAGGCATCGCGCTTTTGGGTGAAAGAATATTTCATCAAACTTCTTAGAATGAAAAAAGCGTGGTACCATCTTATATTTTTCCCTTGTTTATGCGTACGAGGATAGTAGGAAATAGATACTTCAAGGGGTTTTATTCCGTTTCTTATCATTTTTGCAGTAAGTTCAGCTTCTATGTCAAATCCGCGTGAGGTCAGAGGTTTTATCTTGTTATAGACATTTCTTGTAAAAGCTTTTGAGCCTGAACTTGCATCAGTTATATTGGCTCTTAGAATGAAGCTTATTAAGCCATCAACAAATGCTCCTCCCCATTTGTATAGTTTGGATGAATACATATTATCTTTATTAAGCCGCCTGGAGCTAAATACAGCTTCAGCTTTTTTCTCGACAATAGGATTAACAAGAAGGGGAATTTCTGACGGATCATATTCCAGATCTGCATCTTGTAGATATATAATATTACCGGTACTATTTTCAAGTCCTGTTCTCACGGCTGAGCCTTTTCCGAGATTATTTTTGTGCTGAAATAATAAAATGTCATGTCTTTTTTTGAGAATTGAGTATGTTTTGTCTCCTGAGCCATCATCAATAACAATTACCTCTTTCTTCAAACCTTTAATGCTGACTTTATTTACTCTATTCAAAAGCTCTGTGATTGTAGGCTCACAGTTGTAAGCGGGGATAATTATGGATAATTTCATATTGCAGATTTATGAAATTGTAACAAATTGGCTATATATTGTCGAGGAGAGCGCAGTTTGTAGTATAATGAGTTAATTCTTTAAAGAAATGGATAAGTTTCTACAAAAAAAGTTTTTAGGAATAAATACTCGTCTGCTTTTATATTTTATCTTTGTATTTATTATTGCATTTTTTCTTCGTTTTTACATGATGCCTCAAAATTTATTTTTTGGTCCTGAGCAGGGTAGGGATTTTTTGGTGGTTAAAGATATTGTTTTAGATCACAAGTTTACACTCATAGGTCCGAAGACTGATATAGGAGGAGTTTTTCATGGTCCTCTTTTTTATTATCTTTTGGCAATTCCTTTTTTATTATCATCTGGCAATCCATTAATCTCGTCGATATTCTTAATACTCATTCAGTGTTCAACTGTGATTTTAATATATCTATTTGGCAAGATGCTGGTTAATGAAAGAGTAGGTATTATTTCATCGCTTTTATTTGCGGTTTCTTTTAATTCTATTTTGTTTGCACGTTGGCTTTCAAATCCGCCGTTATCTATTCCTTTTGTAGTTCTTACAATGCTATTTCTACTCAATTTTTTAAAAGGCAGCAAAAAAAGTTTAATAGGTTTTTCTATATGTCTTGGGTTGTTGAGTCAGGCTGAATTTCTAAACACTTTATTTTATAGCGTAATTACGCTTGGTACCATAATAATTTTTTTTGATAGATTTAATAAAATTCCCAAGATGTTTTTGTTTGTCAACTTTTTAATTTCAATAATTACTTCTGTTGGGACATTCGTTATATTTGATCTCCGCCATCAATTTCTTATTTTGAAAAGTATTCTTGCTGTCTTAACTAATCAATCAGGCTATCATCTTTCATTCAATGCTTCGATAAATTCAAATATTTCTGGATATTTTAAT
Source organism: Saccharimonadales bacterium (SeqCode) (assembly GCA_035478615.1). Lineage (GTDB taxonomy): Bacteria > Babelota > Babeliae > Babelales > Chromulinivoraceae > JACPFN01. Next base: position 9,924 of record DATIJN010000030.1, read on the forward strand.
GCATTTACAACTACAATTATTCCATTCCATCAAATTTTAGGTGTTATTATTTTTCTTGTTTCTCTTATACATACTACTGTTCAAGCAAAAAAAATTAAAGAATACTATTTAATAATTCTCTGGCTAATTGTACCGTTAATTTTACTCATATTACTGCGACATGATGCACTAGAACAATTTTTCGTATCAATTATCCCCGCATTTATCATTCTTGTCGCCTTTGCTGTTGACTATATCTGGAGCAAATCAAAAGTTGCTGCAAGCGTTTTACTAATTATTATTTTGATGCAGTTTATAGCATGGGTGCAAAATATTCCAGTTAATAAGAATATTTTTTTTCAGTCAACTCAACTAGAGCTTAGTTATAAGGATGAACTAAGCACGATTGATCAAATTTATAAAGATTCAAATCATGTTCCATTTGCAATTCAAGCATACACAATTCCATATTGGAGTCAGGAGGGATGGCGATATCTTTTCTGGAGTTATGGTACAAAAAAATATGGAATCATGCCCAGTGAGCAAAAAAATGTAAAAAAGTTATTTGTTATTGTGCAAGATGATCCGAGGAATGTGTCATATCAAGAGGATTGGCTCAAGAAAACTGTCAGTACTTGGGGAATTGCACAGAGCACGTTTCGCTATGGAATATTGACAACAAGAGAGTTAAAATTGAGATAGAATTTATTGGTTATGAAATTGAAATATGTATTATTGGTAATACTTTTTGCAGCCGCGTTTTTGCGCTTATATCAATTGAGTTCAATTCCGGGAAGCCTCAACCAGGATGAAGCTGCAATTGGTTATAATGCATATTCAATTTTAAAAACAGGTGCAGATGAACATGGAAAATTTCTACCTCTGTCGCTGCAGTCATTTGGTGACTGGAAACTTCCTGTTTATGAATATATAGATATACCCTTTATTGCC
>DATIJN010000031.1:0-1964 GCA_035478615.1 Saccharimonadales bacterium (SeqCode)
TTATTATCAACAACTTGAAACTCTTTTATTTTTTTCTTTTTTGCATAGTCTTCAAATAAATCCAGTGATTTATCAGGTGATGCATTGTCCGCAACTATAACCTCAAAAAGTCCTGCTTTTACTTCATGTGGATAATTTTTCTCAATTGATGAAATACAGTCAATAGTCAATTGCTTAGTGTTGAAATTCAAAATAATAATTGAAAGATCTACAGCCATAATTTTTAACTGTTGCTTCGCGCTTCTTCATAGACCTTATTCAAATCTTTCGCAATCTTTTTCCAGGTATAATTTTCCTCAATCAATTTTCTCCCATTTTTCGCAACTTTATCATATAGGTTTTTATCACTTAAAAGTTCCAATGTTTTTTCAGCAAGCTCAGATGCAGTACTTCCAACCATAATGTTTAGATTGTCAGCTGCTTCCAAACTTTCTGCACTCAATGGCGTAGCGACTACTGGTGTCCCGCAGCTCATGCTTTCAAGAATTTTATAGCTTGTTCCTCCCCCTACCCTGATTGGTGCCAATAAAATATCTGCGTCTTGAAACAACTTCTCAGTTGGTAATGCAGATTTACTTTCATCAAAAATTACATCAGAATCATTGGATAAATCTTTAATTGATTGAGGAATTTCACGCCCAACAATCCACAACACGATCTTTGTTCTTTGTTCTTTGTTCTTATTTCTTATCTCAGGCCATATTTCCTCAATAATATATTGCACAGTATCACGATTCTGAATCCATTTAAAATCCCCAATAAATAAAATCTTCTTTTCTTTTTGATTTTTGCTTTTTGATTTATGAAGAAAAGTAAACTTTTTAGTGTTTACACCATTCGCAATAATTGATGCTGTAATCCCCGCCTTGTACATAACCTTACTGTCTTCCATTGAAACGGCGATTAATTTATCAGCTTTTTTCCAGAATTTCTCTTCTTCATTTTTTATTTTTACAATATCCAATGAGAGAATCGGTTTCAAGACTATTGACACCTGATCAACATATTTTTTATAAACCTTATATTCAATATTATGCTCTGCCAAAACAATCGGAATCGAGGTAGATGGCAAATTCTGCATTACATAATATGTTTCGACATGAATTAGGTCAAATTTTATTTTTTTCAATTCATCTTCAATTACCTTTTTCATCTCCACACTAGTATGCCCTGTTACCAGAAACGAATGAGATGATATTGCGGTTTTAAGAAGATTTCTTGCTGACCACTGCCTTTTTCGACTGACAACAATAACTTTTTTACATATTTTCTCAACTTCTTTTATATCCTTTTCTGTTTGCTTAAATCTTTTCTCGCAAATCAGGGTAATTTCGTGACTTGATGATAATTCTTTTATAAGGTTATAAAGCCTCACATGACCACCGGAAAAAAGCGGATACGGCAGAAAAGACGAAACCACCAAAATCTTCATAATATGATTATATCACTTGCGAAGATCGAAGATTACATACTGTGGGGTTTTTTCGACTATTTTGTAATCTCTACCAAAATTTATATCGTCATTGCTGGGATCAAGAAGTATCAGATAATCCGCTCCTTTTTGAATCATTTCAGGAATAGGATTTTGCATACTAGCCCATCCCTGCCGATTTGTCTGATACAGAAATGACGTATCCCCATTATAGTTAGCTATCACTTTGGCATTTTTTGGCGTTAATCTATCAACCGCCTTACCGGCTGCAATCATAGATCTATTATTGATATTAAAATAATCTTTTACCTGCATCCACCCAAACCAGAATAGACTAAATAAACTAATAGTTAAAACGACTTTCCCAATAGGTAATTTTTTATAGCTAAAACTATATAAATAGTAGCTGCCGATTGCAAAAAATATCGATAGACTTGGCATAATTAGAATCTGATAATAATCATGTTGGACATTTCCTGTCGCAAAAACGCAAACGTAAATCAGAGAACTTAACAAAAATGACGAAAAAAAC
>DATIJN010000032.1:0-2008 GCA_035478615.1 Saccharimonadales bacterium (SeqCode)
TTATCATTATAGGTTTTTTTATCAAGAGAAGTGTTTGTTTATATGAAGAGATTAAAATTGTGTTTTTCAGTGCAATGAGCTTTCTAACCTCTTAAAAAAATTTTTAAATACTTTTTGAAAATAAAGCAGATGTTGTTACACTTGGAAAGTTGCATCTATTCTTTTTATTAAAGGTTTTTCAATATGATTTTCAACATGAGATTTCATCAATTATTTTTTGTATTCATTTGTTTTTCAGTTTTTACTATTCGATCGGCCCAGAATGAATTTTTTAAAGCTGGATCCCGGATCGAGTCCGGGATGACTGGGCAGCAGTCTGCTGCTTTTCAGCTGCCTCGTGTACAAGTAGTGCAAGAGGGTATGTTGAAACAGCAAGAGCAAGAGATTTTTAAGCGTAAGGTGAGCAAATATGCAGTTACCGCAGGTATTGCTGCAACTGCAATAATCGTACTTTTTGCAGCATATGAGATTCGAGAAGCAGCAAGGCAATCGAGAAAGTCAGACACAATCATAGTCAGTAAAGCGGATCTGCAGCTTGTTGCTTCATCAAAACCTGAGACCAATTCTCTTTTGACTCCATTGTGGTGGATAACGAGTAATATCAAAAGTTTCGTGCGTGATAGTTCTGAATTTATGGCGAACAGTGCAACTATACTTGCATCAGGTGCCATACTCAACGGAGCATCTAATATAATGCAACAAAAGCTTTCAGCTGTGCATCAAGATGAAACTGTTTTATGGTATATCGCGCAGCATACTCAAATTAATCAAATTTTAAGTGATTTAAAAAGCAATGCTGTGGAATATGATTTGTATGCAACGTTGCTGTGCGCCCAAGCTTTAAATCAAGATGCTCAAACACATATGCGCGCTTTTATAAAAGATGTCATACAAACAACTAAAGATCAAAACACAATAAAAAATAGTTTTTCTGATGATAATTATTTTGATTTTTTATTGGGCGAAGTTAAGAAAAAATATATGCGTCAGGCTGGTGAAATTGAAGCATTGCAAGAGTATGCAACTCCAATAGTTGCAAAACGTCAAAGATCGCAAACATTAGGGCAAGTAGATGAATTATTTGTCAATGATGTACATCGACGAAAAGATATTGCTTGTTTGTGTCAGCAATTGGTTAAAGATATCGAAAAATTAACTGCATTTATGACGATTCGTTTTTCAAAAAAAACTGATAAAATTCAACAATTAATTGATTCATGTAATACCTATATTGCATTAATGGAAGATCTTTTAAATGCATCACCTGAAACATTAGTGCAATTGAGTAAAGCTGATCGAGGTATGTTTACGTGTAGTTATGAATATGAACGAATATTTAATCAACAGGTTGGTTACATGCATCGTTATTGCAGAATGGTAGAATAGGTCTGAGTTTGAAGTTGGGCTTGATTAATAATATAAAACTTTATTTCTTCATTCTGTCATCCTTGGACCAATGGTCCGAGGATCCAGTAATTTATAACTATCCCTGTAATAATGAAGAAAACAAATTTTATGCTGGATCCTCGGGCTTTCGCCCAAGGATGACGGTGAGAGTGTGCAAAGTAGGAATGGCCGATAAATTAATATTAAATTTTAAAATTTAAGGATTTGTATTGTTGTTTGATGCACAAAATGTGTCTGGACTAACTCCAGTCATGAAACAGTATGCAACCATTAAACAAGAGCATCCAGATGCTATCCTTCTTTTTCAAGTTGGTGATTTTTATGAACTCTTTTTTGATGATGCCATAAAAGTATCTGATTTTTTAGGAATTGCGTTAACCAAGCGAGGTGAAGTGCATGGTCAACCAATTCCATTGTGCGGTTTTCCTTTGCATGCGGTTGATCATTATATTCCACGACTGGTAAAAGGTGGATTTAAAATTGCGCTGTGTGATCAACTTGAAACAGCGGTTACTGGAAAAATGGTGGCACGTGGTGTAACCAATGTTTTAACGCCTGGCATGCTGGTATCTGAAAATCTTTTAGATGCAAAATCAAATTC
>DATIJN010000033.1:0-8869 GCA_035478615.1 Saccharimonadales bacterium (SeqCode)
TTTGACACCAGAAGAGCAACAGTTTTTAAATGAATTTGAAACAAAACATAAAAAAATGATGCGTCTTAGAAGTAAGCATGCAAGTGCTTTGCGATCAAAAAAGGAATCAGATGCAGTTTTTGTGAGCTACAATTTAAAACATGAGCTTATGTATCTGGTTGAAGATTTTGGATTTGAAAATTCACAAAAAAAATTATTTAAATCTGCAAATTGGAATAGTTTTATAAATTCACTGCTTGATGGTTTAAAATTACAACAAGCCGGACCTGATCAAGTATATGCTCAAAATACTGTGCAAGAAATACTTCTAGGATATATGCTTGCAAAATCTCATAATCGATCTGATCTTGAAAATTATTTTAAAGCATTTTTAAGAGATGATAACTTTGTATTGCCTGAAGAAATGTATACAGACCAAGAAATAATACAACATCTTGCATCGCAAGTTAATATAAAAGATTTTAAACCATTTGCAGATTTAATGTGTGCTTTTACATATCAGGAAAAATATGCTTCAAAGTTTCCTAAAATTGTTGAAGGTAATGATAGGGTAGAATATCAAGGTGTAAGCTTTGCTGATTGCATGGAAACTGCAATGCGTAATTTAGTTAATATTGTTACTTATCTAGAGGGTAAGCTAGGTATTGTTCCTGAAGGTTTAACCATGAATCCTCAATTACAAAAATTTTATCAAATACCACTAAATAGCGATAATGCTTCGGTAGGTCATAAAGATGTACATCAAAATTGGACTGATGTTATCGAAAATATTGAAGGTGCATCCTATGATTATTTGGTATATCAAAACCAAAAAATAGCATCAGATTGTGATGGATTTATTTTTATTGATAATTTTAAGGGTCTTGACAAAAAGCTTCCTAAAAAATCAGTTGAACTTAATGGTAAAACTATTGATCTCCTTAAAAAAAAGGTTGGTGGAAGAAACTATTTACTTGTTGCTAAAAATCCAGATTTGTTTGGGTGTGAATTAATGCCTAATATTTCAAATATGGTTGTTGTTTTGAACAATTTATTTAATTTACACTTGTATCCTTCAAGCAAAGATATCATTGAACCCGATTTTGCTTCAAAATATTTGCAATTAGTGTGTGAAAAATTAGGTTGGACATTGCAAGATTCTTCAGAATTTAATGGCTTGAACGCTGAGTTACATATTACCTGCAAGCAAGGTGATTTTAAGATGAGCCTTTCAAACAAAGTGCATGGAAGTCTATGGGTTGCACCAAAAGATCAATTTAAAATAAATCTTGTCATTCCTAGGGATACAGAGCAATCCAGACTTGCTGTTGCGATCAGTGATCAATTGGTTAAAGAATATGAAGCAGTACCAGCAAAATTGGATAACCCTTGTTTAATACATAATCAAGATGTATTTTCATATGATGCGCGACTTGATATAACAAAAAATATGTTAACTGCCTGGTCTACTCTTTCAACTTCTGAAAAAAATTATGTACAAAAAATGATTATTAGTTTTGGATTTCATGCAGATAGATATTATTTAGAAAGTGTAATAGAGAAAATACCATCTACGTTTGAATATAAAGATTTTCTTTTTAATATCGTGATAATGTTTAACTTGAAAAATCCAGGCAACTCTTTAAGTTTACTAAAACAAATGATTATGAAAAATTTAGTCGGCGCAGATAAAGCTCATAATATTCTTTCTCTTTTAGAAAAGACCATAAATGATCCAGATTTTCTTATTCGATTCTCTACTATAACTATTCTTGCTGATTTAATTCGAAATAAATTAATAACGGGCGAGCAAGCTCTTCCTCTTCTGCAAAAAGGTATAAATGACTCAAACAGTTTAGTTCAAGGGCAATTTACAATAGTTTTTCAAAACTTAGCAATAGATAAATTAATCACTGGCGAGCAAGCATTTGCAGTTTTAAAAGAAGGAATAAATAACTCAAATCTCAGTTGTTTCAAGTCTCTTGAGCTTTTAGTAGAAAATAATTTAATACCATTTGAGCGAGCTCTACCATTTCTAAAAAAAGGTGAAGATTTATTAAAAAAAGCTCAAGCTCGTGAACCCAAAATGACTGGCGAAGGCATGTTATCTCGCGGTGCCTTAAGACGAACGCCAATTGCCTCAATGCGCCATGACCCGTATGCAACTCATATTGTTGGTAGAGAACTTGCAGAGCGTGGTATGAGTGCGCTAGAAGTTGGAGAAGAATTTGAAAAGCAATATACAAAAGATCGCGCAAGATTAATGCATATGCAACAACAAGGCGAAAATGAATATCACATACCCGATTTCGAGCAAGAGCGGCAAAAATTCTTAAAGCAACAAGCAATGATAGCGGAGAAATCATGGAATGATGCAAATCGTCCAACAAATATTGATACAGGCATTGATAGAGCTACAAGATTATCTGTAATCCAACAACGAAGATTAATGCAGCAAGCTATAGCTCGTAACAGACTAAAATTACCAACAACTGGAGAACTAGCTCGAGCAGCTCGAGGTGCAAGAGGAATAATTATTTAAAATCATTTCTTAAAAAAGGAAATTAGAATGAAAAAGATTTTACTAACGTTAGTTGTAGCATTCATAACATTTTTTCAATGCAAAACATTTAACATTAAACAGTTAAAAGGAACCCATACCATTGTTCCTGCAGATTATAGTCCAGTGATGGGAATGGCTCTTTCAGAATGGCGCGTTCTACGGCAATGGTATGAACTTAGCCCTAAACATCTAAAATCTGAAATGACTGAAGTATTACAAAATAATCCTAAAGCTGACTTATTTCAAAAACAATCTATTGAAGAACTTCAAACAAGTCTTATGGACAATGCCGTTGAAAACCTACTGCATTCAATGTTTCATATTGCAACTGGCAACTTTAACGTAACACATGCTATGGATAATCCAGTAATGCAACTGAAAGCTGAGCATATAGGAAAAATATTGCGTGTTGTGCATGATTGGACTGCAGCACTGAGCGATCCTAAGAAATTAGAAGAACTTAAAGAAATGATAAAGCAAGAACCAAAACAAGTACCAGAACTTTTAAGTGAATTGAGCCGCATGAGTCCTGCCGTAAGGCAAATTAAAAAACAAACAACTTTGACACAAACAGATCAACAGTTTTTAAATGATTTTGAAACAAAACATAAAAAAATGGTGCGTCTTAGAAGTAAGCATGCAAGTGCCTTGCGATCAAAAAAGGAATCAGATACAGTCTTTGTGAGCTACAACTTAAAATATGAGCTCATGTCTCTTGTTGAAGATTTTGGATTTGAAAATTCACAAAAAAAATTATTTAAACCTGCACATTGGAATACCTTCGTAAATTCACTAGTTGATGGTTTAAAATTACAGCAAATTGGACCTGATCAAGTATATGCCCAAAATACCGTGCAAGAAATACTTTTAGGTTACATGCTTGCAACATCTCATAATCGATCTGACCTTGAAAATTATTTTAGAGCATTTTTAAGAGACGATAACTTTGTATTGACTCATGAAATGTACACAGATCAAGAAATAAAAGAGCGTCTTGCATCGCAAGTTAATGCAAAAGATTTTGAACCATTTGCTGATTTAATGTGTGCTTTTACGTATCAAGAAAAATATGCTTCAAAGTTTCCTAAAATTGTTGAAGGTAACGATAAAGTAGAATATCAAGGCGTAGGCTTTGCAGATTGCATGGAAACTGCAATGCGTAATTTGGTTAATATTATTACTTATCTAGAAGGTAAACTTGGTATTGTTCCTGAAGGTTTGACTATGAGCCCGCAATTACAAAAATTTTATCAAACAGCAATCAATAGTGATAATGCTTCCGTAGGTCATAAAGATGTACACCAAAATTGGACTGATGTTATAGAAAATATTGAAGGTGCATCCTATGATTATTTGGTATATCAAGGTCATAAAGTAGCATCACATTGTGATGGATTTATTTTTGTTGATAATTTCAATGATCTTGATAAAACGCTTCCTAAAAAATCAGTTGAACTTAATGGTAAAACTATTGAACTCATTGAAAAAAAGGTAGATGGAAGAACCTATTTGCTCGTTGCCAAAAATCCAGATTTGTTTGGGTGTGAATTAATGCCTAATATTTCAAATATGGTTGTTGTTTTGAACAATTTATTTAATTTACAATTGTATCCTTCAAGCAAAAGTGTCATTGAGCCTGATTTTGCTTCAAAATATTTGCAATTAGTGTGTGAAAAATTAGGTTGGACATTGCAAAGTTCTTCAAAATTTGATGGCTTACATGCTGAATTAAATATTACTTGCAAGCAAGGTGATTTTAAGATGAAGCTTTCAAATAAGATACATGGAAGTCTATGGATTGCTCCAAAAGATCAACTAAAAATAAATCTTGTCATTCCTAGGGATACACAGCAGTCAAGAATTGCTGTTGCAATGAGTGATCAATTGATTGAAAAATATGAATCAATACCAGCAAGATTGGATAACCCTTGTTTAATACATAATCTAGATGTATTTTCAAATGATGCGCGACTAAAAGTTGCAAAAGATATGTTACAAAATTGGACAACTCTTTCATCTTCTGAAAAAAATTATATCCAAAAAATGATTGTTAGTTTTGGGCTTCATGCAGATAGCTATTATTTAGCAAGTGTTATAAACAGCGTACCATCTACTTTTGAATATAAAGATTTGCTTTTTAATGCTATGATAATGTTTAGTATAAAAAATCGAGATCAATCTTTATCATTAGTAGACCTGATGATTCATCGCAACCTGCTGAGTACAAATAAAGTAAATACCGTACTTCAATTTTTAGAAAAAGGCATAACCGAACCAAGTCATAATGTTCGAGCTGCATTCATGAGATCTATTAACTCTTTAATAACCAATAGATTAATGAGCACCGATCAGGCTATTCCATTTTTGGAAAAAGGCTTAAACGACTCAGATTATAATATTCGAGATGAAACCATGAGCACTATTAACTATTTAATAACCAATAGATTAATGAGCACTGATCAGGCTCTTCCATTGTTAGAAAAAGGCATAAACGATTCCGGTTATCATAATATTCAATTAGCAACCATGAAATCTATTAATTATTTAATAACCAATAAATTAATGACTGTCGATCAAGCTATTCCATTTTTGGAAAAAAGTCTCAAGTCATTCGAGACAATCAATGAAAATGTTAGAGCACTAGCAATGAGATTATTAAAAACACTGATCACTGAAAATTTGATAAATAGTGATAACATCAAACAGCTATCGCTAAAAAATTATTATAAAAGATTTGATTGGGATACTTTACAAATACTGGTTAATAAAAATTTAATAAATTTTGATACTGCGTATTCACTTGCTTTACAAACTAAGGTTGATAAGGCTAGGTCGACCTATGAAAACTTCTCAAAACATATGAATGAAATTTTTAACATTGATCAAATAGCGCAAAAGGGTATAGATAGTACCAATGACGCTGATCTAATGAAAACAGTTGAACAACTTAGCGATATGCTTTATTTAGGTTTTGAAATTACATCTAAAGATATTAGCAAAATATTACAAGTAACAGAAAAAGGTTTAAATTCCACAAAGAAAACCATTGCTTCAAGAGCTACTAGAATGTTTCAGAGCTTAATCGGCGGCAACAATAAAACTAAAATAAATCCTGATGAAATTCAGACTATCACCCAAAAATTACTAGAATTAAAGGACATAGGTGCTTTAACACAAATGTGTTACCTAAACTTGATAAGTACAAATAAATCTGATCAGCTTATTTCCATTATTAAAGAAAAACTAAATAGTTCAGACTCTGAAAAAGAAATAGATTTAGATAATTCTGACTCCGAAAAAATAATAGATTTAGATAATTCAGACTCCGAAAAAGCAATAGATTTAATAGAATCTATGATTCCCAAAAAACTTATAACTACTGATCAAATTAAAGAATTAATTACAGCTGCTCCAAAATATAAAACTGATTTAGAAAAGTTACTGATAAAGGCTCAAGCTCTTGAACCTAAAATGACCGGTGAGGGTATGCTGTCACGAGGTGCTTTCAAAACAACGCCAGTTGCATCAATGCGTCATTATCCCTATGCAACTGATATTGTTAGCAAAGAACTTGCAGCGCGTGGCATGAGTGCACAAGACGTTGGAGAAGAATTTGAACAACAGTATGCAAAAGATCGCGCAAGATTAATGCATATGCAACAACAAGATGAACTAGGCAATGAATATCAAAGATCAAATTATCAACAAGAGCGTCAAAAATTTGAAGAAAGACAAACTATGATGCCTGAAAAACCATGGGATGATGCAACTCGTCCAACAGATATTGGTACAGACATGGATAGAGCAAGATTATCTATAGTCCAACAACGAAGATTAATGCAACAAGCGATAGCTCGTAACAGATTAAAATTGCCAACCGCTGCAGAACTAGGCCGTGGAGCAGCTCGAGGTGCAAGAGGGGCAATTTTATAAATACATTGTTCAAAAGCCCTGACGACATTAAAGTTAACTGATAAGAAAACTTTATCTCTATCTCGTTTTCCCCCGACTTGATCGGGGGATCCAGTTTTTTAAAAAAGAATTATTTAATTATCCTGGATCCCCGGGTTACACCTACGCTAAAGCTACGGCGCACAAGCAAGCCCGCGTGTCCGTCGAAGCCTTGGCGAAGTCGGAAGGACGACGAGGGAGTGTGCTTATTGATTTAAATGAAATTGAAAAATGTATAGTCAATGTTTTTAATATTGTAAGATAAAACATAAAAAAATTGGTACTTTCGAGTACCAATTTTTTTAGATAGAATTTTTACAATTTTTATTTTTTTACTGGAATTACGTTCGGTTTTATTTGGACTTGAACTGGAGCAACATTTTTAACTTCAGGAGTTGCTTCTTCTTCAATCATCGATGTAGCAACATTTTGCATTGTGTTTAGAGCTGCATGCATCAACATTTGAATTGCTAAAGTCGTTAAAACAGTTGTACATACATGCGACACAAAATTTCCTGTTCCTGTTGCAGCCCACTGCGTCCATCCCATAGAACTTTTATCTTGCAATGCAGGCAAACTCATAATTGGTGTAAATTCATTAAGTTTTGCGGTCGCAATTTCGATTCTTTGCGCCACTGCACTGCCTGTTACAGTTGCAGCTTGAATTGAGTTAGCTACTTGCTCACCAATACGCGCTGATTCAACTTTATGAGACCAAATAACATACATCAGTGGCATGTTAGCTGCTAAAGTAAATGCTCCCATTCTTGCAGCTGATGCCCAAGAAGCTTGGATAAAACCATTCATACATACAATTGCCGTAACGGCGAGTAATAATTTTTTCATGAAACCCCCATGATTATGATCTTTTAAACTATGTATAGTGTATCTGGTAAGATCTTATGGGTCAAAAGGTAGAGATAGTTTTTAGTTCTTCAAGATAGAAGATATATAGGCCAATAAACAATACAGCAAGGGCTATTAACGCTTCTTGGGTTATCCCATAGCCCATAAAAACTGCCGCATACAAGAGCCCAAAAGCTGGTTCTAAAAATCCCGCAAAGGATATAAACGTAGGAGAATATTTTTTTAAAAGATACACATAGAGCATATACGTAAATAAACTCGATAATAAAAATGCCATCATGAGTACGGGAAAATCATGAGAAAACGTTAAAGAAAACACGCCATAGCCATGCACCATCATAACAAAAACAGCAGAAACAAGTCCTCCAAAAAGCATAGCAATACCGTTAATCAACTGAATAGGATGATCAGAAAATTCTTTTAAAAATTGTTTTAAAACAATCCACCCATACGAAAAAACAATCATAGAAAGAAAAGCTACCAAATTACCCCACCATACGAGTCCTGGATTTTTAAGTCCGACAGCATCGGTATGTTGAGAAATCATCAATATAGGTAGCAAACCTAGAAAACCAACCATGAGGCCTATCATTTTTTTATGGGTCAAAAATTCTTCTTTTGAGAAATATTGAATAATTGCAGTAAGAAATGGTCCAGAGGCAACAATAAAACATATGCTGACCGGATCAGCATATTGTACCGCATAGGAAAAACCACACATGACAAAAGCATGAATCAAAATTCCATACGTCAGTAAAAGTTTCCAACCACGCTTTGAAAGTGTAAAATTTATTGTTTCATTCCTGAAAAATAACCATGAATAACTAAGCAAAATAACACTGCTACCTAGTGCGCGAAGCATGCCTACAAAAAATGGGTATGGATTTGCAGCCATCAAAGCACTATTGATAAATGTCATTGCAGAGAATACTGCGTACAATAGAATAATTAAAATCATAAGAAGCCTTTATATCTAGAAGTTTGTTGATGCCCAAAACCACAAGAAACACTCTTCAATATTGACTACAGGTTAACATACTACCTTTACAAAACCTACAAACTCAATGAAAACAATAAAATGCGGTTGTTTACACTTTCGTTACACAAATTTATTGGTAGACTAAACATAATATTTTTTATTTTCAGAAACGAGATACTGACCATGGCACAGACAATAAAAATTCTAGATCCTGCACAAGCCATTAAAATTGCCGCAGGCGAAGTGATTGAGCGACCGGCTCACATCATTAAAGAATTGATCGAAAACAGCATTGATGCTCAAGCAAACATCATTAGCATTCATGCTGCCACTGCAGGCAAAGAAGAAATTAGTATTTCGGATAATGGTTATGGTATGTCACCACAAGATGCCGTGCTCTGTTTTGCACACCATGCCACCAGCAAAATTTCTACTGTGCATGATTTGGAAACGATTATAACGTATGGATTTCGCGGAGAAGCTCTTTCCAGCATTGCATCAGTAAGTCATGTTGAACTCATAACTAAAAC
>DATIJN010000034.1:0-1901 GCA_035478615.1 Saccharimonadales bacterium (SeqCode)
CTATATTTTTATTATTAGCAAGCACTGCAGCATGCAAAACTGATTGGCCCTGCTCATTGCAAATTGATAAATTTGAATTTAATTTCACCCAAGCATTAACAGTTTTAATATTTCCTCTTGAAATTGCATGAAAAATATCAATGGCTTGAAATATTGATGCATTCATCAGAATGGATATGCATAGAAAAAATTGTAACTTATTCATATAATCCCTAAAATAAAACCCTAAAGAATTATAATTAGAATAATATAATGATAATTTTTGTATAGATCCCAAATAAAAAAAGAGGAGCATCGAGCTCCTCTCTAAAAACAATATTCTGTTAAAATCTTAAAGTAATTCTTGAACTAATCTTGAAACTTCACTACGTTCACTTGTTGGTAAGAATACTGATCCAAAAATTGGTTGACCTTTAAATCGATCAGTTGCAACCACCAGTCCATTGGTTGAAAAATCAAGGTAGGGCACATCGATTTGATACGGATCACCAGATAAAATGATTTTACTGCCAGCAGCTACACGACTTAAAAGTGTTTTAATTTCATGGGGAGTTAAATTTTGCGCTTCATCAATAAAAATAAATTGACGAGCAATCGAGCGACCACGCATATAAGAAATTGCTTCCAAACTTACTTTGCGTTGATTAATCAAATCATCAAGTGAAATAATTGGATTATATGATCGCTGTTGCTGATGTTCTCGATGAAGAAAGCTTTTTTTAGCCGATCTACGGCGATGTTTTGAATGTCGACCATGATTATCTCCATTGCGTCGTGAGTGCCTTTGATGATGATTGTGATCTTCGTACGCTTCTTCTTCTACATCAAAGAAAGCACCTGTTTGTGTGGCAAGTATTCGAGTAATCATATCAACGTTATCATACATGGGCTGCATCCAACCGCGTAACTTTTCTTGCACATCACCAGGTAGAAAACCAATATCATGGCCAAGGGGAACAACTGAGCGAGCAATGGTCATTTTGTAATATTCACTGGTTACAAGCACACTATATAACCCAACAAAAAGCGTTAAAAAGGTTTTTCCTGTTCCTGCAGGGCCAGTGAGTGAAACCATTGAAATATCACTATCAAGCAAAAGATCAAGAGCCATGAGTTGTTGCATATTTTTTGCTGAAATCGGCCAAGCCACTTTAGGCTGAATAATTTCTCGAAATGAACCACCACCGCGATAACGAAATATTCGACGATTGTATTCATTACCTTTGCTGTACAAAGCTATAAATTCATTACACTGAACACTATTGGTTTCTGCTAAATCTTTTAAAACTGATGGAAGTTCTTTTCGCAGTTCTATACTAGGAATATCAAATTCTTGCCATCCTTTATAATAATTTTCAGCAAGTACGAGTCCACGCAGATAATCTTGAGATTTAATACCCAAAGCATCAGCTTTGATACGTGCATTGATATCTTTGGTAACAAAAATTACATCATAGCCACATGTTTGCATAGCAACGGCGACCATTAAAATTTTATTATCTGCAATATCAATACGCAATTTTGGTTTTTGTTCTATCCCACCAATACTGCAACCTTCTTCAAATAAAATTTGAACAACAGTGCCGTTTTCAAGTTTGACACCATCTTTTAAAGAACCTGATGATCTGATTTTATCTAAATGACGAGCTATCAAGCGAGCACTTGCACCACGACTTGAATTTTCTATTTTTATTTTATCAAGCTCTTCAAGTACCGTAATAGGTATGCCGACTCGAGCTTCTTGGAATCGAAAAATAACTTCAGGATCTTCGATCAAAACATTCGTATCAAGAATATAAAGTTGCTCTTTGACTGCTGCCATGCATGTCCTTTCTTTCTAAAAGTTACTGTAACTTTTTGAGCCATTTTTTTAAGCTATTTTGAATCATCAAAGCTTACTA
>DATIJN010000035.1:0-3455 GCA_035478615.1 Saccharimonadales bacterium (SeqCode)
ACCCTTCCGAACATATATGCATACAGCGTGCTATGGTAAATAATATATTAGGCAATCATACAGAAGCATTGATGGATTGCAATCATGCTCTTGGTTTGAAACCGGATGATGCAATAGCTCTTAATCACAGAGCGATCATTTATGATATTATGAATGAAACTAAACATGCGGAAAGCGATAGGAAAAAAGCAAGAATCCTTGAAAAACATCAATATAACAAAGCAGTAATCGAGGAATTGTCCAACGAATATTTATTTTTTGCCACGGCTGAATTAAAAAAAGCACATCCCAATCTTAAGGCGGTTTTAATATATTGCAATGAAGCGATTCGTTTAGACGGTTCAAATTCAATGAGCTATCAACATAGAGCAAAAGTTTGTAGAATGATGGGTCATTATAAGCAAGCAATGGTAGATGAACATCAGGCCAGAATGTTAATACACTATCCTACTCTATATAAAGATTTATTTACTGCAATTAAACAAGGTAAAAAAGAAGAAGCGCTTTCTTGTTTGAACATTTTTTCTAAGCAAGCTTCCTTAGCTATTCCTTCCGTATTGAATGATAAAAATGAAATTGAACCTGTCATTTTGACATTAGCGCGTTATGGATATACCAGTTGGATAGATGATTTATTTACTTACCTTAACATAGATTTTAATGTAAAAGATGAATATGGTAATTCTGTATTACATATAGCAGCTCAGGCAGGACATATGGATTTTTTTATTAAATTAATAAATAAGAATCTATTCGAAGAAAGAAAATCAGAATCTTTTAATCTAACATGTAATGCCGAAGGAGAAAATCCATTTCATAGTGCTGCTATGGCAGGAAAAGATGAATTTTTAATAAAAATGTATGCGATACCTGCTATGAGAACATATTTTCAAGCACATACATCTCATGGAGAAACCATTTTACATATATTGATTGAACAGGGACATACTCAAGCACTCATAAACTTTCTTGAAGCATATCCTTCATTTCCTGTAGGAGAATTTAATTATGCGGGTCAAAATATATTTATGTTAGCACTGCTAAGATCTCCCTCAAGCGAAAATGAATACCAACTTCAACTGAAATTACTTGAAATGTTGATTGCGCGTCACGCGGATCTGTATGCACAAGATATGTTAGGTTTAACAGTCTTACATTTGGCGGTTCAAACAAATCAAATTAATATTGTCAAATTTTTGTTGACAAAAACCAGAGGTACCTTGATTAATATGAGGGATAAAAAAGGCAACCTGCCAAATGAGTATACTGCATCCGATAGTGCTATAGGTAGATTACTTGAACATGCTAAACAAGATAATACTGTTGTGCCTAAGGATTATTCCACAACACAGCATAAATGGGAAAATTTAGTTTTTCAGGGTGGAAGTGTTAAAGGGTTAGCTTATTTAAGCGCTCTACGTGAATTAGAAGAACAAAAAATTATATCTCTACATCATGATATTAAGCGAGTAGGCGGTACATCGGCAGGGGCGATAACGGCATTACTGATAGGACTTGGCTTTAATTTTGACGAGATAGAGCATCTTAGTGGTGTTAGAACGATAGAAGGCTCAACGCTTCCTCAAATAAAATTTTCAGAATTATTAGACGGTCCCCATGGTGCTACTATACTTACAGCTAAAAATAAAGATTGGAGCGAGGAGAAGAATGAAGCTCAAGAACTTATCACTAAACTCCGAGAAATAAAAGGGTTAACGAGCGCTGTGAAGGCTTATCAAGATGGAACAGTGACTCGAATAAAAGCATTAAAGGATAAACTTGAAAACGATTATATTTCACTTATTGAAGCATTAAATAAAGATGGAGGTCTCTGTCCTGGCCACGTACTCTATCATATTTGCGATACATTGATTAAAATGCAACTTTCAAAGAAATTAGGAAAAGAAATTTCAGCATCTGTCACATTTCAGGAATTAAAAGATGCTGGTTTTAAAGAGATATATTTTGTAGGTGTAAACACTAGGACTGGTCTTGCTGAAGTTTTTTCTCATCAAGATACACCGAATATGCTTGTGGCAAATGCGGTTAGAATATCGATGTCTATCCCTGGCGTATTTACCCCAGTACATAAAATGATTAAGGAAAAAGGCGTTTTATGTCGAGCAAGTGCAGATCGATATGTGGACGGCGGGTTATTGCTTAATTTTCCTATCGAATTATTTGATTTTACCATTAACCAGCAAGGTTGTTTGGACAGAAATCATCCTAAAATTAATAAGTCTACGTTAGGTTTACGTTTATCACGTCCTTCAAGTGATGCTAAAGTAGATAGTGCAGAAGAGCTATCTATCATCAATTGGTTTACGGATACTTTAAAAAATCTTTATAAGCATGCTGAGGATAGTGGTCATCTTACTAGCGGAGATGCTTTTAGGACTGTTTATCTCAATGTTGATGTTTTAGGAATGTTAGATTTTGAGTTGGCTGATCAACGAAATATTCAAGATTCAGTATGTGTAATAGGAAGAGATGGAGTGAGAGAATTCATTGAACGCACGAGTCAACAAAAAAAACCCGAGTATGTGACATTGCCTGATATCTTGGAACAAGAATGTCAAAAATATATGATACCTATGAGTCAGAAAGTAAAACATGGTATCATTAAGAAAAAATTCAAATTAAATCTGAATTGTCCTGGTTTGGTGTTGGCATTTTACAAAGATAGCAGAAAAACATTGCATGATTATTTACATCATCATCTAGAGGTTTCAATATTTGCACCTGATGCACATGGAATGACAGCTTTTCATTTAGCCGTTATTCAAAATGAACCGGAGGTGTTGAAACGTTTATTAACAAAAGCTCCAGAAGGCATTTGTAAAAAAAATGCGGATGGCCATACTCCTTATCAACTTGCGGTGGAACTTGGAAACGCGGAGATAATACTATTTTTGAATTCTTTCCAACAAGTCACTGATTATCATCAACCTGACGAAGTGAAGTCTACCAGAGTACAGCATCCATTCTTCAGATCCACCGATAGTCGCTTAGTTACATCGGGATCTGAGCTTTGTTATTTGTATTTACTTCATGATGTTAAGCAATTATTAGAGCAAATAAAGACTCATGATTCAAACATGTATACGAGATATCATAGTATATTAAAAATGTATGATAAAAAATGTGAGGGTACTGCTGAAGATTATAAAGTATTAACTCAACTTAAAGAGGAATTATCCGGAGTACTAGAACAAAAAAAACCTACACAACACAAGGCGTATTAAAATCAACCAGGATAGGAAAGGGATCTTCCTAATCCTCAACTTTTGTTATGAAAGCCAGTATCGCAACATAAATATGCTTAAAAATAAATCAAAAAATGATAGAATGTGGTTAGGTTGATCCGAGCTCGATAATGAATTTTTTAATACAGTAACTCATATATTCAAAATCAGGATTAAAGGTCAAACGTTCTTTTTTAAGAGTCGTTAATC
>DATIJN010000036.1:0-3361 GCA_035478615.1 Saccharimonadales bacterium (SeqCode)
GATGGTCAATTTAATTATTGGTATTCTCAACTACAATCTTTGCCAGGATCTCCTCCATTATTAGAATATAAAGACCCGCAAGGGCCTTTTAAATTACACAGTTGCATCATGAAATATTCTGGCCATACTTTCGGTGAAGATTATTTTTATATCCAAAGCCCTGAAGATTTTGAACGCTTCTTAAAACCCATGAAAGTGAGCAACAATGAATGCCGTATCGTCGATGGGCCTTTGCTGCAATTATTAAAAAGTAAAAAACCCGGTACGCTTTTGATTAACTGGTCAAATTTTTCTGAAAAACAAATTGCAACTTACAAAAGCATTTTAGAAAAAAAAGCACCGAAATTGCAAGGGCACATTGTTCCGCCTGAACTGAAAATTATTAATGTCACTCAACCAGAAACAAAAGCGTGTTCTTCATTTCGTACACGCACACAAAAAGTGGCATGGCCGAAAAAACTGGAAGAAGTCCCCAAAACTTTACCCATTATTTTTGATGAAGCAGCTAATGATTCATTTATTGATCTTCATGAAAGTGAAAGCTGGGAAACGAGTTTAGTCGGTAGAATAAAAATTATTCCTGATGGATTCATGTATGAACCCGGCGTATTAATCAATGCAATAAAATCCGGCAAAAATGCGATTTATTTGACAGGCTTGATTTCTACTCCCAAATTAAATATTTTTTTAGAAAAATTACAACGCGAACGTAAATTTTATGCAAATAATGAATGGTATACACTTCCAGAAAATTTTACGATCCATATTGCATCGCCTGCTCATGATGACACACCTCTTCCGGTGTTAAATCGGGAAGCAAATCCAAACGCAACAATTTATTATCTCAACAAGCAAAATTACGCGGGACTGTTTGAACAATTTACTGTGAATGAAGAGAAACAAGCCCTGCAGCATGCCGGATGGATGTCTGGCTTGCACGATCATGCCATACTGGCTTTGACCGATGAATTGGCCCCAGGCGAAATAAGACGCTTAAAAAAATCTCTTAAACCCGACATTCAATTAGTACAGTTAGATGAAAATAAAGCAGAAACATTGGATTTTACCGAAGAAACCCGATTCAATTTATCTTCTATTATCTTAACATCTGATCCCGATGCAGCCCAAAGGCAATTAGCTGAAAAACCGGAACACAGTATTACTATTTCTGAAACAACACAGTTTTCTCATTTATTTGAAAATGTGACCTTAGAAAGAAAAGAAGAAAAATCGCAAGTGTCTTTACGTTTTGAGCATGAATATTTTCAATTATATGACAGCTTAAAAAAAGGCAAGACAGTCGTATTGAAAGGCCCTATTTCAAATGAATTATATCATCAACTGGAAACGCTGTTCGCCGCACCGCCGTATTTAATTCTCAATGGCCAACGGGAAGAGATTCCGGGAAAATTGATTTTAATCACATCGCCCAAAGAAGATTTTCCAAAACTGTTTAATAGCGCCCGTCAACACTACAAACATTCTTTATCATGGGAAAAAACCATACCGCTTCGTTTACAATCAGAATTGAATTTTTCTGCTGATGAAGCTAAAAAAACCGCTGCAAAAATTAAAAAGTTTTATCAAGATGCAGGAGATATCCGTCATAATGGTAAGACAACGCCGCCCAAATTACTCATCACCGAAGAAAATATTCTAAACATTGCACGTGCAATGAAAAAGCACCCTCATAAAAATCCCATTGAGCATGGATTTTTAGAAAATTATCGGGAAAATAAATCAGCTTATGAAGAACTTAATGCGCTTGCTGAAAAATATCTTTATAAACCCGCAGAAGAAAAAGAAGACATTAATCTTCCTCTTGAGGAAAAACAGAAAAATCTGATTCATGAGATACTGGAAGATTCATCATTTGTTGAATTACGCGGTGCGCCAGGAACAGGTAAAACACATTTTCTTGAGCATATGATCTCTGAAAATGATGCGTTTTGGGGTGAAAAAGATATTTTAAAATGGCTAGGACCTGGAACACCCGGCAGTAAAAAATATTTATTGCTTGATGAAGCCAACATGAAAAAACCAGGGTATTGGGATTTCTTAAAAGATCTCAAGACAGGAACCATTTGTTATAAGGGAAAATTTTATCCCGTCGATCCTGCCATCCACAAAGTGATTTTTACAGGCAACCCGGAAAACTATCCGCAGCGATATTATCATACTTTTTTACAACAAATCCCGAAGGTCCATTTTCCTTCTCATACAGATGACTATTTGAATAAATTTATTATAAAGCAGATGGGACCCCAGATAGATCCAAAAACAAAATCCGAAATAGCACGTTTATTTATCGCGGTTTACAAACATATCAAACAAGAATTGCCATATGAAATAATCAGCATGCGGGACATTAAAACGCTTGTTGGAAATTTTTTGTATCCCGATTTGCCTAATCAGGCAGAAGCCATGCCGCGTGCGCACCTGGCTTGTCAAAAAACATTTACAGGATTATTTAATAATCCCTTAAATCGAAAAAATTATTTTGACTATCTCCAAACAAATTTTAATTGCCCGAGCGAGGCTTTAAAAGATTTTCCACGGACTAAGGACCCAGAATATTATTTACCGAATTCAAAAAAATTTCTATGGAACAAAATTAATGAATCTATTGAGAAAGGCGGATTACTGCCCGATAGTGGCGCAAGAAGAGGTGTATTAGTTGAGGGCGTGTCTGGAATGGGCAAATCGGAAATGATGCTGCAAGCGGTGCATAACCAGGATTTTGTTCATGAAAGTCAATATGATGAAAATGGCCCGAAGGGAAAAATATATTTTCATTTAAGCATGGGGAGCAATAATGTTGCTGATGAGTTACTGAGAGCGAGAAAACTCAGCAAAAAACACCAGGTTGTTATCATTGCTGATGAATTGAATTTATTAAAACCTAAAGATGAAATGATCTTGACTGCCCTATTGGAAGGACGTTCTCCTGAAAAAGAAAAATATAAAATAAAACCGAAGAAATCTGTTCGCAAGGAAAATAAATGTAATTTAGTGGTGTTGGCTTCACAGAACTCTCAAGCGGAAGGCGGGCGCGCACCCTTGTCTTATCCCATCTTAAATCGTCTGGACACCTACTATGAGGAAGCGCTGACTCGTGATGATTTGCTGGAAATTTGCAGTCAATCAGGGAAATTTTCAGATGATATCAATCATCCGCGCACACAGCGATTTGTTGATCAGTTTATGCAACAGCATCAACAGCATCCCACAGAAATTAATACACGGAATTTTTTTGAAGAACTTAAAAAATTGCCTTTTATCAATATGACATATCAACAGCAGCACAGGCTGCATAAGCCAGCGAAAAATGATTCTGTCATGGAGAAGAAATCGATATCTA
>DATIJN010000037.1:0-1704 GCA_035478615.1 Saccharimonadales bacterium (SeqCode)
AATCCCGCATTTTATCGTGTCTACTTTCAAGATACCGTAGTTGGCACTATTTCAGCTAAATGTCCTCTTAAATTTTTGTATCTCTTAAAAAGATGTAGTACCACTATACCAAGCCTTACCATGACAGCTGTTGCTCAAGATGGTTCTGAAAGTATCCATTTTTGTGTACTTAGTTCATGAAAAAATTTATTAATATTTATTTAAAGTTCAGAATCAGAACCTACAGATAAGTAATTGATAAATGCTCTACGAGCTGGCAAAGCCATTCAATTATATATTAAATTGTTCGAAAGATATCAATGACATCCTGTAGGGTACTATTTTAGAACTATGTAACCTCTTGATTACTCTTTGCTGCCATATGCTCTAAAATACTATATGTTTTTGAATCAAGTATTCCATCGATTGAATCTGGCTTGAAATGCATTTGAAAAGCAATTAAAACAGCCCTGTTTACTGGATCTTGAAAATTAGATGAATTGATCTTATACCCAATACGTTTTAAAAATTCTGCTGCTTTTTCTGGGTTAGGTGTTGAGTTCGTAATAGCACTTATTTTATCAATATTTTCTGGACAAATTCCGATATCATGTTGACATAAGTCCTTCCAAGGAAATAATGGTCCTGGGTCTACTTTTCTACCTGGTGCAATATCACCATGCCCGATAACATTTTCTTGTGGAATATTGTATTTTTCCATGAGATGTTTACATAGTTGTATAACAGTTTCAATTTGCGCTGGAGTAAATTTATACCAAATTTTATCTGATCCAGGAATTTTAACACCATCCTCTTTTGACCATTCAGGACATTTTTTTGAGCATGGTTCACTATCTTTTTCAGAATATCCTGGATTTACTATTTCTATTCCAATTGAATGTACATTTAAACCTTCTTTATCTTTCCAAGAACTTACTCCAGCATGAGCAGCTTGAAGTTCAGGATCAACCATTTCAACTATTTCTCCCTGTGGCCCAACAACATAATGCGCACTAACTTTAGTATCTGGTTTTTGAAAAAATTTTACAGCCCCTGAAAAAGTACACATAGCAGTATAATGCAAAATAATATACGTTGGTTTTTGTGGATTTCCATCAACATCTACACGTGGTTTACTCGTGTTTGCCGATATTTTAGGAATATCCATATCAGCATGCATACTTTGATAAAAAACAATAGACAATAACGTAAAATATATAAATTTTTTCATACATAATCTCAAATTAAATTAACCAAAAACAAATAAACAAAAAGAAACTTTTCATCAGGATTATACCAGTAGAATTATGAATTGAAACAAAAAAATGGAATTATTTTAGAAACTATTTACATCTCAATTTAGCGTCTGTGCGCAACAATCATTTAACCAAAACTCTTTTTTGCAAATGTTCTACCAGATTTTTCAAGTGAATTTTTTTAAGAGATTCTTTTTATTGACTGAATCATTTCTTCTAATGCCTGTAAAAAATGAGAACGTTTCTGTTTGCAGAACGTGGCGTTAAAACTTGGAGCTATTCCTGTTTCACGTAAATAAGCACGTAATTCACGCATTGCTTTTGTAGCACCTATATTACTATTATTAAAAACTTTTCCAGTTGGGCTTATTGCACGAGCACCCTTTTTTAGGCAGCGATCTGCTAGTAAGATATCTACAGTAATTACAATATCATTAATCTCTATATGCTGACTAATCCAATTATCTGC
>DATIJN010000038.1:0-3941 GCA_035478615.1 Saccharimonadales bacterium (SeqCode)
TTTTTTTTATAATAAACATGCTCGCCCATCAATTCCATGACTATCCTACAGTGTGGACTTCACTGTCTTCGATTCAGCATACTCCTTTACTTAATTTTTCAATCCATTCTTCACGTGCTGCCCATATTAAATCAAAATTTATATCAGCCTTGTTCTTTACCCACGCCTCGATAAACGCATGATGTTTTTCCACTTTAAACACCCCAATCTGTTCTGGGGTAATATTAATTTCCTGTTCCAAGTCAGCATTAAATGAAAACTCTGATGCGCCCGGAAAAGTAATATCCAAAGTATTATTGTTATATTTTAAATAACAGTGTGCTTCAGGAATTGCCTCCAGGTGATAATGCTTCAAAATAGTAGCTATTTGCGGCGTATTTTTTGGAGTTAAGAGAAAAAGACCAAGCGTAAGTTTCAAAGGAATAAACAATTTTTGCGCAAGCGAAGCAATTAATGCATGTTTTGTACTGCAAGCTCCTTTTTTTTCATCGAGGATTTGAAAATAATTTTCTCTATTTGTTGTACGCCCATAAGGTAATTCATGTACGTACTTAATAGCATCCCATAAAGTTAAAATATTTTTTTCTAAAAAAAATTTTTCGACATTGCCGTGTGATTCTATTATTGGATTTTGTAATTCAATTTCTTTTAAGTAATCAAGTAATAACATATTAATAAACGCTCACTGTACGGATTCACTATCAACAATAACACCATCCAGATTAAATAAGATAGCTTTGATCATCTATTTATCCTGATTCCGATGAAAACACTCGTCCAAAAAATAATGTTTTAACAAGCCGCGCTATCACCTGTCCTATCCTGACGGTCAATATCTTCAAACTGATTAATATACACATCTCCATCAGGAAAACGTGCAACGATATCAAGTTGTCCACCCATCGCTTCAATATAACTACGCAAGGTAGAAATATACATATCCGTACGTCGCTCCATGCGTGACACGTTTGCCTGTTTGGTAGCAAGAAGCTGTGCCAGACGTTCCTGGCTCATCTGATGAGCCTGGCGCAATTCCTGCAGTGGCATTTCTTTCAGCATTTGCTGTGTTTTCGCAGCAGCAGCTTCCTGTGCGGATTTCGACATTTTTTCTCGTAATATTTTAAAAGGTTTGCTCATTTGATAAGTCCCTCCTTTTTTAATGTAACTATGTGTTGGTCATACAAATCATCAGCAATTGGAACATATTTTTCATACCAACGATCATCGCCAGTTTTATTGCCGCCAATTAACAAAATGGCAGCACGTCTTGGATCAAAAGCATATAACACCCTATAAGGCTGACCTGCATGTTGTATTCTTAATTCCCGCATATGTGTATGCCTTGATCCATGAATGCCTGACGAATAAGGAAATCTCAGGTCAGGCCCACAATTTTCAAGCAACCCCACACAAGCTGTAATATCAAGCTGCTCTGCTTCAGAAAGAAACTCCCACCAATCATTAAACTCATCTGTATATTCAACATCCCACATTTAAAAATCCCTCTATTTTTAATTATTACATATGATACATATTACCTCAAGGTTATATACCCTAAATGTAATATTTATTTAATACTTTAATAAAATCAACTGATGTAGTAAATTTGTAACAAACTATCGTTGGGCACCTGCAAATTGTAGTAGATTACGGTCGGCTTGGTTAAAGCTAAAACATCGCAAGATGTTGATTAATAACAAAAATAAATAACACAAATCCGTTTCGTAATCAGTAGGTCGCGTGTTCGATTCACGCCGTCGGCAGTAATAAAATCAAAGGGTTACGGTAGAAAATTTCAAAATAGTAAAGTGCAAAATAAAAAGTGAAGTGCAAATGAAGTGAAAGTGTAATGCAGTTCAGTAAATCTTGATGAATAATCAGTAATATTAATTCGTTCTGGGTATTTCGTTTTTTTAGGTGATTTGATGAAAACATTTTTAGTGCTGTTAAGCGAAAAGCAACCGCATTTATTGAATGATTATATGCTGAAATCTCACATCGATTTTCTTAAACAGCTTCGAGTTGAGAATCTCCTTCCAATTTGTGGTCCTTTTACAGATAACAATGGTGCTGTTTTAATTATCAAAGCAGACGATCTGCATAAAGCAGAAGAAATAGTTAAAAAAGATCCTTTTATTAGCCAAAAATATTATCAAAAATATTCTATTAATGAATTTTTGGCTGCTGGAGAAGAAAATAATTGGTTATCTGATGTGAAGCAAACAAAAGATAACTTACAAAAGAAATTATAAGTAGTATAAGAAAAAGCCGTGCTTTCACGGCTTTTAAATTTTATATCGTCAAGCGTGTTATACGATGTTTATTGAGCCACTCATCAAGATCACGTATATGGTAACGAACTGAACGACCTAACTTCATAAAAGCAGGTCCTGGGGTTCTATTGACTCGATAACCATTCATCCGATCTTGACTTAAAAAACTACGACTCATTCCAATATATATAGCAGCTTCTTTCTCTGTGAGGATCCTGTTGTTACAGTCTTGTTATAATAAAGAATGTTATTTACAAGGAGAGAAACAACATGACATCTTCAAGAGATTGTATTTCAAAATCATTTAAAACACAGCTTAGTGATCATTATTATCTGGATCCTTATCGATTCGAAACCAAATTCTATTACCATGCTCTTGACCTCGACTTGTTCATTTCATATCAGATTTCAAATTATCAGTTATCCACAATTAAATATGGAATTTTAAAACATGGATTAGATTTTATAAGAAAAATCCATAGAGATACTCAGACTGTTATTTTTTTCATTAAAAAAAATGAAACTATACTTGGGGTGCTCAAAGGCATCGTATGCAAGGAATCCTTATTTATTGAAACCATGCATATGTCTCATCCTCAATATGGGTTAATTTTGCTTGAAAAGTTAAAAGATTATTTGCGAACACATAATATCGATCATGCTTCTACTGATGTTTTAATGGTTAATACTACTGCATTAGATGTTTATCAACAATCTGGTTTTACGGTTAAAAGATCTATGGCAGGTGATGCTGTTTGTAAAATGACTACGTGCGATATTAAGTTTATAAAACAATGTCATTTGACTGTTGAAATTCATGAATATAGTAATCATGAAATAGCAAATTCATATTATGATGATCTTATTGGTCAATATGAGCAGTCGCAAGCAAAAACAAAAAATACAAATAGTTATGGTAACAAACTGGAAAGATTCGGTCTTTTTATGCGAGACAAGAAAAATGCGATTGTTGCGGGTGTAATTGGAGAGATAACATCAAATGCAGGCGTAAAGAATCTAAACATAGATAGATTATGGGTGGCAGAATCATATCGAGGTAATAATTTTTCAAAACACCTAATTCATAAAGCTGAAGTGCATGCGATAGAGCGAGGATGTCGTTTTTCTTCTCTACATACAATGGAATATTATGCACCCTGGTTATATTCTAAATTAGGTTACCAAGTTTTTTTTAAGCAAAAAATAGGTAATTACGAAGGTTATTATTATCATAAAGATATAAATTTATGCGGTAATAAACTGCGGAAGTAGTTTTCTATGATCATCTTCCGAATTACATAATCGGATACGATGCAGCATGGAGCAAAAGTATTTATATGGTTCAACATTATTTGCTTTGCACGTCTCAATGAGCGAATAGTACCCGTTCAGTTAAATGCATACAACTGAATGGATACATATACACTTAACCATTACCACATTGGTCATATGGCAACATACCATAAATAGCATATCCGGTAGGAAACATTATTGGATAATCTGAAGTTTTGAATTGTATTATCCGACAACTTTTACCGTCATAATTCAGCATAAATTCACTCGCCTTGAGTCCTGGGTTATTAAATAGCGCTTCAGAGCCTGTACAATTAAATGTAGAGCCCTTATCGATTAAGGTAACTTTCATAATGCTTTCATTTGGTGCTAATG
>DATIJN010000039.1:0-4377 GCA_035478615.1 Saccharimonadales bacterium (SeqCode)
TCCCTTATCTGATGAACTTTTTATAAATTTCTTTTATCGATGGTGTAGTTCGATGAACTATAAGGAATTTTACCTTATTAATAAACATGGTAGCTTTTTAGTAAAAGATAATAATGGTTTGTCTACTTACTTCGTTGTTATGAGCGAGCATGATAAAAATGAATTTGTTACTCTTAATGATGATGCATTTGACAAAGTAGGACATTTATTAGATCGCGTGGTTAAGGGAGAATCTATTCCTTTTTTTGGGATTGGTAAAGAATGTTGGGAATTTAATCATGCTGATTGGGAGAATTATTTTTATCCCTGTGATGTAATACAAGGACGAGAAAAATATTATTTGGCAGTTGTCAATAATCAATAAAAATGCTGAGGTTTATTAAATGATAATAATAAAAATTAAAATCGTGTGCTTATATCATGATAAATAAATTAAATCGTATTCAATTTGGAATACTTCTATTTTGGACGCTTTGGTTTACTCTGGTAGCATTTTCTGATATCACTAATTTTTTTCAAACTATACACTTTCTATCAATAGATTTTCCATTTAACTCGAACAATTACAATTTAGTCGAAAGAAATTTTCTGATTTATAACATACATTCGAAAGCCTTAATTTTATTTACATTTAGTGCGATAGTGTTTTGGGCCATATTGATTGCTATTTTATTCTGGATTACGCTGTTTTTGCCTCGTAAAAAATTAATCGATTTTACTTTTTTATTAAGCATGTCTCTTACAAGTGTTTTTATATTAAGTGATGAATTTTTTATACAATATTCACTTGAACATGGACATATTCTTCGATTGATCCTTCAATTAGTAACATTTTTATATTTCTATGAAAAAAATTCGCAAATACAGAAGGTAAATAATTAATGAAAGCCGCGGTTATTATAGGAGGTGGCCCCGCTGGTTGTCAGTGCGCACTTTGGTTATGCATGCTGGGTTATGAAGCCACTATCATTGAAAAAAGTGATCGTCTAGGTGGTTTACAATGTAATAGTCCATACGTGAATGATTGGTTAGTGGGCACAGTCAATCTTCGGGGACAAGATATTGCTAATAATATACAGAAACAAATAGAAAAAATGAACATTCCTGTTCTTTATAATTCTATTATAAACAGTATAAAAAAAAATTCTACGGGATTTGAAATTAACACTGGTAATGAAATCATTGCTACACATAACCTCGTCATTGCAACAGGCGTAAGACCTCGAGACGGATCCTTTGAAAGTACATCAGCCGTTATCGTAGGTCCAGGTAAAGAAATATATAATGAACAATTTACAAATAGAAGAGTTGCAATCTTAGGAGGAGGAGATAGTGCTGCTGAAAATTATTCTTTTATTAGAGAGAAAAATCCAAAGTTGTGTCATGTTTATGCTAGAACAGTAAAAGCGCGTCAAAACCTATGGGGTAAGATTGATTCGTCCGATATATTTCTAGGAGAATATAAAGCAGATCAAAAATCAATGTCAATTATTCACGATGATAAAATGTATATATATGATATTTTTACTGTGTTATATGGATGGGAAGCAAATATTCCAAATTCGTTATTGTCATTGAAAAATCAATTGCTTAATGAACAAGGTTTTATCGCTATTGATGAATCAAGAAGAACAAGAATTTCTAACATTTTTGCAGCGGGCGAAGTGACTCATTTCCTTCACCCGTGTGTCGCCACAGCAATGGCGGATGGAGTTATTGTTGCCAAATCAATACAATTTCAATTTGAAAACATAATAGCGTGATGGCATAGCTTGTGAAATTCTCTACTAAAATATTCCTTGCGATTTTTTTAACAACAACTCTCACCTGTTTTTCTGGCGGAACCATCATTTATTATTTTCTTAAAAGAAATATAGAAAAGGAGTATATTTTAAGATATCAAACTTATGGCAATATCATTGCAAATACGTTCAATCAAATGGAATCTTCTGCCAATTTAATAAATGAAAATGCCGTACGCCTCTTGTATGAAATTGAAAAAAATTCAAAAATACCTTCAGATATTGATTTAAATCAATTAGCAAATAATCTAGGTATTAAAGCATTCTATGTCATAAATAAAAATGGTAAATTCATTAGATCTACAGATTTGCCTTTAAAAATGCAAACAAATTCTTTGTTTAGCTATTGCGATGACTATCATTTATTAGTAAATGGAAATGCTGCTCTGTACAGAACTCCTATCATTCCCGGTTTTCCCTATAATATACCCATGAAATTGACTATGATTCCTAATCATAATAGAACATTAATCTTAGAATCAGGCATGGAGTTGAATTATATTGGAAATATTTTACATCAAGTCATAAAAAATGATTCAAACATTTTATCGATTGGGATCTACACACCTACAGGTATTGAGCTAGGATTTATCACCGCACATGGTAAATATCATAGAGGAAGGAAAAATACTCTACTTAACTTTAAGGATGTTAAACAAAACGAAATTCTACATAATAACGATTTATTTATTTTTAATAAAAAAATACCTACAACAGATCCATATTGCTGCGAGTGTAGTAAAAAAAAGATATCGTCTTCTTCCGGAACTTATTTTTATATATTACGCATGAAGGTCTCACATATTTCACTTGCTAAAAGTGTTGCTTTATTAAGAAACAAAATACTTTTAACTCTAATTTTAGCTTGTTTATTGAGCACCATTTTTTCTAAAATACTTGCTAAAAAACTTGTTAGCCGCATTGAAAAAATTAGCAAAACAGCCTCCGATATCATAGAGTCTAATAATTTAAATATACGCGTTGATATTAAAAGCAAATCAGATGAAATTTCAAAGCTTGCTGACACTTTTAACAAAATGATTCAAAGTCTAAAAGTAAGCCAATCTAAAATAGTTGAATCTGAAAAAAAATCAGCATTACTGGAGCTTGCCGCAAAAGTTGCTCATGATATTCATTCGCCTTTAATAGCTATGGACATGGCATTACAACAATTGTCTAACAATGTTCCAGAAAATCACTTTATGATTTTAACACAAGGTATTCAAGGTGTGAGAGATATTGCCAATAACATGTTAAATCGTTATCGCAACCAAGATGATGAACAAGACTTAGCATTTCAACACAAAATAGATGATGGTAATGTCATTAGACCTATTTTATTATCTTCTTTAGCCGAAATGATGATTTCTCAAAAGCGGCATGAATGGTGTCAAGATCCTTGCGAATTAACATTAACTATAAAATCTGAAGCAACCTTTTGCTGGGTTGAAATCGCACCTAATGAAGTTAAACGTCTCTTATCTAATTTATTAAATAATGCTTATGATGCTTTATTAGTTAAAAAACAAGGAAGGATTCATATTATGATTGGTGTATTTAATGATACTCTATATATGCAAATTCATGATAATGGTGTTGGAATTCATCCTGATAAAATTTCAGATGTGTTAAATGGAGTAAGCACAAAGCATAATGGAAAAGGCTTAGGAATTTCGAGTGCTAAGCATTACATGGAAAAAATATCAGGCAAATTGGAGATAGAATCCATGATTAATCATGGAACAACAATTAATTTATCATTTCTTTGTGCTAATAATCCTATTTGGTTTCCTGAAAAAATTTCCTTGCATGGAAAAACTACTGTTGCTGTCCTAGATGATGATTTTTCTATGTTAATGTATTGGCATCATCGAATTAATGATATTGGCTTGTCAATAAAATTATTTTCTTCCTATGATAAAATTTTAGAATGGGTCAAGGATAATCATGAGTTCATTTCTTCGACTATCTTTTTAGTCGATTATGAATTGGCAGAAAAAGGAACTAATGGTTTGCTATTTCTTGAAAAGATCAATGTTAGTAACAGTTACTTGATTACAAGCCACGCTAATGAATTTAATATTCAAAAAGAAGTAGAGAAGGTTGGTGTTTGCTTAATCCCTAAATCATTGGTAACAAAAATGGCATTGGTTTAAATTACTAAAAATGCTGAAATCTTATGTAAATAACTTTACTGAAAAATATTCATCAAATTTTAACTTATAAATTAGGGTCTGTCGTCAATTAACCCTCACCCACGTCGTCCCGCGGCTTGTCCGCGGGATCCAGTTAGTTGCGCAGGTCTTCGTATAAATCACGCCATGTTGGATTAAACTGTTCTATGAGATTTAATTTCCATTCTCTGCACCAATTCTTCAGTCGTCTCTCGCGTTTAGCTGCCTCCATAATATCTTGATGTTCCTCATAGTAAACTAATTGATGAACATTATACTTTGCTGTAAATCCTGGGATCACGTTATTTTTATGCTCCCATATTCTTTTTATTAAATTTGTAGTCGAACCTACGTATAAAGTTCCATTCCGGCGACTTGCTAATATATAAATATAAGATTCT
>DATIJN010000040.1:0-10259 GCA_035478615.1 Saccharimonadales bacterium (SeqCode)
ATGGGTGATGCGTTACACTAACATAACATGTACATTATCATTTTTTCAATCAGGTAATTCATGAATTATTCTTTTGTGCAAGGCTGTAAATATCTTTTAGGGATTCCTCATATTGATACACAAAAAGCTGTGGAAATTTCACAGTACTTTAGTCTTTCGATGCCTCTTGCAAAAACATTAGTGACACGAAATTACAATGAACTTGAATCTATTCAAAATTATTTGTTGAGCAGTGAAGAAAAAGATGTTGCAGATCCAGCATTAATGAAAGGTGCGCAGCGAGCAGTACACAGAATTTTACAAGCAATTGAACAAAAAGAAAAAATATTAATTTTTGGTGATTATGATGTTGATGGAATTACATCATCTTCTTTGATGATGATGGGACTGCTACCACTTGGTGCTCAAGTTAATTTTTATTTGCCCAATCGAGTAAAAGATGGATATGGTATTTCAACAAAAATTGTTAAAAAAGCAGCAGAAAATAATTATAAAGTTATCATCACGGTTGATAATGGTATTACTGCATTTGAGCCAGTACAAGTAGCTAAAGAACTTAATATTGATTTAATCATTACGGACCACCATAGACCGCATGATCATGTTCCTGATGCATACACAATTGTAAATCCGCACCAACATGATTGTCCTTATCCTTTCAAGCATTTTGCAGGTGTTGGTGTTGCGTTTAAAATAATTTCTTTATTGTACAAAGAAAAAAATATGGAAATTCCTGGCAAAGTAATTGAACTTTTATTGCTTGGAACTGTTGCTGACGTTGTACCGTTGACCGGTGAAAATCGTTATTGGGTTCGCCAAGGTCTTGCTTACGTAAACAAAAATGAAAGTTATGCTCTGCAAGTTTTAAAAGAAAATAGCAATTTTACTAAACCAGAACTTTTTTCAACTGATATTGGATTTTCAGTTACGCCACAAATTAATGCTTTGGGAAGACTGGATGATCCGCGTGAAGGTGTGCAATTTTTAATTGGAAATAATCCGCAAGATGTTGATCGCATTGGTAAAATATTACTGGAAATAAATCAATCGCGTAAAGCAGTTGAACAATCTATTATTTCAGATGTCATTAAACAAGTAGAAAGCAAACAAGTTGATATTTCAAAAAATATTGTCATTGCAACGAGTCCTCATTGGCCCGCTGGGGTAATTGGTTTAGTTGCATCGCGTATTGTTGGTATGTATGCAAGACCAACCTTGTTATTTCATTTGACCAAAGATGGTATTGCTAAAGGATCATGTCGCTCGATTAAAGAATTTAATATTTTTAATGCGTTAAGTGAATCAAAAGATATTTTATTATCATTTGGTGGGCACTCTCATGCAGCAGGACTTTCGCTGAAAATTTCAGATCTGCCAGAGTTGCAACATCGGCTTGAACAAAAAGTGGCCAAGGAATTAACAGAATTTGATTTAAAGCAAAAGTTATTTATTGATGCACCGGCACAATTGTCAGATTTTTCAGAAAAATTTATGAAAGATTTACGATTATTTGAACCGTTTGGTCATGAAAATGCACAACCTTATTTTTATATCAAAGGTGTTGTTTTAGTTAAACGACCACAAGTTTTAAAAGATGTGCACATAAAATGTAGCGTATTTGCAGATGGTGTTATCAAATCTGTTATGTTTTTTAATCGACCAGAATTACTTGATCTTTTGATTGCTCAGGCTGATGAACCGTTTGATATTGTTGGTCAAGTTATGCACAATTATTGGAATGGAACGTATAGCATAGAATTGCAAGGAATTGATATAATTACAGGAACTAAGGAAGAAGTTTTATGATTATTACCATAGATGGACCAAGTGGAAGTGGTAAATCAACATTGGCAATAGCTCTTGCTCATCATTTGAATTTTTTCTGTTTAAATAGTGGTTATTTGTACCGTGGTCTTGCGTATGTTTTAAAAACTTTTTATGCCTACGATGAACAAAAGATGCGCAATCCAGATATAAAAGATATTCAGGCTTGTTTGTTGAGTGGTAATTTTGAATATAAATATGAATCTGGTTTAGCAAAAATTTACTGGATCGATGACATTACCATATTTTTAAAGGATCCTGAACTTGCTCATTTGGTAGCAATACTTGCTCAAAATCCTCTGGTTCGTGCTGAAATAAGAAAATTTGAACGCATATTAGCCCAAGAAAAAGATATGATTGCTGAAGGTCGCTCATGTGGATCAGTTGTTTTTCCTGAAGCTGAGATAAAATTTTATGTGGATGCATCACCTGATATTCGTGCACGACGTCTGCAAGCTGATCAAAAAAAATGTGGTATAGAACTGCCATTTGATCAAGCAATACATTTTGTGCAGCAACGCGATAAGATGGATAAAGAACGTGTAATTGAACCTCTTATAAAACCTCAGGGTGCAATTGTTCTTGATTCATCAACAACGAGCAAGCAAGATTTGCTTCAAAAGGCACTTGAAATTATAAAAAAGGAACTTAAAAAAGAACAGTGATATCGAAAAGATAATTGATTAAATCATTTTTATTCTATTTCTAAAAATAAACATGCAATTTTTTTATACGTCATCCTTGGACTAAAGGTCCGAGGATCCAGCATAAATTACAATCATTTTCTTTCTTTTATGAAAATGATATTTTGGATTTTTATAAATTACTGGATCCTCGAGCTTAGCTCAAGGATGACGGAATTGAGTAATAAAGTTTTTTGATTAATCGGTCTTAAGGTTTTATTTAACGAGTTAAAAAAAAGGAGAATAGAAATGTTTAAAAAATTGGCAGTCGTATTATTATCTGCAGTATTGCTTGCTACTCAAATATATAGCAAAAATAACGTGCTGGGTAAGCCTGCTCCACTATTTAAAGCTAAAGCAGTGTATCCTGATGGATCAATTCGTGATTTTGATTTACAAGATTATATTGGTTCAGATTTTATATTATATTTTTATCCTTTTGATAATACTCCTGGATGCACCAAACAAGCACAAATTTTTCGTGACTCGATTAAAAGATTGCAAGATCAAAATCTGCAGGTTATTGGGGTGAGTTGTGATGCGCCCGCAAGTCATAAAAGATTTAGCCAAAAATTACATCTGCCATATCCATTAGTTAGTGATACTCGAATTAAACGAGATATATCTATGAAATATGGTGCGGTTGGTTTTTTTCATAGCAAAAGAAAAACATTTTTGGTTAATAAAAAAGGAATTGTTTTTAAAGTATTTGAAAATGTAGATATTGAAAATCAAATTGATGATATTTTAAAAAGTTTTAAAGAAGAACGTCAACGTAAGTAGTGTAGATTCTTGACTTCTTTGTATGTCACTTGATATTGAAAAATTATATGATTCAATAATTTTTTTAATGAAAGGAACTATGGAGAAGAAAAATTTTATGAGTCTATTGCTTAGTGCATTGGTTATACCAATGTATGTCAATGCAAACACATTGATATTTACGCTTATTGCTCCTGTATTATTGATTAATACGCCATTTCGACTGATTGGAGCAGTACTTTTTTTATTTGTTGTCTTAATTGAATCATTGATTGTTTCTAAATTGGTACATGTTGGATATACACCTTGTGTTAAACGTATGCTTTTGGCAAAGATATTTTCTTTTTTAGTACATATAATCATTTTTATTATTATTGTTTTAACATATTGGCATTTATCAATAGTTTCAGATGAATATAGAGAATTTATTCTTTCAAAAATCACTCTGATAAAGGTGGTAATTTTTATTGTTGTAATGTTTATTAATATGCTTTTACAATATCACTTTTTAAGTAAGCTACACGTTGCTCGAAAAAAACTTATCAAAGCAATTGTGTTTGCCAATATAGTAACTTATTCAATATTGATATTGTTGTTTGTGGTTTTAGACTATTTCAAGCTGTCCTTACCTCATTTGTCGTATTAGTTCTAAATAGTCTTTTGGAGATTCTTGACTTCTTTGTATGTCACTTGATATTGAAAAATTATATGATTCAATAATTTTTTTAATGAGGGGAACTATGGAGAAGAAAAATTTTATGACTTTATTGCTTGGTGCATTGGTTATGCCGATGTCCGCTAGCGCCCAGGGATGGGTATTTACACTTATTGGTCCCGTGATATTAGTTAATACTCCATTTCGATTAATGGGAGCATTAATTTTTGCATTGGTTATCTTACTTGAGGCATTCATTGTTGGTAAAATTGTTCATGTTGCATACGTATCTTGCGTTAAACGTATGTTGCTTGCAAAGATATTTTCGTTTCTTGCAAATATAGTAATATTTACCATGGCTGTATTAATGAATTGGTCATTTCTCTTTGGCCAAAATGGTTTATTTTCATTAGTGCGCAAAGATGTAATGGTTTCAGATGAACAAAAAACGTACATTGCTTCAAAATTTACTATGATCATGGTAGTGCTTTTTATTATCATAACGCTTGTAGCGATGCTTTTGCAGTATGTTGTTTTTAGTCGTTTAAAAATTAAACGAAAGAAATTGATTACCGCGATTGTATGTGCCAATGCGGTAACGTATGCATTTTTAATGATGTTGCTTTTTGCTTCTGATTATTTTAAATTTACTTTAATTTCTTTACAGTAAATTGATTTTACATAAAAAAGACCCGTATAAAAACGGGTCTTTTTTATATAAAGTTAATTATTCTTGATTTGAAATATCTTTATGCATGCGACAGTAATGATCCGAGCAATAAGGATTATCTTTTTGAAAACCGAATTTTAAGTAACAAGCAGTTGCGCCTTTATTACTTGAAGTCAATGTTAGCCTTGCACTATTTTCTTGGTCTTTGCAATGTTTTTCTACTTCTTGCAACATGCGTGTGGCAATTCCTTGTCGACGATATTTTTCAGGAACATATATTTGGGCGATATAAATTTGTCGTTCAAAGTTTGTTGTTAGAGCATTATGGCAATATTCAAATCCGTATTTTAATATTCCACAATCATCATTTGTATCTTTAGTTTTACACTGTATGTGCTCACTAAATCCATCTGGATCAGGAATAGAACTGCTTTTAAATTCATAATTTGAAAACAGATGAGGATTTTCAGGTTCATTACTCAAGCTTTGGCCAGAGCTTGCTACTAAGCTTGAAAGAAAGATAATTTTTGTAATAGTATTTTTCATGGTGTCAGTTCCCTTATTTCTGGCTTTTCAAGTTCGCTTATTATTCTATCAAAAATATGATTTTAGACAAAATATGCTTGATATTTTAAGCATTAAAAAAAGGCCCGATTTAAATGGGCCTTTGGTTTTAAGGTTTGAATTTCTTATTTTGCTTTTTTCATTTTTTCAAACTTAATTAGATGTTGCAAATTGATCATCTATGTCACTATTTTTGTCCATTAACTTTTAGATGTTGCAAATTGATTATCTATGTCACTGTTTTGTCCATTAACTTTTTCAAAAGCATGTAACATCGCAAGTGTTTGTGGATCTATATTTTCAAAGTCAAAAATAATACAGTCTTTATTATGTTTTTCGTTGCATAAAAAAGGATGTCTTTTGAGAAGCAATTGATATTGTTGATCTTTTTCTTCTTCAAGTGCTTGTTTATATTCTTGTTGGAGAATATCCATTGCTTTTTGCCATTCATTATAAGGTAATGAACCTAATTTATCACATTTTTCCCTATATGCAGAGTAAACTTTTAAGGTTTTATAATAATTTATTTGTTCTTTATCGGATTTTTTTTCTCTTTTGTCATATTCATTATGTATCCAAGCAATACCTTCTTGAGTAATCATTTCAAATGGGATTCCACGTCTATGCCTTATGCCATAACTTAATTCGTTTTCTCTGTTGATATCTTCCCACTTAAAATTACCCCATCCATGTGCGGCTTGAAAACTTCTTGCTTCTGTATCAACAAAAACTAATTTTCCATCTTTTGATCGCAGGATATTTCTACCATTATTAGAATAAGCTGTTAATCCAAAATCTTTAAAACCTGTTTTTTGGATAACCTTTACCAATTGCTGAAGTTCATTTAATGAAATTGGTTGATCTGTTGGATTAATATCAATTTTTTTTGAAAGAACTCTCCATTGATCTTTCCCAACTTTACATAAACATTTTTCTGCTACTGCTAATGTATCAAGATTTTCTTGTTTAATGACATGTGCTAATTTGCAAGCATTTTGTATTCTATCAAGTTGTAGACCTTTTAGATAACCAATAGAAGTGTCTCCGTCTTGAACTTTTTGTTCATCCTGCTCAGAACATCGATATCTCTTGATAAATTCTGTCCAATTTGGGCATTTTTTGAATTCTTCAGCATCTTCTTGACAACGTTGCTCTTCTTTAGCTTTTTCAGCCATAAATTGCATGAATTTACGGTTTTCTTTCTCATTTTTTTTAATACGATTAATTACGCAGTAAGTTCCTATAGTACTGCCAATAATAATTGGCCCAAATTTGCTAAAAAATGATGTTTTAGGCGTAATACTGGTCGCAGGAATTGGCTGACCTTTTGATGTTGCTGAAATAAGTTTTGCAGCTATAGGAGCAATAACATGTGAATTTAACGGTCGAATAGATCTTTGCATACCAAGCATTGCTGTGCTGCAAGATCCAATGAGAAGTGAAATTGATAAGAAAAGCGATGATATCTTCATAATATGTATCCAATCCCTAATTTTGGCCCCTAAAGCCATTTTTATTTATATCATTATTCTATCAAAAGCGTGATTTTGAGCAAAAGGTGATCAATATTTTTAAGCATAAAAAAGGCCCGCATTAATACGGGCCTTAAATATAAATCTTACTATTATCAGCATCTCTTTATTTACAAAGCGACTGAAAGAATAATTGAGCATTTTGATATCGAGTATGATCGTATAGATGACCAAACATTTGAGCATAAAATGCTTCTAAGATAATAGTTCTGCCATCTTGTGCAGTAACTGTATATTGACGTTGTGTTAGCCAATTTTGGTCAATTTTTTCTGCAAGCTTTAAAAAATTATTTACTGAAACAATTGCAATATCATCAATTTCTTTAAATGAATGATCAAGATGAGGATTTTTTTGTGCAGCTTTAACTGATTGTTTAATGTCTGTAGCTAAAGTAGTAGAAGTTGTTTTATATGCGAATAATTGCTTTCTTCCTGCATAAATATAAGGTAACTGACTAATATCATCAGCACTTAATTTTACATATCCACCAGTTTCTTCAAGCAATTCTCTTGAAGCTGTTTGAGCAGTACTTATATCAGTTCTATCTCGTTTGCCGGCTTGTCCAACCATCCAGAGATTAATATTTTGATCATGTCCTATAACTATACCCCATTGATCAAAAGGATGTTTGCTAACGGGAGATTTAGTAGGAACTAATAAAAGTACTCCGGATCTTTCAATATCGTTATGCTTTGGTCCTATTGTTGAACCATCGAGTAATCGACATGTTGCTGCACATTCTGTGGGACTTAATTGGCAAGCTGCTTGCTCGTTATTTTTTTCTTTGATTTTGTTATATGCCCAAGCAGTAGCACCAGATAATGCAACAATAGTTGTAGCTTTTTTAGGTGTTGAAAAAAATTTTTTAGGAGTATCATTGCTTGACTTTTTAGATGCAACATTTGCATTCAAAGACCGAATTGGATATTTGAGCATGCTCAATGTAGTTTTGCTGTAAAATCCAATAAGAAGTGAAATTGATAAAAAAATTGATGATGTTTTCATATAATTTATCCTTTATTTTAATGAGTTATTTTGCTTTTTTCATATCAGCAAACAAACTTTCGAGTTGCTTTTGATATGCTTCGTATTTCACAGGATCTGCGTTATGAAGCGACTTAATCGTATATTTGTCACCAAATTCACCGGGAATATCTGATACTGCAAAGCAGAAGAATGAGTTACCATCTTCTATTTCAGTTTGATGTACTATGGATTTTTTATTTTGATCTTCAATAACTTGTGAAGCTAATTGGTTACTTTTTGAGCAACCATAGCCATTTGTGTGATAAACCATTTGATCTAAACAGTTTTTACGTACTGCAATACATAATAATTCACCACGCTGACTTGTTTCATGATGTTGCTGAGCGAGTTGCTGTATTTGAGGTTTAAATTTTTTATAAAGGTCATGCATGTTGTTATCTTTAAACATTTGTTCAACATAGTGTAAAGTGTTACCAGACACAGCAATACTATAATTATCCAAAAAGTAATATCCTGTACAAATACCTGAATTGCTACTATTGGTTAAAATGGTGCGGTTCATACAAGTTATCTCAGCATCTTTTCCAGATGACGTTGTTCCTGTACAGTTATAATTGCTTGCACCGTTTGTAATAAGATCTTTACGATATTCTTGCAATGTTTGTATATTTTTTTTATCAGTTCTGTAACGTAATGCTACGATCTCTGACATTTTTGATGTATTATTTTTCAATGCACAAAGCAAACGCCACATATCATTTGCAAAATTCCATTCCCAACGTCTTCCATGATAAAATGTTTGATAACCTTGTGCATCAAATTCTTTCTCAAGTTGACATACGCGGTTGATCATATTGGTCTTGATTAAATCATATGCCAAATCTTGAGGTTCGTAATTGTTTGAATTTGTTGCTGGTTGTTTCATAAATCTTATTACTGCTGCATTTCTGAGCAAGAAATTATGAACTAAATGACCAGTTTGCGTGATATTTTCAACAACAGAGTTTGAACAAGTTGCTCCAGAACGCACAGAATCATAATGTTTATAAAAATCAGTTTTTAAATCGTTGCTCCATGTTGTAAGCATTGCAATATCAAATTTTCTCAATGTTTCTTTATCTTGATAAAATTTTTCGGCAAGAAGAACTGCGATTTTGGGGGATGTGTTATATTGAGCGACTTTTCTGATTACTCGATCAGAAATTCCTTGTTGTTCAGCTATTGAACTGCCTAAAGTGTAAACAGATCGCTTATGTAAGAATGATTCCAGAGCATAATATTTATTGTTTTTTACAAGCATTTTAACAATCATATTGTGTACGTTTACAGGTTTTTGCAT
This sequence comes from Saccharimonadales bacterium (SeqCode), assembly GCA_035478615.1. Lineage (GTDB taxonomy): Bacteria > Babelota > Babeliae > Babelales > Chromulinivoraceae > JACPFN01. The sequence continues at coordinate 9,018 of DATIJN010000040.1, forward strand.
ACTTGCAATAAGGCACAAGGCACTAGAATCATGAATTAATTCTTGAGCACAACTTTCCGTAAGTGTTAATGGCTTCATGTGTTGTAGGATTAATCCAGCAAATTGTTGATGATTGATAGAAACAAGTGGATTTAAATAAGATAATCCAACTTCCTTTAAAGATTTCCATAAAGCTTTTTCAGCAATTTTATGTTTTAGTAATTCTGTAACTATGTCCATAGAATTTGCTTGTAATGCATGCAATAATGCAACACCTCTATCTTCTTTTGAAGCGTGAGGCATTACGAATTTAATGATATCTAAACGATTTTCATCGATTGCTTGCTTTAAAATTTGTTCAGCAGTTTGCGCATTACAAGATGATAGCCATTGGCTTATTGAAGCATCTTTACAATGACGCAGTAAAATATCGACAAATCGTGATTTTGGTGCTTGAGTAGCTTGATTTTGACCTGTCACATTGTTCAACCCTGTGTTACAAGAGAACGCAGTTTGTGCCTGTGTTGCCATCAACAAGCTGGACAAAATCATAGTTTTTTTAAGTAAATTTTTCATAAAACCCCTAATTTTATGCAACTTTTTCTATAGTTTAAGAATAGCTTATTAGCTTAAAAATCTCAAAAGGCTCGGGGTATTTTTATGCAAGAAAAAAGGGCTCATTTTAAGAAAAACGAGCCCTTTTTCATATTGTCAGTGTTTTTTATTTACAAAGTGACTGAAATAATAATTGTGCATATTTATACTGATTATGATTAAATTTATGGCCAAATATTTTAGTATAAGAACTTTGCAAAGTGATGACTTTGCCATCTTGTGCTTTAACCGTAAATTGATGTGGTTGTAATTTATTTTGGTCAAGTTTTTGAGCAAGCCTTAAAAAATTATTGATTGAAACAACAGTAATATCATCAATTTCTTTAAAATGTCGGTTAAGTTTTGGATTTTTTTGAGCTGCTTGTACGCTTTGTTTGATGTTTGCAGCCAAAGAAGTTGAATTTGTTTTCAGTACAAATAATTGTTTCTTTTCACCGTAAATATACGGTAATTGGCTGATAGTCTGCGAGCTTACTTTCATATAACCACCAGTTTCTTCAAGTAATTCTCGAGCAGCTGTTTGAGGAACACTGGTATCAGTAACTTCTCGTCCACCAGCCTGTCCCACCATCCATAATTTAAAATGTTTATCTTGCCCAACTACAATACCCCACTTATCAAATGGATGATTGCTGATTGGCGATTTTA
>DATIJN010000041.1:0-5100 GCA_035478615.1 Saccharimonadales bacterium (SeqCode)
TCAAGCATTGTGTTCTCCATTTCAATAGTAAACTTCATCAAGCTAAAATATTCTTTATATTGTTTTCTAAAGGCATTTTTAAGTTCATCGCATATCTCTGAAAAAATGCGTGCTTCCAAAATTATTCGCTCATTTTGCGAAAATTTATTCAAATTCCTTGATATTAAGCAATATAATGGTTCTAAAGAAGCCATAATTATTTTTTCTCCATAAGTAAATAATGTTTTCCGTTTAAAAATAAATATAAAATTTGTTAAATATGGATTGATCAAAATGAATGTTTTTGATGAAGTTTGGGGATAATGCGATAATGATCAGCATCTCTAAGTTTTTAATCGCATCATTCAGAAGAAAAACCAATAATAAAACGATGCAATGATTATTTTCATATAATTTAATCATTAAAGAATAAGTCTTTGAGACAGCAATTAAGTTTGAGTGATAGAGATAGGAAGAATTCATGAATGATCTCTCCTATACAATTTTTTCTTACTATGTAACGCCATAACTACTCCAAATCAAATATTGGCGTTCCCATAACAATCATGTAAACTGTTGCTGGGAACGTTTGCATACTGGTGAACTATTTCCTGGAGCCAGTTTGGCCGCTAACCTTTCTGGCTCATACTTATAAACTATTTTGGTTTATTTTATGTCGATTCCTTGAGTATTTTTTTGATAGAAAAACTACCGCTGATAAAAAATTAACTATTGGAATCGTTATTATCTACTGAATTACAAGGCAAAAAGATGTGACATTTCATCAGCGATTCTTCTTCCAAAGAAAACGCATTTCTAATGAAAATTGATAAGGTTACAAAAGATATATCTGACAGCATAAAACTAGCACTCCTTTTGTGAATAATGTAATTTGTCCCTTCGCTTTGCTTAACGCACACCATCATTAAATTAATAATGGAATTTTTTTATTTTTAGGTTATAATCGTTCATCAAACTGTACGTTCATTTAAATGAACTATCAAAGATTACATATAAATTTATATCTTTGCAAGGAAAAATTGTGACAATTTCAATCCACACAGTATTAAGAAATCTCATTGAAGAAAAATCAAAGAGGGACGGTATAGAATTCACTGCATATCAACTCGCGAGAGCTTTAGATATGCCACGTTCTTTAATTACTAGCCTAACACATTCTGATGAATCAAAAAGAGTCGTTAATCCAAGAATAAGTACTTTATTAAAAATTGTTGATTTCTTTCGTGCTGATGGATTTAATATAAAAATTGAAGACTTATTAGGATTAAACACAAATATTATTGATATTGCACAAGAACAACCTGCTATTGATCAAACCCTAATTACTATTCCAGTCTACTCCCTAGCAAATAAAAAATTAGGTACGATTGATTTAAACATATCTAATTCATCAACTAATGTTATTGCTCTACACATTAATGAAGAAATACCTCCATTTTTTAAAATGGGATCGATTTTTATCATTGATAAAGATCTTTCTCCTGAGAATGAAAATTTAGTTGCTGTTACTTTGAATAATCCTGACCAATTTCTTATAAAGAAATATCTATATTCTAAAGGTAAAACGTATCTGCAATCACTCGATAAACAAGAAAAAATTGTTGTGATGCCAACAATGCAACTCAAGATTATTGGAGTCATTATTCAGGTAAATGCAAAAACTTAATAAAAAAATATGGAAGCTACATATGGGTAAGTATCTAGAAATTATCAATAATCTTTTATGCAAATATCTTGGACTGAGTACACAAAAAGTTACTCCTGTGTTCTTAAAATCGCGTGGAGATAAGATGATTGTGATTAGTACTGAATCTTTCAAAAGACATTCTTATACAAAGAATGTCCTTGAATTTATTTCTAACAAGATTGAAGACATGGATAAATGTAATAAAGCGAAGCTTGGTTCTGCGTTAGGTAAATCAGTGGCAAAGAACCTCAAAATTTCATTTGAAAATTTATCAATAAAAGAGGATGACACGCATGACCACCGATAGAATACCTCTACAAATCATTACGAATCAACCAAAACATTTATGGTTTTTAATGCTGTCCTATGCGATGATCATTTCAATTTCAAACTGGTATGATGCTAGACTTATTTCTATATTTTCTTTTACAATCTCACCTGGAGCATTAATATTTTCATTATCTTTTTTATTATCTGATATTATAACAGAAGTATATGGTTACAAAAATGCAAGACGAGCTATATGGGCTGCATTATTCTTTAATTTATTATTCATAATTTTTGGCCAAATCGTTGCGCACATGCCATCGCCTTCTTTTTCGATTGAAAACAATGTTGCTTTTGATAAGTTATTAACCGCGAACTTATGGATTGTGGCAGGATCATTTATTAGTTATTTAATTGCTGAACCATTAAATTCTTATTTAATTTCAAAATTAAAAATGAAATTAGATGGCAAATATATGGGGATCAGATTTATATTATCCACTATTATAGCTGTATTTATTGATAGTATTTTATTTATTGCCATCGCTTTTCATGCATTAGAGACTGAAAATTTAATAAAAATGATGTTAACAATCTGGTTATTTAAATCTATTATTGAAATATTAGGTCTTCCTCTATCTATAAGATTAGCTAAATGGCTTAAACATAATGAAAAATTAGATATTTATGACAATAAAACTGATTTTAATGTATTTAATTTAGATGTTAATTACAATCATAATGATAATCGTTACAATTAAATAATGAGGTAATAATGAAAAAAGCAGTTATTTTATTTTCAGGCGGATTAGATTCTACTACTTGTTTAGCGATAGCTAAACATGAAGGATTCGAATGTCATGCATTAAGTTTTAACTATGGTCAGAGACACTCTATTGAGTTAAATGCAGCCAAAAAAATTGCATCGATGTTTAATGTTTCACACACTATTATAGATATTCCGATTTGGCAATTTGGTGGATCTGCATTAACAGATGTCAATCTTACTATACCCGAAAATAATATAAAGAACGAAATTCCAATTACCTATGTTCCTGCACGAAATACCATATTTTTATCATTCGCATTAGGATTGGCTGAATCTATAAATGCACAAGATATTTTTATTGGGATAAGCGCTGTTGATTATTCGGGTTATCCTGATTGTCGACCAGAATATCTTGCAGCTTTTCAAAAGCTTGCTAACTTGGCAACAAAAATTGGCGTAGAAGACAATAGCATACAAGTACATGCTCCTCTCATACATCTAAGTAAAGCTGAAACAATAAATTTAGGATTAAAGCTTGGCGTAAACTATGCTCAAACAGTATCTTGTTATCAAGCAAATACAGAAGGACATGCATGTGGTAAATGCGATAGTTGTGTATTAAGAAAAAAAGGGTTTAGTGACGCTAATGTTACAGATAAAACATTATATTATTAACTATTTTACATAATCCCATTAAAAACAAGTAATAAAATAATATTATTCTATGGAGATCACATGTTTACAACTTCACATGAAATTGCAAATCAAGAAAATTATAAAAAATCAGCCGATCTCCATAATAAATTTTGTCTTGATTCTACCCTTTATTTAGCTTACCGTGATATTCCCGCTTTATTAGAAAAGCATCTTTTTAAACAAAATAATAAAGAATCTTATAGAATACTTGATTTTGGATGCGGGGCAGGGTTATCAACTGAAATTATTTCAAAAATTATACTTTCTTCAGGTTATAAAGTTGATATAGTCGGTGTTGATCTCAGTGAAGAAAATTTAAAATTTGCACGCGAGCGTATTCCACATGCTGAATTTGTAAAAACCAATCCTAATCAATGTTTAAAAAGGTTAGGAGATTTTGATCTTATTGTTTGCAACTTTGTTTTAGTAGAAAATCAACATGGTAATATGGTTAATATATTAAAGGCTATTCAACCACTACTAAAAGATACTGGTATTCTTATAACCACCAACTGCACAAGTAAAGTCTATCAACGTTCAATGAAATGGCGTTCTTTTAATAACGATTTTGTGGAAAACACACCACATCAAACAAAGGACGGCAAATTAAAATTTGAAGAAGATCAACCCGTAAAATTACAAATATTAACAGGAAAAGATAGTTTTACTTTTTTTGACTTTTTTCATTCTGAAAGAGATTATAAAAGTGCATACGAGATTGCAGAACTTAAATTATCAGAAACACATAAACCGCTCGGCTTAGAAACAGATAATATGCCGTGGCAATCTGAATCCAAATATTCACCTTATAAGATTCATGTATTAACCAAACAACCTATTCAAAAATTGTTAACTCATGTTCTTTGATTTTTTAACGATTAACAATCTGAATTAACATATAGTTATCTTACTTGACAAAATGCTAGTCAAAATGCTAATTGAAGCCTCATTTTTTTGAACAAGTTGATATTATTAACTATATCAAAAAACCAACAGGCAATTTCGGCGCTTTGATCGTAAGATGAAGTGGTGTCATCTGAAAACCACATACCATCTTTTTGATTCTCAATAAAGTAAGTTGTAATTTTATTGATGACTGACAAATACTTTTCTTCTCCGGTGCATTCATAAATAAGGGAGGCTGCCCAGGCAATTTTATGACTAAAATTACATTCGTACATGCTTTTATCACAAGACAGTGAAAAGTCTAGGTAAGATTTTGCTACGTTTAAGAAAGAAGAATTGTTTGTTTTCTTGTAAAGCATTACTAAATATGCTGCTGGATAGCCAATCATAAAATGAAGTTGGTTAGGTTCATTTGTGCTTACAAAATAAAATGGAGCTTTATCCTTTGGAAAATCGCATATAATGTTTTTTTCTTTATCCAGACGTAAATAAAATCCATTTTTTAAATGAGGTTGAGTGTGGATCGCCTCGCATAAATAATTTCCGGCTGTAATTGCTGTTTCTAGTTGTTCTGATTCTAGATTAATTAAGCCATAATGAGCAACGCTTAAAACATCTGTCATTTGAGGAATGATATGTATTTCATTCGTTGAAAATCCATTATTTCCCATGTCATATTGTGAAAGATATTGGCAACCAGGATTGCTAATTTCTTTTATAGATAATTGATTTGCGGCTCTAATAATCCAACCATTTGTATAAGTCCAATATTCAA
>DATIJN010000042.1:0-14890 GCA_035478615.1 Saccharimonadales bacterium (SeqCode)
TACTGCAACAACAGATAATCTTTTAAAAACAAATGTTCATGCTAGTTTTTTATTATTGCCAGAAAGCACAATGACTGAAAAAATTGTTGCTGTTTCATTCAATGAACCAACACCAACAAATGTTTCATCACCACAACCTGAACCAGTTAGTTCACGATCTTCATCATACAATCCTGCACCTCAAAAAAAATCGATTACTGAAAAGTTACAGGGCATTGTCCAAAACACCAGCAGCAATTGGATTCGTTTTCTTTTTGCATTCCTTCTTGGATTACTTTTAAGTTTAACGCCTTGTATTTATCCAATGATTCCCATTACCATTGGTATTTTGCACCGTAACCAACATACGTCACTCTTTCGTAATTTTTTAGGTTCACTCTGCTATGCATTCGGACTTTCAACGACGTTTGCACTTTTAGGACTTTTAGCCGCATTTGCTGGAGCTTCGTTTGGTAGTCTTTTATCGCAACCAATTTTTGTCCTTGTTTTAGTACTATTTATTGGTTATATGTCTCTGACTATGATTGGTGTTATTGATCTTTCAATCCCTTCATTTATGCAAAGAAGTGTACAACTCGGCTCCGCATTTGGACCCTTTTTTTCAGCATATCTTTTTGGACTTATCAGCGGTAGCGTTGCATCTCCATGCGTATCACCAGGCCTTGCACTGCTCCTAACCATTGTAGCAACTATGGGCCATATACTTGCAGGATTCTTACTTTTATTTGTTTTTGGAATCGGGATGAGTGTTCCCCTTATCATTATTGGAACATTTTCCTCTTCCATGAGTGCACTTCCTCGCGCGGGGGAGTGGATGGTTGAAATTAAAAAAGCACTTGGTTTTTTAATGCTTGCAACCTGTTTTTACTATTTAAACAACATTTTACCTGGAGCCTTAGTCTACGCACTCTTTACGGTCTATCTTTTATTTGCAGCTCTATTTTACATCATTGACGCGCAAAAAAATATGGACAAGGGAACCAAAACGGTTAAAAGTTTGCTGGGAATTATACTTCTTGCTGCCTGTGTGTTTATGACGTTTAAAACCTATGAAATGACACAACGTAAAAATGCTAAAGCCTTTATGATTTTTTCAAAAAACAATAACGTCTCTGAGCAAGCTGGGGTCACCTGGGTAGAAAGTTACAATCAAGCTTTATCTATCGCTCAAACTGAAAATAAATTGGTCCTGCTTGATTTTTGGGCAAACCATTGCACGATTTGCAAAGCAATTGATAAAAAAATATTCCAAACAGACGTGGTTGCACAAGGTTTGGGTAGCAGAATAGTATTTGTTAAAGTTGATTGCACCTATAATTCAGACGAACAAGCGTCACAATTGAAAACAAAGTTTAAGGTCTTTGCTCAACCAGCAATTTTAATCATCAATCCGCATACGCAAGAAGTCATGAAAAAATGGTCAAGTGAACCATATAGCATGACTCCTGAAGAATTTGTAGATGCAGTACAAAGCGTGAAATAAACCGACCTTTGGTCACTTTAGATAAAAAGAAAGCCGACTATTTTTCAAGTCGGCTTTCTTTTTTAAGCTTCTAATTCATTAAAATTATTGTATTGCGCACTGACCAGTTTGTTTTGCTTTTTTATATGCAGCATTACCTGCAATGCATGTAGCTGCTATAGCTATTCCTGCCAATCCTGGTTTAATATCATCAGCTATTATGGTTGCCGTTACGCCATATATTGCAGCATTTATTGCAATTACTTCGCTCAATGCATCTACGGGTGACGTACGATCATGGGGTGTTCCACATGCTTCCAAAAAATCTTTATTCAATTGAGGAACGGCCTGACTCACTGCAACAGCAAAATATGCTGCTCGCATACACTTTTGTTCAGTATTCATAGCTTGAACACCAGCACCTGTAAAAAAAATACACATTAATATTAATTTTTTCATCAAAATCCTTTATGTAAAAAATAGATTTACATAGCGTAACAAAGCAAAAACAAAAAACAAGATCCAATCGATGTATCAGTGATAATTTTTAAATCAAAAAAAATCCCCGATTTTTTAACCAAGGATTTTTTGTTCAAATTTTATTTTTTAAACTAATTTTTTTCTTTTTCGAAGATCATCAACAATTCGTTGTTTTTTATTTTGAAGATCTTGTTCTACAACTTTCATAGTCTCATCGATTAATGGATACATGTCATGACCTTCTTTTTTGACTTGTACATCAAAATGAGGAGTTTTTATACGAACTTCACATGCATACATATGATGATTAAATTCACCTTCAAAAACAACACTGACAAAAACTGAATCCGATTCTTCTTTGCCCAAATATTTTTTAAATTTTGTTAAATATTTCGCAGCATATTGTTCAATAGTATGCGATGGTTCCATGCCTCGAAATGTCATATCAGCTTCCATTAAAAATCCTTTCTTATTTTTTTCCAGGTAATCAGTTATACAAGAATGCTAATTCATTCATACTTAAAACTCAATAACCTGATTTTTGATACAACAGAAAATTACGTATTTTTACTCACAACGTCTTTTTTTGCTTTAGCATAGAAAAAGATAGGAACACTTTTTAGATCTTGTGCTTTGCGCAAAATGTTTTCAAAAAATGCTCGATGATTTTCTTCAAATATTTCCGTATTGCGAACAATCAATTCAATACGAAGTGGAGCTGTTCCAATTTGATGCGCCTTATGAAATGTTAATCGTTGGCCATTTTTATACAATGGTGTTTTGACCAAAGCATCCATAAAAAGATCGGTTAAGTAACGATCCGAGAATCGAACACCAAATTTTTCCCATACTTTTTGCACTAATGGTAAAACTTTACCAACGTTTTTACCCGTTTTACAAGAAATATTAATAGTTTCTAATTTTTTCAAAAAGTATTTGTATTCTTGCAATGATGAATCAAGATATTGTTGTTTTTCTTCATCAAGCAAATCTGTTTTATTAAAAACAACAATGACAGCAGAACCATTTTCAAATGCATACGATGTTAATTTTAATTCTTGCGCTGACAATTCAGGTTCTTGCACATCAATCATGAGTAAAACAATGTGCGCACGCTTTGCAGCTTGCAAAGCATTCGTTACCATCATAGATTCAAGTTCAGTAGTAACACCACTTTTTCTGCGAACTCCCGCGGTATCAATCAATTCAACCACTTGTTTATTAAAAGCAATACGTTTACGTAATGCTTCACGTGTAGTACCTGCAATTGGCGAAACGATTGAAAAATCTTGATCAAGTAAAAGATTCATCAACGAAGATTTTCCTGCATTGGGACGTCCCAAAAATGCTACTTTAAATTCAGGTTCTTCATCCATTACTTTAGTTGTTGGTTTCACTTGCGAAATAACAGCAACAACTTTATCAAGCAAATCTGCAATACTACGTCCATGTGCTGCAGAAACACCTATGACTTCTTCAAATCCAAATTTATAAAATTGGAAAATATTTTCTTCTTGAGCCATAGTGTCAACTTTATTAACCAAAACAAATACTGGTTTATGCAGACCATGCAAGAAATTTCGAATAAGCATATCTTGCTCAGCAATACCTGTTTGCGCGTCAACTACAAACAAAAGTAATGCCGCATCTTCCAGTGCTTTTTTTACCCGCTGTGTTACAGCACAAGTCATTTCATCAGCTTTTTTGCAAAGATCAATACCGCCTGTATCAATCAATTCAAACTTGACTCCATTCCACTCAACAAAATCAGTTATCATATCTCGAGTTACACCTTCCATATCAAGCGTTAAGCTTTTTACTTTGGGAGCAATTCGATTAAATAATGACGATTTTCCAACGTTCGTTCGTCCAACAATGACAACTTTAGGCATCAAACTCATGTAAGTCCTTTATAATTTCACGCACAGTTCCCCCAAAATTTTCAATCAATCTATGGGCTAACTTCCATTTTTTTTCATCAGCAATATCAATATTTTTTTCATTCCTACTCAAACTCGCAGTAACTTTTCTCTGGCTCATCATGTGATTATTAACCGCTTGGTTGTTAATCACTACGTTGCTACTAGCTTGTCCCCTATCAACATTGGATGATCCTGTTACAGTATCACTAAAATGTCTTTTTTCTTCTCCAGCTTGTACTCTTTCTACTTTTACTCTCTGATCTACTTTTGTAAATTCAACAACTAACATAGTTTTAAAGCCAAAAATTCTATCAAGATATTCTTGATAATGATGCTTTTGTTCAATAAACAAATCTTGAAACATGACAAATTTTTTAAGCGTTACCAGATGAATAATTTTTTTAACTTGGTCAAATTGTATGAAATCAGTTTCAAAAAACATAGAAGCAAGTACTGGATCAATATGAGCATGCACTGCTTTGACAAACATGTGCCATTTTGCCAAATCAGTATCAACAGCATTGGCTACAGATTGCTTATTTTTTTTTTTCTTCAGTTAATTGCCCCATTTCATCACGACTTATTAACCGAAGCAACATAGATTCAAATAAAATCTGTTTTCTACTCGTTTTTTGTAGTGCCATATCAAGACTGCAAATTTGATCAAAATAAACAGTTAGTTGCTGCATAGATGCTTGTCCAATTAACTCTTTAACTTCAGCAGGAATATCTAAAAAGTATTTCGGTTCACCGTTGTATTTTAAAATAATACTATCATACAAAAGTTCAACAAACCGTTTAACTACATATTCAGTGGAGATAGTTTGTTTTGATAATTCCTGAAATAAAACCAACATATCTTTATGATTTTTTTGAAGCATCCATGAAAGCAGTTGATATAACGCTGTATCATCAAGATATCCAAGCACAGATAAAACAACTGTTTTGGTGACTTTACTATCTGCAAACCGCGCCTGCTCTAAAAGATTAATCGCATCACGAAGCGAACCTTGCGAAACGTGCGCAATATATTCAAGTCCAGCAACATCATATGCTATTGATTCTTTAAGACACATATGCTCAAGATGAGCAACAACCGTATCAAGTTTTACAGGATTAAAAAATAACTGAAAACAACGAGACCTGACTGTTTCTGGTAATTTTTGAGCTTCAGTCGTTGCCAAAATAAAAACTACAAATTTTGGTGGTTCTTCTAAAATTTTTAAAAATGCATTAAACGCTGCTTTACTTAGCATATGAACTTCATCTATTAAATAAATTTTCCGCTCACCAAGCAAAGGAAGAAATGAAGATGTATCAATAATATTTCGTATATTATCAACTCCCGTATATGACGCTGCATCAATTTCCATAAAATCTGGATGACGTCCTTGCGTCATAGCAATACATGAATCACATTGTAAACATGGGAGATGATACGATTGAGGATTTTTTTGAAATTCAGAAAGTTTTTTACAATTAATAGCAGATGCAAAGACACGAGCAGTTGATGTTTTACCACAACCCCGCTGACCTGAAAAAAGATATACGGGAAAAAATTGATTTTTAAATAAACTATTTTGCAAAATTCTTACAACCAAATCCTGCCCAATAATTTCCTTAAAATTTGAGGACCGCCATTTTCGTGCTAAATTTAATGCTATCTGGCTCATAATCAACCCTGCTCATATAACAAAAGGAGAGAAGTTTCTACAAATCTATGAATGTTGCTGCTGCTTCCTTCCGGACCTGACAAAGTAAACACCATACATCTTAAAAACTTCTCTCTATCTTTAATCAATTTTATACTGGTACATTTTTTTATTGAAGTACCTGTCAAATATCTGTAAACAAAGACTTAAACTAGGTTTTTAAAAAGTCCATCTTCGCTAGGCTTGCCTACGCTCTCAGCTTCTTCAGGCTGTGCCAGACGAAGTTACGTAAGTAACGAAGACTTTTTATTTTTTTAATTAAGCCCGTCTTCGCTAAAGCTTCTTCGGGCAGTCTTCGTTTTTTATGTCAAACATTTTTTACTCTCTAAATATCTTTAGCGGCGCAGCCAGACGAAGTTACGTAAGTAACGAAGACTGGTGGAGAGAGAGGGATTCGAACCCTCGATGCCCTGTTAAGAACATACATGATTTCCAATCATGCTCTTTCGACCACTCAGACATCTCTCCAAGTAGTAAAAAGATTATACGCTTTTTCGAGCTGGTCTTTTAAATGCAGCTTTAACAACGGCTTTTTTAGGAGCAATTTCATCTTCGCCATCATCAGAAGTATCAATAATGATATCTCTTAATTCAGCTTTTTTCGCTTCAAATGATTTAGGTTCAGCAGCGTCTTTTGCAGCAGCTCTTTGAGCTTCGATTGCATTTTTTGCATTTTTCATTGTTTCAGCTTTTTTAGCAAGACCTTTTTGAACTGATTCTTGTAAATAGTTTAAAACGAATGCAATACCTTTTGCTGAATCATCATTTCCAGGGATGACATATTGAACACCGCTTGGATCAGAATTAGTATCTACCAACGCAACAACAGGAACACCTGATGCTGCAGCTTCTAAAAGTGCAGTTTGTTCTTTACGAACATCGATTAAAACAATAGCACCAATATTTGGAGTTAATGCTTTTAAACCACCAACGCTTCTTCGTAAACGTTCAGCTAATTTTTGGAAACGAACAACTTCTTTTTTGGTATAAGGAGAATTTTCTTTTGTTGATCGTTCAATAACATCTTCAAAATGAAGAAGCTTGGTAACAGCTTTTTTTACTTGATTATAATTTGTAATTGTTCCACCAACCCAACGATAATCAACGTATGGCATACCAGTTGCTTGTCCCACTTGAGCGATTGTATCTTTTGCAGTTTTCTTTGTTCCAACCCACAAAACAGTTTCACCACGCGCAACAACACTTTCTAAAAAGGACCCAGTTTTTTGCAAAGCATAAGCGGTTTTGGAAATATCAATAAGATGAACTCCGCCTCTATGCCCCCAAATGTATGGTTTCATTTTTGGACACCATCTTGATTTTTGATGACCGAAATGAAGACCCACATCTATCAACTGTCTAAAATCTATCATAAATACACCTTCTGAGGTCCTTTAAATTAAGTTATTATCATTAAAAAACATGTTACTAATTCTATGTACTAGAGTACCTGAAAAAGAAAAAAATACAAATTTTAAGCCATTATTCTGCACCAATAGCTTGCCCCTTTTTCACCAATGAATTATATTTTCTTCCCAGAAGCCATGCCACACCAATCCATAATGTAATAATTCCTGCAAAAACTGATGAGAATAAACCAAGATATAATGGCGTTCCAATAGCTGCTATACCTTGAATTGTTCCAATAATTCCTGACCCACAAGCTTTAGCAAATCTTTGTCCAAAAGATTCAATCCATGCCTTAGATTTAAATCGTACATCTTTGACTGTTGGAATATACAAAGCCTCTCGTATTGGAGAACCAAAAGCATAATTCAACATACCAAGCACCATGAATACAAATACTACAGCTTGTTCATTATATGCTATCATAAAATACGCCAGCAAACATCCTGTGATAATCGGGATGAGCACTAAGCTTACACGCTCGCCTAAACGTTTAATTAACACACGAGTACCAAAGAATGAGACCAAAAATCCTGCACCTTGCATCATGAATCGTTGTCTAAACATTTCACCTGTAAATGCTGCTGCATCTTTTGCACCAGCTTGCACAATTAAAGTACGTTGAATTCCAAGAACCACATTGACTAATTCATAAAAGAACATCATGCCAAAAATGCCCAAAATATAAGGATGTTTTAAGATCAAAAATAATCCTGATAGCATTCCGGTTTCAGAATTTCCTTTTTTTTCTTGCTGTTTTTCAAAATCATATGAAGCTTCATATCCATGCAAATTTTTCTCAGTTGATGTTTGCATCAAGAAATAAATAACAGCAGGAGAAATGGTAAGTAAAATAGATGCTCCAATAAGCAATATTTGATGAATTAATACTGAAGACCAAGGACACGTACCCAGTGTCATACTTGGAGCAAATAATATGCAAGCAATACCAGAAGTAAACATTCCTCCCAGCTTTGATCCAGAAACAATTAAAGCATAACCTTTTTTTGCCGTTTCAGGCTTGGTAATCGAGTTTGAAAATGACCAAAAAACGCTTATGACAAATGGTACTAAACCTTCATAAAACAAATATATAAACCAACCAAAATAACGATCTGGACTTGAAACAGTATTAGCAATACCTACAACAGGATCAGAAAGTAAATAAGCTATCGCGATTCCACCAATTCCATACAGCATGGTATAAAAAACCAAAAGCCAAAACCGACTCATATAATCAACTAATTTTGCATATAAAAGGGTTGCTGGCAAAAGAAGAAACATAGAAATAAATTTAACTTGATACAGATATTTCGGACCTACTATTTGAGCAAAAAGAACATCTTTCATTTCTTTAAGCACTGTGTAAGAACCAATCACACAAAAGAAAGCAGCTGCCATCCAAAATATTTGATTACGTTCCTGCCTATCTAGATCTATAGATAAACCCAATTTATGCAAAACAGCATGAAACATGTATAAGCCTTTCGTTCTATGTTTTTTATTTTCTTAATTTTATTATTGTATTGGTTTTTTATTTTCTGCTATTTTTATTCACATTATTCTTCTATAAAAACAAAAACCTCGCGCACAATGAGGACCACACAATGAGGACATCGTTATACATTTTTTATTCAATTATTTTCGTTACCGATAATTTGGTTGTTGCGAATTGCTTTTTCATACTTTTTACCAAGTAACCATGATGTTACAAACCAACCTAACATTAATAAGCTAAAGAACCCACCATAAATTATGGTAAATGCTGTAGTTCCTGCAGAGAGAGTTCGGGTAGCATTGGCAAATAAACATCCAAATCCTTTAGAAAATTTTGTTCCAAAAGTATCAATCCATGCTTTTGCTTTAAATTTCATATCCTTTGATGTTGGGATATAAAGTGATTCTCGTAACTGATATGAAATAGAATAATTAACAGTAGACATGCCAATAAAAAGATACATAATCGCGTCAACGCTATAGGTCAAAACAAAAAATATCAAAAGACCACTTATTAAAAATGGAACTAAAAATAAGCATCGACGAAGATCAAAACGTCGCAGTAAAAATTGAACTCCAAAAAATGAAATCAACATGCCATAAAAATGCGCTTGAAATCTTTGCCAAAACATTGAAGCAGTAAACCCAGCAACTGATGTTGAAGCATCTTTTAAAATCCCAATACGCTGAAGACCAATAACCACGTTGAGTGTTTCATAAAAAAATACTAATCCAAATATTCCAAGAACATAGGGAGACTGCACTAAAAGCTTAATGCCTGAAAATACTCCTGTTTTAACTTCACCTTCTTGTTTAGCTTTATCTTGCTGTTTTTCAAGCTGATACACTGCTTCATAACCATGCAAATACTGACCAGGAACAGTTCGCATTAAAATCACAAGAATAACCGGAACACACAGCAACATACCTGAGACAAGTCCCATTAATATTTGATGCGAAATAACATCATGATTTGTACACCCAAAACAATCAAGGATTTTTGCATGATCAAGTAAATACCAAGCAAATAATGCGGCAAATATTCCACCAATTTTTGATCCTGCCACCATAACTGGATAACAATTTTTAGCCTCATTAGGACTCGTAACAGAATTGGCAAATGCCCAAAATACCCCTACAACAAAAGGAGAATATCCCTCAAGAAAAAAATAAAAAAGCCAACCGAATAAACGATATGGACTTGTTACGGTATTGTATAAACCAATAGTTTGATGCCCTAACAAAACAGTAAAGAGTGCCAAAACTACGCCATAAAGCATACTGTAAAATGCGAGTAATTGATAACGACGAAAAACATCAACCAGGCGAGAATAGGCAAGAGCAGCGGGAATAAGAAGAAAAATAACGAGCAGTTTTGCCATAGGTAAAGAATCTTTACCAACAATGCTTACAAAAATGGAATCCTTTAATTCTTTTGCAATCGTGTATGATCCAAGTACAAATGCGAAAGAAAGTGTTAGAAGAATGAATTTTAACCGCTCGTGTTTGTTTAGCCCTAGGTTAAACAAACCCCCCAAGAAAGAAGCCATATTGATACCCTTTAAACTCTACTTATGCTCGAAATGATTTCAATTTTTTGATCAACCTGCATACCAAACCCTTTTTTTAGGTGTTCTTTTGTGCAATAAAAAAAGACTCTTGAAGCAATAAAAGCATCAAAAGCCTTAAGTTTCCCTATCACAAGCGGTGATAGTACATGATCTCAACTTTATACATAAATGATAAATGCGCATCTGAAAATTTTTACGCATTGAGCTATCCAAAAGCACCATAAATCCTCTAAAAAAACTATTTTAAATAAAGATTTTTTTGAATAATAATTACAACAAGTATATCATGTCCAAAGATTCACGCAAAGAATTTACACAAATCGAAAAATTTTATTTTTAAAAACTTCGACTTTTTGGCTTTGAGACAACAAAAAATACCCATTTTCGGGCCATAAAAAATGGTTTACGAATCCTTAAATTACTGGTATGATTAAAGAGGAATCGTGAAGGTTAATAACCTCGGTTTTCTTATCAAAAGGGTTCCAATTATTCATACTTAGTTATTTAGACTGACTTATCTTATAACGTACCTTATAATGGATGATTTACTTAATTGGATGGTTACTCATAAGCGGCTCTGTTACAGCCTACTTGCTACAAATATAGGAGTTAAAAATATATGAATACAGAATACATGGATATGGAACAAACTCTTAATACAGGTCCTGTCACGGCACCTGATGTTCTACATCAGCCAACATCTTCTGATAATATTTTGCCTATTTTGCCGCTTAAAAATATCGTCGTTCTTCCGACCAGTATTATTCCTATCATTGTAGGCAGAAAATCATCAGTTAAAGCTGTTGAACATGCTTTAAAGCATCACAATAAAACAATTTTCATCACAGCTCAAAAGAATCCTGAAACTGAAAATCCTACCAAGGATGAAATTTACACCTACGGTACAAAATCGACTATTTTACAAGTCATGAAAATGCCGAACAATACGCTTAAAATTCTTGTTGAAGGCGTTATTCGTACTAAAATAATTGATACCTACGAAACTGAATCTTTTACTTCAGCTTTTTTGCAAGATTGTTATAGCCCTGCAGTCTCACCAGTCACTATTGAAGCTGCATGGAGAAATTTAAAAAATGTCTATGTAACATATGGTAAACTCAATTCAAAAATTCCATCAGATTTAGTAAGCAGAGCTGAAACTATCCATGATAAAGAAGCTATTGCAGACACAATTGCTGTGCATGCAAATATTACATTTGATGATCGCCAAAGAATTCTTGAAACTATTGACCTTGAGCAACGTATGACCTTAATCGCTGTTCTTCTTAAAAAAGAGATCGAAATCTTGCAAGCTGAAGAACGAATTAAGGGAAGAGTTCAACATCAAGTTGAAAAAAATCAACGAGAATATTATTTAGCTGAGCAAATTAAAGCAATTCATAAAGAACTGGGCAGAGATGATCATACCAGTGAAATTGAAACATTACGTCACAAAATAAAGCTTTTAAAATTACCAAAAGATGCTTTAGAAAAAGCTGAAAAAGAATTGATTCGCTTAGAACAAATGCCTACTATTTCAGCTGAATCAGCGATTAGCAAACATTATATCGATTGGATTTTAACATTGCCTTGGCATAAAAAGAGCAAAGATACTATTAGTTTGCCTAATGCTGAAAAAATTTTAAATAAAGATCATGCTGGTCTTCAAAAAGTTAAAGATAGAATTCTTGAATTCGTAGCAGCTCAAAAATATGCTCAAGACTTAAAACGTACACCAACTATTTGCCTTGTTGGGCCTCCAGGAGTTGGAAAAACATCTCTTGCTGCATCCATTGCAAAAAGTTTAGGCCGAGAATTCACCAGAATCTCTCTGGGCGGTGTTAAAGATGAAGCTGAGATACGTGGACACCGAAGAACGTATATCGGTGCGTTACCGGGCAAAATTTTGCATGCTATGCGTAAAACAAAAACGATCAATCCAGTCATTTTGCTTGATGAGATTGATAAATTGTCTCATGATAGTTCAGGCGACCCTTCAGCAGCACTTCTTGAGGTGTTAGATCCAGAACAAAATAAAACATTTACCGATCATTTCATTGATACTGAATATGATTTGTCGAATGTTATGTTTATTGCAACGGCTAACTCAACTGAATCAATTCCTTATGCTTTATATGATCGTATGGAAGTTATCAGTCTTTCTGGTTATACCGATAAAGAAAAACTTGCAATTGGACAAAATTTCTTAGTTCCAAAAATGCTTAAAGAACATAATTTAATCAAATCTCAAGTAAAATTGAGCAATGAAATAATGCTTCAAATTATTGACGAATATACTAAAGAAGCTGGTGTTCGTCAGCTTGAGCGTTTGATTGCAAAAATTATGAGAAAAGCAATTCAAGAGTTTTTGCTTGATGATACATTAAAATCAGTCACCGTTACTGCAGAGAAAATTACTGCATGGCTTGGACAAGAAAAGTACAAGAAAACTGATTTATGCAAAAACAAAGATGTGGTTGGACTTGCAACAGGACTTGCTTGGACTGAACTTGGCGGAGATGTTTTAGAAGTCGAAGTCAGCTTACTTCCTGGTAAAGGCGGTTTAACGTTGACTGGGCAACTTGGCGAAATTATGCAAGAATCTGCTCAAACAGCATATAGTTATGTGCGATCACGTGCTGCAAAACTTGGTATTAAAAAATCAGAACTAACCAATAATGATGTGCATATTCACTTCCCGGATGGTGCAACTCCAAAAGATGGTTCATCTGCAGGGATTGCTATTGCTTCTGCACTTGTTTCAGCATTAACCAATATTCCTTTTAAAAATCATTTAGCTATGACTGGTGAAATTTCACTGCGTGGTCGAGTGCTTGCAATTGGTGGACTCAAGGAAAAATTACTTGCTGCTCAACAATATGGAATCACAACAGTATTACTTCCAAAAGCAAATGAAACTGATTTAGCAGAATTTAAAGATGACATTACAAAATTAAATATTATATTTGTAGAACAGATGGATATTGTTTTGCAAGAAGCTATGGCAAGAGATCCATTTAAATTCCGAAAAGTTTCTATGAAAAAGAAAGTTTGCAAGACAAAAAAAGCTGCCGGAAAAAAGTAAAAGTATATTCCTCATAAACTCATAAAAAGGGTCCATTATGAAAAAATTCATACTAGCATCAGTACTCGTTGTTGCACTTCCTGTTCTTTCAGGTTGCTGGAAAAAAGAAGTTGCTCCAGATGCAACTCCTGTTCAAGTAGCTGAAGATGTAGCAGCTCCTTCAGATGATTCTTCAAAAGAAGAGTACGTTGCGTAAGCTGATCAAGCTTTAAAAAAATAAGAGCTCAAGAAAACTTGGCTCTTATTTTTTTGTAAAATTTTGAAAAAACCCCTATAAAACACACCCTTCCCATTTGAGTTTTTATACTAATAAGATACCCTTAAAATATAAAAAAATTGCATAAAATTAGGGGTTTTATGAAAAAAATATTTAAACATTTCATTCTTTTATCCAGCTTATTGTTACTGCCCATGATGCATACATTACATGCATCAACTTTTATACCCCAATCCCTTAAAGCTACTATGGCTACAGCAAGCGCTCGTGTTAAAAAAACAATCGGATTTAAAAAAGCAATTGGCGCAAGTATCATAGCATGCTCTTCAGCAGTCGCTTTAAAACATTATAATGAACAACAACATCAGAAAGAATTACAACAAGAATCTCTAAAATTTCTAGTTCTAAGAACAGAATTACAACAAGAACATCTAAAATTTCTTCAAAAAGCCAAACAAGAAATGTTTGAATATTATGGCATGATTCCTTGTACCGACCCTGAATTGTTACAATTATTTAATACGATTAAACATGATATGGGTATTACAGATGACATACCTTTTTACCTACATAGTAAAAACCATAATGCTATTGGACTTCATTTTCCAATGCTTAACCCTGACTTGTCTCATGATAAAATGGTTACTTTAGGAATTTCACTACATGCTCAAAGAGATCTCGATCCCATCTCTTTAATACAGACTATTGCTCACGAATTGGGTCACTATCTACAATACAATGATGATTTTGCAAGCTACCAAGCAAAAAGTAAATCTTATTCATTTTTTGTTTCAGCATCTGAGCAAGAAAAAAAAGAAGATTCTATTAAAAAAGAAATGGGTGCCGATGCACATGCTGCAGGATACCAAGATTGCAGATATTGTTTAGAACATATGTCGCTGAAAAAATATAGAATCGAAGAGTATATATCATTCCTGTTTCAATCTACTGGATCAGATTCTCGTGGCTATCTTACTCGCGAAGGTTTAAAACCTTACCTTGATCGCGCCATAGAAAATAATTGGAAATGTCCTGCTCATCAAAAATCAATCTTTGCCCATTTTTTTCCAAAAAAATTTAAACCTAAAGATTTTTTACCTGTCAAAGACAGAAGTAATTATCCTGAGGACTGCATAAAAAACCCCTCACCTTTTGAGCTTTTAGGCCAATAAGGCATTCTTAAAATAGAGAAAATTACATAATCAAGGGAATTTTTTTATGAAAAAATTATTAACATTTATTGCTTCTTTTGCGATAACACAAACTTCATTTGAAGCTGCACCTAGAGCTCTTGTTCCTGCAGGATGCATGGCTTCATGCAAACTAGCAGATGGATCACTCATAGGACCTCAACATAATGATATTGAGCGTGCTGGAGTACTTTTAGTAGTACCTGTAAAATCGCCAATCAGCAATCATCCATTTGATAAGTGGGGTATTGTAGTTGGGCAAGATAAACATTTTAAATTATGGATGGTGGGACAGGCTGGTGGACGAGAAGTTACTGATACCAGTGTTCCTCAAACAGCTGCTCGAG
>DATIJN010000043.1:0-1897 GCA_035478615.1 Saccharimonadales bacterium (SeqCode)
ATATCATCTATATGCGATGATGTGTCATCGACAGCAATCACCACGCTACATAATTCGGGTTGATTTAATTTATTACGATAATGTTCAATCAATTGTAATAAATTTTCTCCTTTATTCGTTCCAGCAGTATAATAAATACCATTGTAATACATTTTTAACTGATTATTATTTTGCTGTAAAAAATAATGATCTAATGGGTTTCCACCTATAGGATTTAATTTAAAATTCATGTCATTGTTTAATAGCTGGCGCTCCGTGGTGGATAGAGAAGCAAAACTTCTTGAAGTAAGAGCAATGGTAGGATAGTTGTTTTGAACATCATGCAAGACAGAAGTTGTGATAGATTCCACGGGCTTAAAATCAAATAAAAAACGTAATGCAGCAATAGTGTCGTACAGTCCCGCATTCGGTAACCAATGAGTCATTAAATTAGGATTGGACGGATCATTTTTACTTAAATAACTTTGCCAAGATCCCCATGCTTCATCACCAAAATTAGGGTAGTTAGTAATCAGGGTATTATCGATATCAAATACCATGCAAATTTGTATAGCAGGTATTAAGCAATCTAATCGCGAAGCATATTGTTCAACAGCGGCTATGCTTTCCGAAGTCATTTGCATTTGCAAAGTCGAATTGCAATGTAAATCATGACGGCTATTTGCATAGGTATGATTAAAAAATACGACAGAACTCAAAAAAATGACATAGGGCATTAATCTTTGCATAGTTATCATCTTATCACATGGTTAAGTATAAATTTCGAAACCCATTCTAGCGCATAAAGTTTAGCTCTTATACCACGTAAAGGAATTTTTTTACTGAATGTTTGATTTTGAGTTGTGATTTCAAGAGTTGTGTTATTTGATTGTTCATGATTCCAAAATTCTTTTAGACCTGTAATGGTAACATCTGCTTTTGTTCTGTCAGAAGTGAATGAAAGTTTGTGGTACGTTTCAGGGGTAAGTATAGTCGATTCTAACATGCCACCCGTCGCTTGATCACAAATACGGATATTAAAAGAAAGTGTAGGTAATAATTGTTTTAATTTTTCAGAAGCCGTCAATTTTCCATCATCAATAATATAATCGGTAACGGCATCATTGATTTTTGCAACAATGTTTAAGAAATCATTTTTATTGTTAGAGTAGATTTTACATTCTATGTAGGGATAACAGATACGATAACCTGTTGTACAGTCATATGGTTTTGCAATAGCATCTAACGTTTCTGCAACTTCCCCTTCACTGACACCGAACAATAACCATTTTTGATGATAAAAAGTTTTTTGAAAACCCTGTTTGATTAAAAGAGGCATGACGACGTCATGAAACATAGGTAAACATTCGGGTGGTGGCCCCGGTAGCATAAAAATCCATTGATTATTCACATCAACACTGCAACCTGCAGCGGTACCATTGGGATTTGGAATGATAGTTGATCCTTCTGGAAAGAAAGCTTGTCGTTTGTTTGAAGCAGGCGGTGTGTCATAACCAAAATTTTTTAAACGTTGGATAATGAATTCCCAGGATGTTTCATCGAATACTAGCTTTTTATCTAATGCACTTGCTAAAGCATCACGGGTTATATCATCTGAAGTCGGGCCTAGCCCTCCGGTGATAATCAAAGCTTGATGAGATTTCAATAAAAATTGAATCGCAGTTTTGATTTCATCAATATTATCACCCACTATGATATGTGAACCAGGTAAAATACCTTGACTGAAAAGACGTTCTGCAATCACTTGGGAGTTGGTATTTAAGATATCCCCGTTTTTGATTTCATCGCCGGTGGCGAGTAGGGCTACATGTGGGGTATATGCCATAAAAAACAGGTCCTTGTATGTGAATTCTTCGGAAGCTTATCATGGCAATAGAGTTTTTCATACACGAGAGGG
>DATIJN010000044.1:0-1914 GCA_035478615.1 Saccharimonadales bacterium (SeqCode)
AGAAGGGCTTAAGCTCGACCTTATTAAAAAAACGACTGGTTTATCTTTAATAAAGCTTAAAGAGCTGCAACAGAAGCTAAAGCAAACAAAAAAACATTAGGCGTTAAATTCAGGAAAACAAAAATGTAACCGATTTGTAACCCGATTTAATCAATATTTTTCGCAGCAACTTCATTTAACCCTAAATTTTAAATTCAATAGTTATACACTTTAAAGATAGGGGCTGGATACCCACCGCGTAGAAATGGAGGTGTCAAGTATCATCATAAAACAACTTTAAAAAATTAACCGAAAGATGTTTTATGATGACGGCCTGTTGCCTAAACGTCTTTTATATTTAAACATACATCAAAACGTGGATATTGAATATATTTACGAGGAATCTGAATATCTTTTCTAAAGAATACTTGATCTCGGTCATTATATTGGTCTCATAGAGCGATATCTCGTACGACGCTGGTGGTTTTAAAGCTATTGATGCTGCATGCCTCGGTTGAGGTTTTTTCTTGATTAAAGCATTAATATTCTGCACACAACAAATTAGAAATTCTTGGATGGAAACACGCGTTAACCCTCTCCAGCGCGCCCGATCAAAACCATAACGTTTTGCATTTGCAAATGATCTTTCCATCAAATGCTGTCGTTTACGAATATCTGCCTTAGCATTTGCTGAGCTAGCTTTCTCACGCATTTCGTTAACAACATCTTGTTGAAAATGTCGTTTGACAGTTCTACCCACTTTGTTTTTTGTGCATTGCGATTTTAATTCACATGATGAACAATCTTTTTTAGAAGCTGCATAATCACTACTACTTCGAGCTGCATGTAGACTTTTTCTTTTCAGCCTTTTATTTCCAGGACAAATATAGGTATCTGTTTCTGGATCATATTTAAACGCGGTATCTGGAAATATTTTATGTTTCGCATTTTTTTCTTTTTTTTTAGCGGATTTGGTTTTTAAATCTACCATGTGGCCATTAATAGTATTTTCATCACAGTAAATATAATTCTCTATGGTTCCATACTTGCTGTCGGCAACCACTGTATTCGCTTTAATTTCAGTATTGTGTTCATGTGCTTTTAGCATGCTCTCTAATCGTTGTCCTTCATCTATGTCACCCGCTGTTACTTCAACAGCTGTAATGACTTCCGAGCGCTCTTCAACAGCACGATGTGTCTTGTAACAAAGTGTAGATTTTCCTTTACCGAAAATGCCAGCTTCGGGATCGGTTGTTGATACGTAACGATTATTCATAACTCGATGGGGGCGATCTTTTTCTTTTTCCTGAATCTCATCCAATCTTAATTCTAATTCTTTATAGCGTTTACTTATTTGAGTCTTTAATGATTGCTTATCTATGACTGAATTTTTTGATGCATTCGCATCGATCAAGCTAGAATCGATAAATATTTTTTTTCCGTCTACTAATCCTGCTTCAACACATTGAAAAACTATTCGTTCAAAAAACAACTGGAAAACTTCTGACCCCCATCGGGCTCTCGCTTTCGATAAAACACTATGATCGGGGATGGAAGTATCTAAGTCATAGCCTAAAAACCAAAGCCAATCTAATCGTTCTGGCAAAGTGCTCATCAATTCTCTTTCAGAGCGAACGTTATAGAAAACTAATAACAACATTAGTTTCAATATTAAAGGTGGTGGAACTGAAACATTTCCTTTTTTACCATAGCATTCAGACACTGCTGCATATGCAAAACTAAAGTCTATTACTTTAGCAATTTTTCTGAGCGGATGGTTTTGGCGGACACGCGATTCAAGGTGGAAATCAGTATAAAAAAGCTTATTTTGCGTTGGTTCTTCAAGGCCCATCATTAAACATTTTCCTTAACAATTTCTGCTGGAAATTATAGTTTATTTGGGCGATGAATTACACTGATTTGGGCAACAGACCG
>DATIJN010000045.1:0-2731 GCA_035478615.1 Saccharimonadales bacterium (SeqCode)
TCAAGAAATGTTGTACCATTTGCAAGATCTCGTTAAAGCTTTAGAAATTAAATTAAAACATGTCGAAAACTTAGCTTTTAAATTAGAAAAACATGGTCAGGTTATTAATAAACAACTTGAAAATGCACATTCTAAATTACAACAGGATCACGATCGCATACTTGATGCTGCTAATAATGTTCAAATGACTGCACAAGCAACAGGTCAACAATTAAGCAAAGAATTAAACGATAAATTAACTAAATTTCAAAAAGAAGCTCAGAAAAAATCTGAAAAATCAAAAAAATTTACTAGAGGTAAAATGGTAGGCGGATCAGCAGGTCTTTAATTAGCTTTTCATACATTGACATTCATGAAACGGGAGGCCATAAGCCTTCCGTTTCTTTTATGAAAAACATAAAGCTATTGATTCCTAAAGACATTCTTGCATACCCTTATATCCATAATATTTAATAGTCCTTATAAAAAGGAGAGTATGTATGAAGCTTTCATATAAAATAGCGCTGATGATGGTAGTATCAGCAACTTCAATAACTATAACACCAAGTTCTTTTAATGAACCATATGGACCAGGATGGCAAGGTCATATATCCTCTGGTGCAGTCAATAAAATAGACAGAGGCCCTGCTTCTATGCCAGCTCCTGAACCAGCACCTGAACCAAACTCTGGACCAGTATATAAAAGCACTCCTGATAAATACCATTATTTAGCAGACGAATATGGTAAGACTCAAGAACAATTACAAATGGTAAATCAACAAGTTAAAGAAGAACCATCTCCTCGTCTTAAAAAAAGTCCTCTTAAAAAACATTTAACATTGAAAAAAAATCTTATTCAAAAACATCTAGATGATCTAAATCGCGGAGCAAGAACATATAGACATAAACATGAAAAATATCTCAGCCAATTACATGATCTTGATGATCAAATAATGGAAGATATAAATCCAGAATACGAAAAGCCTGCCAAACGTTTATCTCGACGAGAATCAAAGCATACATCTTCCTATCCATATCGACATAACCGACATAAAAACAATAATACAGGTGAATACTAAATAATCTTTCGCTATGTATATCTAAAAAACAGGAGGCTAAAAATGCCTCCTGTTTTCTTTAATGAGGAATCATTCTGTTTTCTTTAATGAGGAATCATTACGTAGTCCAAAACTTCAGCTCATCAAAGGTCCTCCCCCGTAAGTATTAAGCTGAAGATGCAGGACGGAGTAATTGCTTAAAATTTATTACTAAAAAAATCTTAGTGAAAGTGACTAAAGTTTCTTGACAAGGAAGGCTGAGTTGCATTATGCTAACATATCGAAAATATATAGTTACATCGCAAAAATGAAGTCAACTCATTAAGGAAAGAAACTATGGCAAAAATTATCGGAATTGATCTTGGAACTACCAATTCAGCGGTAGCCTTCATGGAAGGACAAACTCCTAAAATTGTCCCGAACAAAGAAGGTCAAAATACCACTCCTTCAATATTTGCAATTGCAAAAGACGGCAAACGTATGGTTGGAACCATGGCAAAACGTCAAGCAGTTACAAATCCTGAAAATACAATTTACTCTGCAAAACGTTTTATCGGACACACCTTCGACGAAATTAAAAATGAAATTGCAAATTACCCGTACAAAATTGTCAGAGCAGACAATGGCGATGTGGCATTTGAAATCGAAGGCAAAAAATATTCTCCGCAAGAAATTTCTGCAGCAATCTTGAGCAATCTAAAACAAACAGCAGAAGAATATCTTGGACAAAAAGTTACTCAAGCTGTCATCACAGTACCTGCATATTTCAATGATGCTCAACGTCAAGCAACTAAAGATGCTGGAAAAATTGCTGGACTCGAAGTCATGCGTATCATCAACGAACCAACTGCAGCAGCGCTTGCATATGGTTGCGAAAAGAAAAAAGATGAAACAATTGCAGTATTCGATTTCGGTGGTGGAACCTTTGATATTTCAATCCTGGAAGTACAAGATGGTGTTATCGAAGTAAAATCAACCAGTGGAAACAATAAACTTGGTGGTGATGATATTGATGAAAAAATCATCAATTATTTAATCGAAGAATTCCAAAAAGATACCGGCATTGATCTTCGTAAAAATAAAATGGCTTTACAAAGACTCAAAGAAGAAGCTGAAAAAGCGAAAAAAGAACTTTCATCACTTCATGAAACAGATATCAACTTACCATACATCACAGCAGATGAATCAGGTCCGAAACATTTATCAGTAAAATTATCACGTGCAAAACTCGAATCTTTGTGTGCTGATATTTTCAAAAAATTAATTGAACCATGCAAACAAGCACTTTCAGATGCAAAACTTTCAACAAGCCAAATTAATGAAGTTATTTTGGTCGGTGGATCAACTCGTATGCCTAAAATTCAAGAACTCGTAAAAGATTTCTTTGGCAAAACTCCAAACAAATCAGTAAATCCTGATGAAGTAGTTGCTCTGGGAGCTGCTATCCAAGGTGGAATTTTATCAGGTTCAGTAAGTGATGTCTTACTTCTCGACGTTACTCCCCTTTCACTTGGTATTGAAACCATGGGTGGAATTGCAACAAAATTGATTGAAAGAAACACAACGATTCCTACTAAGAAATCACAAGTGTTCTCAACAGCTGAAAACAATCAGCCATCAGTTGATATTCATGTAGTGCAAGGTGAACGAGAACTGGCAAAAGATAATAAATCTTTAGGTCAATTCAAACTCGA
>DATIJN010000046.1:0-3263 GCA_035478615.1 Saccharimonadales bacterium (SeqCode)
ACTTCTTTATCAAACAACGTTTTTTTTAATGATTTTTCAAAGTTTTCGGTTATAAAATCTGATATCACAAAAAGAATGGATCTCTTTGCAACATGAGACGCTACATAATCAAATAATACATTTAAATCAGTTTTTTTGCCAGTTTGTTTATAAGAAAAAATCTCGCAAAGTACCATTTGTACATGTTTTTCTCCTCTGGCAGGAGGTATTACCTTTTCTATGTGATCAGAAAACAAAATTAATCCTACTTTATCCTTACCCCATTGCGCAGCAAGGGACAAAATTCCCGCAATTTGTTTCATGACATCTTGTTTTAAAACATCACCAGAACCAAAATAAGTTGACTTGGAAACATCAAGGCAGATCATAAATGTTCTATTGCGTTCCTCAAAATATTGCCGAACGAACATATTATCGGGATTTCGTGCAGAACTTTTCCAATCAATTAACCGGACATCATCGCCATATTGATACGATCGAAGCTGATCAAATTCAAAGCCAAATCCTTTTTGGCGCGATTTGTAACCACCAATATTTGACCCACTTAACATGCGTCTGGTATGAATTTGCAATTCTTTAATTTGTTGAGCAATATCTGCGCTGATCATAGATTACCATCCGTATTGCAATAAACATTCAGGTAATTTAATTGATCCATCTTCTTGTTGATAGGTTTCCATAAGTGCTACCATCAACCGAGGAAGTGCGAGTGAAGAAGCATTGAGGGTATGAGCATATTCTGTTTTGCCACCAGCATGATCACGATACCTTATTTTTGCACGACGAGATTGAAAATCGGTACAATTACTTGCTGATGAAACTTCATAATAACTACCCTGACCTGGCATCCAAACTTCAAGATCATACGTCATGGAAGCTTGGAATGAACAATCTTGTGCAGCAAGAAGC
The DNA here is from genome assembly GCA_035478615.1 of Saccharimonadales bacterium (SeqCode). Classification (GTDB taxonomy): domain Bacteria; phylum Babelota; class Babeliae; order Babelales; family Chromulinivoraceae; genus JACPFN01. The sequence goes on from DATIJN010000046.1 coordinate 910, forward strand.
ATCACGCGATAATGAAGTCCCAGTTGTTTTAAAATATCTTCGCCACAAGCAACCATACGTTCAAGTTCATCATATGAATTTTCAGGTTTAGTAAAAGAAACTAATTCAACTTTTTCAAATTGATGAATGCGAATTAAACCACGTTCTGCAGAACCATAGCCTCCAGCCTCACGACGAAAACAACTGGTCCATGATGTTAAGCGTTTTGGTAAATCATCTGGTTCAAAAATAGTATCTCGATAATAATTTAATAAGCTTACTTCCGATGTGGGAATAAGATATAAATCTTCATGTTCAATTTTATAGACACCCTCAGCAAATTTTGGCAATTGGCCATTTGCTTCAAGAGATTTTGTATTTGCCATGTATGGAGGCAATATTGGTTCAAAACCATGTTTAACATTATTTTTAAGCATTAAATGAGTCAGTGCATACATTAATTTAACAGCATCACCTTTATACAAAGCAAAATTGGATCCCGCAATTTTTGCAGCCGCTGCAAAGTCAAACCATCCAAGATCATTACCTAAAGTCACATGATCTTTTGGTGTAAAATTAAAAGTTGGTTTTGAACCAATTGCGCGAACTTCTTTATTTTCAAGTTTGCCACCAACAGGAACTCTTTCATGCATAATGTTTGGACAGGATATGTATGCAGCTGAAAAATCTTTTTCAACTTGCGTTAAAAGTTGTTCTTTTTCTTTTAACTGTTTTCCGATTTCAATAGATTTTTCACGAAGTTCAGGTGTAATTGCTCCATGAACATTTTTAGCAAGATCATTTTTTTCTTTTCTCAATGCTTCAACTTCAAGTGATAATTGCCGAAATTGAATATCAAGTGAAATTAATGCAGAAATATTGTACGAAGGATCTTTTTTTAAAACTTCTTTTTTAAACTGCTCGGGATTTTTTCGAAGTTCTGCTAAATCTATCACGTTAAAGACTCCTGTAATACAAAAATGTTTGATGGTTTTAAATCTTAATCTTAAATTTCGATAAAAGAATAAGGTCGAACAGAAACCTGTACGACCTTACAATGGATAACTATTTTGCAAGGCGAAATAAATTCAATCTAACCTTACTACCTTATTAAAAATGAACTTTGCGTACTACTTCGCGTAGATTTTTTCCAGCTTTAAATTTAGGTACAGTTACGCTTGGAATGTTAATTTTTTGTTTTGTCGCAGGATTGATTCCTTTGCGAGCTGAACGTTCAGAAATCCAGAAGCTTCCGAATCCTGTTATTGATACTTTTTCACCTTTTTTTAGACAACGTTCGATAACACGAACTAATGAGTCTAAAACGCGAGCAATATCTTTTTTGCTGAAGGTTGTTTCTTCGCTTAGAGCGTCGATTAATTTGGTCTTGTTCATAAGGTCTCCTTACACATACATATAATGGAACACTGCTTATCTGCTAAACTTTGATAGTTTCTGTAAACTAGAGTAAATTTATTTAGCTGTTTGTCAAATATTTCTATAACGAACCTTAAAATTTTTAACAAAAGAGGCTTCCTATGCTGATTGATACACATTGCCACATGAATATTATGCTTAGAAATTTTTTGCAAAATCCTCAATTTCAACCTTTAACACCCCAAGAACTGCAAACTTGTAAAAATATTTTGGACCAAGCAAAAGATAATCAAGTTGAAATTATTATGAATGTTGGCACCAACTTAGTTGAAAGTTTACTTTGTATTAATATCGCAAAACATTTTGACAATTGTTTTGCAACTATTGGTCTTCATCCTAACGATACAGATTTTAAATGGACTGAAACTATTGAAAGTTTTAAACAACTTCTTACAGAAAAAAAAATTTTAAAAATTGTTGGCATCGGTGAATGTGGTATCGACAAACATTATCCAGGCTACGATCTTAAAAGACAGCAAGATGCATTTCATGCCCAAATACAACTCGCGCTTCAGCACAATCTTGCACTTGTTATTCATTCACGTGACGCAGATCATGAAACATATGAAGCATTAGCTGCATATAAAAATGAACCAAATTTTAAAGGCACGATTCATTGTTTTTCATCTGATCAACATTATGCTACCAAATATATGGATCTAGGTTTTGTTTTAGGAATTGGTGGCACGGTTACATATCCCAAAAATAAAGTTTTACAAGATATTGTTGCAAACATGCCGCTTGAAAAAATTATTTTTGAAACTGATGCACCATTTTTACCACCGCAAATTATTCGTGGCAAACCAAATAGTCCAGCACAAATTAGAACTATTGCAGAATTTGTTGCGCAGTTGCGTAATGAATCTTTTGAAAAAGTTATGAAAGTTACTGCTGCAACAACAAAGGATTTATTTGCGCTATAGAGACAAACTTTCAAC
>DATIJN010000047.1:0-2440 GCA_035478615.1 Saccharimonadales bacterium (SeqCode)
GGGAAATCCACTATCATTGAATGCACGCCAGAAGAAATTGTGACAAATGATCACATGCTGGAAGGATTTTCCAAAAAAGATATCCGGGCGATCACCTATTTTGCATGTGAAGAGATTAAAAAACCAAAATATAAAATTATAACGCAGGAATTTTCTGGCGATCTTAATACCCTTTTGTTCAAATTAAAGAAATGTGATGGTGATGAGGTGATGTTGATGACGGCCGGGCAGATTGTGCTGGACAGGGAGTTGATTAATAATTTGAGCGTTGAGGATGTGCGGAGTATTAGTTACGCCGCAGGACATGAACAATCAATCTATAAAAATATAGAGCAATAAACCAATTTAATGCGATTAAATTTTTGGATAGATTCATGAGCACACAAGAACAAAAAACACTAAAAGGATATAATTTCCTAATCTTTTTTACTATGCTTTATATGAGTATTATGATTTGCAGTGCTATATTAACCAACAGGTACATTCGCCTGAATGACAATTTTTTTATCCTTGGTGGTACATTAATCTCGCCATTGATATTTATTCTTGGCGATATAGTGGCTGAAATTTTTGGCTATAAAATGGCAAGACAAATGATTGTATGCGGATTTATTTGTCAGGCAATATTTGCACTAATCTGCGAATCAGTCGTACATTCACCTTACCCTGAATTTTTCAAAAGCAATAATATCTATGTGTTTGTATTCGACCAGCTTTTGTATATTGTAATCAGTTCATTTATAGCGTTTATTATTTCTGGACTTATAAACATTCATATCATAACAAGGTGGAAAGTACTTTTGAGAGGACGATACTTTTGGCTTCGAAGTCTTGGCTCATCAACCATTGCTGAAGCACTTTACTCAGCCATAGCCATTTTGATGATGGAAGCAGGCTCTATCGAGCTGAAAAATGTTTGGAAAATAATTTTAGCCAGTTATCTCATCAAGGTATTATATTCTATCTTTTTTGCATTGCCCGGGAATATTATTGTGAACTATATAAAAAATATAACCAATATTGATATTTACGATTATCCAGCTGATTATAATCCATTCAAACGAACTGAAAATAAAAAAATAGAACCAGCGTAATGATTATATTTTTACATTGATGACCTTATTTTGAATGTATTTTTATTCTGGTTAAGCAGCTCATCATTCATCACCTGACGAAGCACGTGCAAAGTAGAACTATAAATATCTGGCTCTTGCGATGCACGAGGCCCTGCAATATTTATCTTATGAACATCGTTTTTTATAATCCAGATTGCAATATCGGTAATTTTAGAACCATCAGAAACATTAAAAATCAAAAATGGTTTCTCGTATTTTTTTGCCATTTGAATCGTATAAAGTGTTCCACCCATTGGCTCGTCTTTCAAAATGATCAAAGTCCCATCAGAATCTTTTGCATTGAGCTCCGTTCTTTTTTTGTAAATGGCATCAGGATCAAAACGTTTTTCATAAATTGGCGCTGGCGCTTCTTTTAAATTGTATTTTTTCGGGATAACCCCATCTTCTGCTGCTCGCCCATAAGGACACCAACCTCCGTGAGGAATGCCAAATTCGATAGAAACATCCAGGGCAGCACGATCAACGCCCGTTTGACCGCCTGAAACTATTTCACTGATAAAATGATCTGGCATTACACATTTCCTTTTTGTAACGGTATCATAAGACAATTCCAATGATAGAAAAAGATGAAACGAAAAATATCATCTGACGAGACCTTTATGAAATACATAAAACTTTTTACCGGCCAGGATAACAAATCCCATTTTATCGAAATAGATGCCGGATTTGAACAAAAACATCCTTTGGGAAACTATTCAAAAAAATATCCAGCAACATCAATGCTATTTCGTGACTTTGAAAAAGGCGCGATTTTTGATTGGCACACTGCTCCAGAGCCTCAATACATTATTTACCTTGAAGGTGAGGTAGAAGTAGAAGCAAGTGGCGGTGAGAAACGAATATTTAAACCGGGAGATGTTTTATTTGCAACCGATCTTACCGGGAAAGGTCATATCACAAGAACTTTAACAAAAGGAAAATCCATTATTGTTAAATCCAGACTCCCAGATTAAAGTCGCTGGGTCCCGCTTGAAGAGCGTCGCGGGATGACGCACAGTTGAAGATAACATTTGAAAATTATCTCCGTTTTTATTTAGAAGAAAACCCCACCACCTGCCCGTTTAACAACAAGCAGGCAATTTCTAACTTCTCATCTTCGTCGCTGAACCGGCATAACCACAATTGCCGCAGGCAGACGATGCTTGCGATAATCCTCCGCACTCACAGCTGGCGGCGTTGGCAGAAGAGCAGATGGCTGCTGTCCTGGTATCGGTCGTAATGCAGATGCAACAGGCGACGTCACTCTCGGCGAAGGCAAAAGAGGTGACGATTGTTTTGGAGTCGGAAGTAATGCAGCAGGTGGC
>DATIJN010000048.1:0-4930 GCA_035478615.1 Saccharimonadales bacterium (SeqCode)
AGATACATTTGAAATGAATGGACAACCAACAAGCCCTGAATATTTAGCTAATCCAAAGGATTGGTATATGGTTTTAATTCAAAACCCAACGCCAGCATCGCACCCACATCGGGACCCTAATCAACGGATTCAAGCAATCAATATTTCAAAACTAACTGGCCCATATCTGCTCAAAATAAAAATTAATCAACAAGATATTGAAATCAAAGCTCACAATGCAGATGAAGATAATTCAACTCAAACAATATTCCAACCATCTTTGAGTGAAGTACAAATTATGAAAAATCCAACGATCCCAACATTGACTTTGCCAATAATTATTCTGCCTCAATTTTTATGGAAACTACCTACAGCGCAAGCACTCTGGATGCTTATGAGCACAACACAACTTGCGTTATACACTGATTTTAAATTTTTTGGAGAAGATAGCTTTGGTAACGCTTTTGCCTACTTTAAAAAGTTAAGCTGTTTTGACAACCAAAATCGTTATACATTTTTCATTGATCTTTATAATAGATTTCGGCCTGACTATATTTTATATAATGCACCATGGCTAATGGCAAATGCTATCTACGAAACAGAACTATCTCATTGCTCTGATATTCCTCAAATATATACAGCACAAGACCCTTATGGTCATGTTATTGTTAATGAACACAGTTTTTATTATGTTAATTTTTTAGCTATCTTTACGCCACAAACAGCTCAAACTGAAACTCAAACATTTTTTAATGAAAAAGGCTTTAATGCAACATATGCTTATCCACTTAATCAATTATATTCTTTTGTTATAAATGCTCGTAAAACAGATATAAAGGAAGGAATATTTGGAGAACTCACAGAAAAAGATAGAGATGTCTATCAATTAACCTGTACTAATAAAAAAAATAAAATTATTTCATCACAAATTTTATATCTTGATACCCCTATTTCAAACGTTGAAATTACTTTTGTTAATCAAACCGCAAACTGGGTCGGGTCTTCAGTCCCAACGCAACTCATTCAATTATCACCAGGAACAACAACTCACTTTAAAATAACGTATGAATATAGTCCTTCAAACGAAAAACATATTTTACTTGCTCAAGCTACATCACCTATTGATAAACAAGAAGTATTTCTTCCTTTGCAATTTTCAACGTACCCTATCAATAAACTATATATTGATGTATTTAATACTTTTAATGTTAAACCATATACTCGATGTTACATAATTAAAGATGGCAATTTACCAGAACCTTTAGCAGGGCTTACCCAGCAAGATTGGCAATCGGGTGTTTATATAATCCCTATAATTAAAAATAATAAAAATTTAACTATTAATAATTCTGGAGCTTTAACAGCCGTTTTTTACAAGTCTGATAAAACTTATCTAGGAGAAATAATAATTCCTGGACAATATAAGAATCATAATTCATCTCAAACTGGTATTAGAGAGCCTGTGCATGCATATAACGCATATTTAACGGAATCTAATTCTTTAATGGATTTGTATCTATCTACAGGAATCTTCTTGCAGTATAAACAAATAAGTTAAGTTAACCGCTAGCCTGATTTAAGGCTTATTTATATCAAATTAATAACCAAAAATCTAATCGCCATCATGGATAAAATGGCTTATTATAGCCATTTTATTTAAAAAAATCTTCATTTTTGATCTTGACTTTTAGTATACTTATTGTGTCTAAAAATAGTCCAATTAGGGAGGAGGTTATGGGTGATATAAAAAATAAAGATCTTGTCGGTTATTTTTTAAAAAGGAACGATTTGTACAAACTTTCGGCGGTTGATTTACTTCGAGAGTTAAGCAATCATTTATTTGAAGCCAATATTATGAAATTGACAATTCAACATTTTCAAAAAAAAAATTTATCCGTCCTTGACAGTTCTGTGGGTGATTGGAAATGTCAAACACGAACATCTATAATTCTTGACCTTGTTCAAAATGCAACATTATTAAATTCACAATTATCTGATGAATTAAATAAAATAGATAATATTATTTTTAACATTGAACATTTGATACACAAAATTAATAATCTTAATTCTGTAGAACTACAAAATCTTAGTAGACAAGAATTACAAAAGTTATCTTTATATGCTTATCAAAAAAAACATCAATTAAATTATGAGCCATCAAAAGAACTTACAAAATTAAGCTTATGTTTTTTAACAACATTATCCAATAATAAACTTCCTGTTTTTACTCAACACCAAATGAGTGTTAATAAATTAAAGGCTGTAATCAATGCAGCAAAAACTATGTTATGTCGTTTATCAATAAATTATGAACAAACTCTTGCTAATACATATGGAACTGTAGATGAAAAAGAAGCATTAAAACAAATAGAGTTTAAAGGTATGCAGTATATGACGGCTTTATTTGTTGGATTTAAATCTATTTTCAAAAAAATGAAGGCTAAGCAGCAGCCATTTATAAATCATAAAATAATTGTTTGTGGATGTGGTGGTATCCAAACTATTCAAAATACATTTTTTGCACCACACAATAATGAGTTCGTAGAAACAGCTATGCCTTCTGATCTGATGCAAGAAGTTACTGTCATAGAAGTGTATCAATTTCCAGGATCACTCGAGCAACTTCAAAGCATTCTTAGCGTACCAAGCACAAAACCAGATATTCCTAAGGAATTTTATAAATCTTGTGAATGTGATCAGCCAACTCAGCAACCAAAAATCGAATCCATTGAGCAGGCTATCATGGCATTTTTTGCTCAACATCCTCAATTTACCAATGGAGCATCAATTGACTGGGATGGTTTAGGACTGACTAATTCTGATTTAAAAAAAGAATATGATGACTTATGTACCTTGCCAGGGTACAGTCGAAATGATATGTCGAAATTTTGGATTAATCACATGTATCCATCAACCATAGGCCATATTTTAGAAGCTACAAGCATCCAAAATCTAACCAGTGACCCGAACTTCTGTGGCTTGAGTCCAGACTGCCTGAAATAAAATCGCCTGCAAACAAAGTGCAAGCGTTAAAAAAGCCAATTTTTGGGTTAAAAGTTTTATGTTTTTCATATCCATTTCCCCATTCAGATTTGATACTCATGCATCTTTATCTTAATCTCATGATATCAAACCAACCTTCATACCAGCAAGATTTTTAGAAAAAAGGTTTCAATGAAAGTTTCAGGAGATTATATTTGATTATTTCATACAGCATGCAAAAAGACATTTGCTACAAGGATTATCGCAACAATAGCTGTACAGCTTAGGACATCGCATCTGAAAAGTAAGACATGGACAGCATCGTAGTAAGGTATAAATATCCACTTTGCAGCAGTCGTCATCATCTGCAGTTGAATTTATTTCTGTTGCATCAGATGGAGCTATAGATGATGTTGATCCATAAACATTGTCACCTAACATATAACGTTGATATGGTGTAACATTGGTATAACTTGCTTGTTTTTTTTGAACTACGTAAGGTACTTCAAATATTTCACTTGTTTGAATTTTAAAAAAACTCATCAATGTTAAAAATAAATAAATTTTCTTCATAATATTTCCTAGTAATTATTTTTAGCTATTACATTATAAAGCAAAATAGAAAAGAATATACATATCGTACCAACAACTCATTAATTGATTTCTAATATTTTAATGTTATAAACGACTTATAAAAAAAGGACCATGTTTTTTAACATAGCCCTTTTTTATAATTATTTTAGCAAATTTTTGCGGCTAGATGACCCCAGGCAATTCCCCAATGATTGTTTACTTCTGCATATTCTTGAATTGTCCAAAAATCAATATTATTTACAGGATCGACCAATGAGTTGCTATAATCACCCCAACGCACGGCTCCCCCTCCTAGGGTATAAATCGCAAGTCCTGGTTGAAAAACTTGTGAACTTGGCAGAGTATTGAGCGGATCTGAAAAACGTCGATATGAAAAAGCAGCTGATGCATAGGTGTTTGAACTAAAACGAGTATATCCTACAAGTACATCATTATTAGCATTGACCGTAACGGATGGATATGCATAGAAAAATCCACCATTTGTTGCTGTTGCAGTCGGATCATCAACGCGACCGCGTTGTATAATATTTGCTGATGTATCTAGTTGCCACCATTGTGCGCTGGCGCGTACTGGTGTCACTGCAGGTAAAAATATCGTATGTGCAGCCCATAGGAATCCATTACGATATACAACATTTATAATTCGAGCATCGCCTGTCATAATTCGATTAGTGGTACCTGCTTGAGGTGCAAATCCCCCATTAATCATTGGTGTATAGGCATTCCATGGCGCTGGCGCAACAGCAAACCCAACAGAGCTAAATGTAGGAGTATCTACAGGGCCTTCGATTTTATACACATGCAAATATCCGTTTCCGTTAATATGTGAATTCCACTCCTGAACAAAATATTGAGTCGGCAAAGTATTATCGTATGTTTGAGCAGGGATTTGAGAACCTCCCATTCCAGTAGTTGTAAATGATGTATATGTAATACCTGTATTGGAATAAGCCTTCGCTTTATTAAGTGCCCAAATTTTTGTCCCATTAAAACCGCCATTTATTTGATAGGTATTGGCTGATATAGTAATCCAATCTTTAGTAAATCCAAACGATGGCTGATCAGCCCAAAGTAAATTACCTGAATCTACATCAATGCGATAATAATACCAAGTACCTGTAGGATCACTTGTTGCAGATACCGCTAAAAGTATTCCTGAATTTGCAGAAAACGGACTTGAACCTACCGTCATAATCCAACGATTATTGTAAGGGTCATATGCTACGCGAGGATCAAATGGCGAGAGATTTGTACCAAGAGGTGACCAAAAGCTATCCGGAGATTTAGTTACCAATATTGCTCCAGATTTATTCTGAATAGTAACACGATCACTGAGTGTAACTACAAGATGATTAGGACCTACAGCACCCATAGT
>DATIJN010000049.1:0-3798 GCA_035478615.1 Saccharimonadales bacterium (SeqCode)
ATAATTTACTCTTAAAAATAGCGTTATTCTTAAAGTTAAGCTATTATAACCGAATGTTAAAATTTGTATAATAAATACCGGGTTTTTCAACAGGCCCCTCCGTTTTCCTTACAGGAGCGACAGCGACATGGGCGGCGCATTATATGTCTAGTTTTATGTTAATCAAAGCATACAAAATTCAATGATAAGCATCTTTTTTAAAATCATGAGTTCATATACAATCCGCCCACAAAATTAATAGGAAGAAGCTATGAAAATCGGATATGCACGTGTTAGTACCTCTGATCAGCACCTACGAATGCAAGAAGATGCCTTGAGAAGCGCAGGCTGTGAGGAAATTTATACTGACGTCATTAGTGGAGTTAAGTCACAACGTCCAGGGTTGGATAAAACGCTGAGCTATGCTCGCGAAGGCGACACCATTGTTGTATGGAAGTTGGATAGACTAGGCCGCTCAATACAACATTTAATTCAAACCATCACCTCGTTAATGGAAAGAAAAATTGGCTTTAAAAGTTTGCAAGAAAACATTGACACATCCACTAGTGGTGGCAAGCTTATTTTCCATATTTTCAGTGCATTAGCGGAGTTTGAGCGTGATCTTATACAAGAAAGAACACAGGCCGGATTAAAGGCTGCAAGAGCTCGCGGGAAAATGGGTGGCAGGCCGCCATTGCTTGATACCAGGCAGATTAATCGCATGATTGAAATGTATGATGAGCAAAAAAATACCGTGGCCGAAATTTGTAAAATCTACAATATCAGTCGGCCTTCTTTTTACAATTATCTAAATAACAGGAAAAAAGAAATTGCTAAAAGCAGCACAGAATAATTTTTATATGACTTATTTAACATTAAACAGGATTGATAGATGAATAAACTCACGCTTTCCGTACTCAAAGAAACATTCTCTATTTGCAGATTCAATAGTCAGAGGTACGGCCCCGATCCTGGTAAAAAGGTATCAAATGTCTGATATTAGCAAATCAAGCTCATAAGTTCTGGCCACTAGGCTTCACATTGTCTGTTTTATTAGAATAAAATAGCAAATTAATGACCCAGCCGAATACAAAAAGAAAAATTGGATAAAACACAAGCCACTTAGATGACCAGAGCAACGAAGCAAATAATATTAATAATCCAATCGATACTATTTTTAGAAAACTCCATTTTTTAAAAAAAACATACGAGATTAAACACAACATATATATGAATACAAAATTGGTACTGACAGCAACTAAAATAGTTTTAAGAAAATGAGGAAATAACATTGATACTAATAAAACAATAAAAAATAGGCTAGCTAACAATAACACAGCTCTTGCAGGGATTTGCTTTTTATTGAGTACTGAAAAATAAATAGGAAGCTTATTTTGCTTAGCGCTAGAATAAATTAATCTCGATATTCCCCATATCCAACTATTAAAATTAATCTGAACAGCTAAAAATGCAAATAAGGTAATAATAAAAGTTGATAAATACTTGGGTGAAATTGTCTCAGATAATTGATACAAACCAGCAATGGGATTAATTTTATCTTGAGGAATGAGTGTTGCGCAACTTTCAGAAAGCAACAAATATAGTAGGCCAGCAAGAAATAATGCAACAAACATACTTAATTTGAAATCTCTAGCAGGATTTTTAAATTCTCCAGCAATAAATGTTAAGTTTTCAAATCCAGCAAATGCCCAAAATGCAACAACTATTCCTGGTACAATGACACTCATATCTGGTGAAAATGACATAGAACCACGACCAAATCCTGTTGGAAATGCAAAAATAAGAAGAAGAACCCCAACAAGAAAAATCAAAAAAGTCACAGCTAATTGCACATTAGCTCCAGTTTTAACACCGTTTAGATTTGCTATAACTCCATTACAAACAATTAAAAATGCTATTAACATTTGAGTATATATTCCGCCGCCTAGGAGATTTCTCACATATTCTCCAACAATTAGCGCAGAAGCAGGCATTCCGAAACTAACTGTTCCTAAAAATATAATAGGTATAGTTGCACCTACGCGTTTGCCAAGGCCAGATGAGACAAATCCCTCGATCCCACTTTCATTTGGGATTTCTTTTACCATGTCAGTAAAAATATAAACTAAGGGAATGCATAGTAAAGTTGTAATGATCCATACCCACAAGGTATATGCACCACTAATTGCAACAGTGAGTGATGGTAAGAAAAGAATTCCTGATCCAATAACAGAGCCAAAAGCAAGCGAGATACCATCTTTAAGAGTTAATTGGCGTTTTAATGCATTCATTGTAAATTCCAAATTTTAAATTAATGACTTAAAAAATAGCAGTCTCAAAAACGGAGGGGCTTGTTGAAAAACCCGGTATTTATTATACAAATTTTAACATTCGGTTATAATAGCTTAACTTTAAGAATAACGCTATTTTTAAGAGTAAATTATGCAAGGACAACAGCAATATCAGCATCAATTATTTCACTATTTTGATATCGAATCGTTAATTCCACAAAATCATTTGCTACGAAAAATAAACAGTAATGTTGATTTAAGTTTTGTAAGAGAACTTACTGAATCATTTTATTGCCAAAATAACGGTAGACCTTCTGTAGATCCTGAAATATTTTTTAGAATAATATTGATTGGATATTTATATGGAATTGATTCTGACCGCCAACTTTGTGATGAAATTCAATATAATTTAGCATACAGATGGTTTTGTAAATTACGTCTAGAAGATAAAGTAATCGATCACTCCTCTCTAACGAGAATTCGCGATAGATTTGGTCTTGATACCTTCAATAAATTTTTTATTAAAATTGTTGAACAGTGCCAAGAACTGGGATTGGTAAAAGGTGAGCGCATCATGACAGACGGGACGCTTTTTCAAGCGAATGCATCATTAGATTCATTAATATCTAATCATAAAGATGAAATAAAAAAAGAAAATAAAGAAATCACAAGGCGAGGATTAGAAGCGCCATCATCAAGAAAAATCAGCAATAAAACGCATGTCAGTAAAACCGATCCAGATGCGTCGCTTGCTTTTAAAAATGGCACACCAAGAACCTTAAAATATAAAGCACACATGACAATAGATGCTGATAGTCGAGTTGTATTAGATGCAAAAATTACGACAGGAGCGACACATGAATCTCAAGTGTATTTACAACAAATAGAAACGATTGAAAAAGATTTAAAATTAAATGTAAATATGGCTATTGCCGATAGAGCATATGGGTCGGGAGATATTATTCAATCTCTTATAGATAAGCAAATTGAGCCAAATATCCCATTATTTAGCGGTAGAAGTGGTACTAATAAAGAACCTGAAGGATTCATCTACGACAAAGAAAATAATTGTTATGAATGTCCAGCAGGTCATTATCTTAATGCTTGTCCTACAATAAATAATAACACTATTACCTATCATTCAAAGTCGAATGATTGTGCATCGTGCCAATTAAAAACAACATGCAAAGCAAAACCAAAACGTTTTAAAAAAATACGTATGATTACACGACATGTTCATAAAGAACTATTTGCCCATGTAAAACAGTCAATGAAAAAAGAATCATTTCAGGAAAACCTAGTTGAACGCATGTGGAAAATGGAAGGTATTATTAGCGAAGCTAAGCAAAGGCATTGCTTATCAAGAGCAAAATACAGAGGGTTAATGAAAACACAAATTCAAGCTTATATGGTTGGTAGTGTCTTAAATATGAAAAGGCTAGTGGCCTTTTTTATTTTGTTATTTATATATGCACAAATTCGAAAATTATTTTATATGAGCAATACTAAACGGGGTTATGCGATATGA
>DATIJN010000050.1:0-7121 GCA_035478615.1 Saccharimonadales bacterium (SeqCode)
TACCATGAAATATCAAATTCTGTTTTGAAATAATTAAACTGTGGATTTAATCGAGTTGGTACTTCTCCACAATCAACAGAATGATGTGCTTCTTCACATCGCGATGATCCTGGAACAGTTAATTGAATAACCCAATTCCATTGATGACCATTTGTTACAAACGCAATACCATTACGCTGATCTTGATTAAGGGTAGTAATAAATGAAAGTTGATTTCCTGATTGGAAGTTTTTATCAAGAACTAATTGTGCAATAACTCGATCTGCAGTATTAAATTGTTTTGCAGCTTGGATTTTATTTTCATAAATAATTCGTTCAATATTGATTTCAGTATTTATAGCAACACCGCCTAAGAGTTGTTTGCTGAAATAGCCAAGACCAAAAACACCACCTACGGTACGTTCAAGTGGTGCGTTTTCTGCAATGGTCATTTCATCATCATATTGTGCAGATTTTACAAAACCATTAATTGTTCCTCGTATAGGTCTGTCAAACATCCAAGGATTACTTACAGAAGCCATAAATGCACGATATTTTTTCGATAGTTCAGCAGATCCTGCAAACGCAATACCTGTTCCCATAAAGTTACGATCTCCTGCACCAACAGAGAAACTTAATCCTGTTTGTGGTGTAGCTCGTGATGTTGGAGATCCACCAAAGCTTAAGTTTGCATTAAAGTGTCCAGTTTTTATTTCATTGAGAAGAAGATCTAAATCGGCATGAGTATCATCAATACGAGTGGTTTTCCAATTTACACCATTTTTTGGATCAAAATAATTCAGAAGTCCAACGCAAGCTTTTGACAGTTCCATTTTTTGATTGGTGATTAAAGCACCTTCATCAAGTAAAATTTGACGTCTAATAACTTTATCACGTGTTTTTTTATTTCCACGAATAGTCAAACGATTTAAATAGACCTGGTCTTTTAAATCAGAGTTGAATGCAATGGATACGGTTCTATGTTCATCATCAATATCAATACTTGGTTCAATGTCTGCAAAAATATAACCATGCTCTCCCCAAAGCATGCGAATATTTTCCAAAGCAGTACGAACGTTTTCAAGTGAGTAGAGTTGTCCTTCATAAATAGGAACTATTTGTCGCAGACGTTCCTCACTTACTAAATGATTACCTTTAATATTAACTTCTTTAATCGTGTATCGTTCACCTTCTTGAATCGTGTAGGTGATGTGATAATCATATGTTTCAGGATCTTGATATACTTGAGTATCAGTAACTTTTGCGTTTACAAAACCGTTATTTTTGTAAACTTCCTCAATCATGTATTTATCGCCTTCACACATTTCAGGGTTGTATGTTCCTGAATGATCAATGAGTCCTCCAATCCAATCTTCTTTAGAAAAGATCACTCGTTTGAGTTTTTTACTTGGAATTTGTTTATTTCCTTTAAAAGAAATTCTGTTGAGGTAAGATTTTTTGCCTTCTTTAATGGTAAATTCTGCAGATACTCGTCCGTCTTCAAGTGGAACAATTTGAGCTGTCACTGAAACATGATGATAATTTTTTTTGCGATAATATTTCTTTATTTTTGCAATAAGAGCTTTAAGTTCTTCTTGTTCAAGTGTTGGTATTTTTTCAATTTTTAATTCTTCTTTTAATTCTTTTTCAGAATAAGCTTTATTACCAACAAATGTTACTTCATGTAATCTTGGTTTTTCTTGCACAACAATGTATAAATCAATTTTGCCATCTTGCAGTGGTTCAGCATAAATTTGTATTTGATGAAAAAAACCAAGATTATATAAATTTTTAATCATTGCTGCAGTATAATTGACGTTAAATTCATCACCAACTTTCAGTGGCAAACGGTGAATGATTGAATCTGTTGAAATTGCCAGATTACCTGAAACATGAATGTCATTAATGATGCGATGTGATTCATGAAGCTCAAGTCGTTGAGCATAATCAATTGCTTGAGGAAATGTTTGTATGGAAGGTATTTGAGGATTTTTTTTGCTTGATGCTACAGTTATTTTTTTTTCTACAGTTTCAAGACTGATATCATTATTAGGCTTAATTTGATCTAAATCTGTATCTGCTCGTAGTGTATTTGCTAAAAAATGAAAGCCAAGGGTTACAAGAAACAGTTTTGCTACCATTTTTTTATTATCAAGTGCCATCCAATTTTCTCCTGAATTGAAATCTAAGTTTGGGTTGATGTCACCCAGCTTGAAAGTTAATGCTTTTAGATTGTTTCAATGATACTATTTTTTTTAAAAATTGGGTATATTTTTTACAATGATATTTATTTTTTAGAAAAGAAGTTTTTTATGTTAGTTTTTACCAATACGTTAAGTCAAAAAAAAGAACAGTTTGTTCCCTCTCAACCAAAAAAAGTTGCAATGTATGTATGTGGAATTACTCCGTATGATTATCCACACATTGGTCATGGACGTTGTTATGTGACGTTTGATTTAGTGTATCGGTTATTAACATTTCTTGATTATGATGTTACCTATGTTCGTAATTTCACAGATATTGATGATAAAATTTTAAAACGTGCGCAAGAAGAATTTGGTGATGCAAAGCGTTACTATGATATTACAAATCGTTATATTCAAGCATTTGCCAGTGATATGCAAAATTTGAATTGTGTTACTCCGCAATTTCAACCGCGTGTAACTCATATGATTCCACAAATCATTGCGTTTACGCAGGGTTTGATTCAAAAAGGTGTAGCGTATGAAGCTGATGGAAGTGTTTACTTTAGAGTTCATATGTTTCCTGAATATGGCAAACTTTCCAAACAAAATATTAAAGATTTGCAGTCTGGTGCACGAGTTGAAGTTGATGAATTCAAAGAAAATCCATTAGATTTTGCATTATGGAAAAAGGATGATGAAATTGGATTTGATAGTCCTTGGGGTCAAGGAAGACCTGGTTGGCATATTGAATGTTCGGCAATGGCACATGATGTTTTTCAAGGTGTTGTTGATATTCATGGTGGAGGAATGGACTTAATGTTTCCACATCATGAAAATGAAATTGCTCAATCAGAAAGTTTGTATCCTGCACCATTTGTTAAATATTGGTTGCATAATGCGTTTGTGCGAATTAATAAAGAAAAAATGTCAAAGTCACTCAATAATTTTTTCACGTTGCATGAAGTATTTAAGCAGTTTGATCCTATGGTTATTCGCTTTTATTTTTTAAAACATCATTATCGTAATCCATTAGATTTTTCATTTGAAGATATTGCTGCAACAGAAAAAACATATAAACGACTGGTTGCATTCTTTTCAGATGCTGGCGAAGTGTTGATAGAGTCAGCATTAAAAAACTCCAACCCAGTCATTACAGAAATGATGCAATGCTTGCAAGATGATTTAAATACATCTGGAGCATTTGGAATTCTTTTTGAGCAGTTGCCAATGCTTGCGCAAGATCAGCAAGCTAAGGCGCAAGTTAAACAATTTTTGATACAAGTTATGGGATTAACCTTGCAAACCATTCCTGAAAAACAAGTTGCGCTCACTCCTGAAATTCAACAACTTCTGCAGCAACGTGACCAAGCACGTGCTGAAAAAAATTGGAAATTGGCTGATGAGTTGCGTGATAAGCTAACTGCTTTGGGCGTTGATGTGCATGATAAAAAATTAAAATAATTTCATTTGAAATTGATTTGTTTAAAAAAAATCTGCGACTTAAAAATCGCAGGTTTTTTTTAAATATTTTTATAAAGTACAAAGCTTGTTCCTAGTGATGATTTTTTGCATTTTTTATTCATAAAATAAATGAACTATATTAAAAATATATAAACAGTTTGTTGAAGTTTGGTTGTATTATTGTATGATTTATTCAATCAAAGGTGGAATGTTTTGAAGGGAAATAATAAGCAGTGTCCCATAATCAAAAAACCTTTCAAGGAGTCCACTATCATGAAAAAACAAATACTGTTTTTCGGTGATTGTTTTATGAAAAATTTTCACAGAATTGTTTTAATCAATTCATTGTTGCTTTATGGATTTGGATCCATACAAGCATTAGAAGATCAAACATTTTCAATAGGCAGAATATATAAAAAATATTTTGAACAGGAAAAAGACGAGAGATCTCGAGAAAAAGACGAGAGATCTCGAGAAGAAGAAAGATATAGGCAGGAGCAAAAAGAATTATATAAAAAACATTTTGAACGGCAGGAAGAAGCATGTAAAAAATGCTTAAAACAGGCGAAAAAAGAAGCATATAAACCATACTTTAAACAACAAGAAGAAATTTATAATAGGTTATCACAGTCAAGCATTCGTGGCGTTTGTCCTTTAGAAATAGATGAAGCTTTAGCAGAAGAGCTATTTGCAAATTGTCCGCAGGAAGTTAAAGGTCTCGTTTCTAATATTGGAAATGGTTTTTGTCCTAGGGATCAAACAAATATTCTGTTGTATGGCATGCGTCAAACTGGAAAAACTTCTTTAGCTCAAGCAATAGCAATAAAAACTCAAACTCCATGTTTATTTTTTAATGCAGGAGAGATTTCAGATACAGAAAATTTGAAGAAGATATTTGAATTTGCTAAAAACGAAGAAAAAAATCTATGCAAACCATGTATTGTGATATTTGATGGATTAGAGGCGCTGACTCGAATAGATGCTGCCAAAAACGATCATGAAAATAATGCTCTTATAAAGTTTTGGGAACGATTAAATAATTTTAGAAATAGTGGAGTGGTTTTTATTGGCATCATAGATGGAACAAATGATTTGCCAGATGAAATTACTAAAAAAAATTCTATGATCGAGGTTCCTTTGCCAAATCAAAAACACAGAGAAACAATTTTATCTTGTTATTTTAATGCAAAAAAGGATAGCGACGGGATTACTTTCGATGAATCTATTACTCCTGCTATTATTGCCCAAAAAACAAATGGATATTCTTATCGAGAGCTAAAAGATCTAGTAGATAAAATAACTAGTTCAATGATAACGGCGCAAAACCTATCAGATGGAAGTAATAAAACTCTTACCAATAAAAAATATTGTACGCTAATTAAGCAGATCGAAAAAAATTCTAAACCAAAATTACTATCTACCTTTAAAACATTCTTTCGTTCTCCTAAAAACCCTCTAGGTGTTGGTGCGATTTTTCTTGGATTAGTGGGTCTTGTTAACCAATCAAGAATTTCCGAAAAAGGATTTGCTCTTCAAAAAACTAGTATTGATCTTACGGAAAGAGGATTGAACCTAACTGCAGAAAATGCTAAAAGACAAATGGAGCTTACACAAAAGGGCTTGGACCAAAATAGAGAACAATTTGAATATACAACTAGTTGGAAGCATATGGGAGCACAAGCTGCATGGAATTTAGTTAGTAGGGCGGGTGGAGATTTGTTAGGAGGTATGGGCAGATTGATAGGTGGTAAATAAAAATCAATATAATGACTGATTTTTTTTATTTCCTAATGATCCTAAACAATTAAGTAATTAATTTTCAAGAAATTTCTTTCAAACATTGGTAATGAAAATATATCGCACAATAAATAGCATTTTTAAAAATGGAACTTTCTATGTTAAAAATAATAAAAAAAGCATTATTGCTAGCATCATTTGTCTTTTCATCTGTTTTTCCCATGAGACAAGTTGCTCAAATTGCGTTGGAAAATATTTTTCCAAAGAAACAAGTCGCTCAAGTCATGTTGGCAAGAACACTGAACCAATCAGTATTTGTCCATAATTCGTTGGCCGCAAAGTCTTCTGTGATTGCTTCGATAGCAATTCTAGCAAAAAATATTGAAGCAAAAGCTATGTTTACCGAAGATATATTTTTGGGATTATTTGAATCTGTCGCAAATGATTGTAAAAAGAACGGAACCAGGGATCAAATATATCATGATTTGAAAAATGGTCATTCGTTCATAGTCATGAATGGAGCAAATTGGCAAGGTTCATCTGAATCCGGAGCACCTACATGCGGATGTTCATCTCAGTTGGGATCAACAAATTTTACAGGTTCATCATCAGTTGATATGGTGCATCAAGGTCTATTATCGGGTAATTCTTTGGAGGCGGAAGAACATTTGTTCAAAATTGAGCATAATGCTCAAAGACAAGAGATGCAAGAAGAGTATTTTGAAAATGTCAAAAAACAAGTAAATTTTATTTCTGCAAACTATTCAACAATTATTCAAAATAAAACAGCAGAGCTTGTGAAATCTTGTTCTTTGTCATCGCGTCAAGAACTATTGGATAAAAAATGGGATCTTGCTAATCGACTTACGGACTTAGAAAAGAGATTTGAGTATTTAAAGGAAAAAAATGTTCATGTTAAATATATTTTTGATATAGCTCCTACGAATAATCCACACCATTCCCATGGTTCAATATATTGTGATATTAAAGAAAATTTGCCTGACAAGGAATATTTCGAAGTATTAGAGGCAATATGGTTAAAAACTAATATAGAATCAATAAAAGCTGCTATGCAAGAATGTGACTGGAGAATTTTTAGATTTGAGCAAGAAGCGCGTGATTCTATCAGTAGTAAGCTAGAAAATGAATTTATTGACACTATAGAAAAAGAGATAACAGATCTCGCGACAAATAAAGGAAAAATTGCCTGTTATGTTGCTCAAAAGGAAAATGATCTTAATAAATTAAAAAACAGCCTTTACAAGATTGAAAATGAACTGGAGTATTTTTATAAAGAAAGAACATGGGTTGATAGATTTTTTAATAAAAGTACCATAAATTCTTTTTGGAATAAGGATAACGCTTTAAAAGAACAGATAGCACAGATGAGCCAAGATCTTCAGATATTAAAAGATAGTCAAAAAAAATGTGAAGTACAGATTGAGCAAGCTCAAAAAATTGTTCAGGGAAAAATAAAAATTGCATCGCAAGAATCTCAGATTCTTCAAGAAAAGCAGGAGCAAGAGGCTATTGCTTTATACGAGCAGAGTGTAAGAAGTCATCAAAGTTTAGGTGATTTTTATAGTGCAAACGAAGAAGAGAGGAATGATCTTAAAGAAGCTTTATCGGAAACTATTAAGCAAAATTACATGTCATATGATCAGCAATATAATCTTACTCCACAAACAGCAGGCTTTTTAGCAGTGAATGGTATTGATTATAAAGATTTTCTAGGTTTTAATGGTACAGCTTTACAAC
>DATIJN010000051.1:0-4434 GCA_035478615.1 Saccharimonadales bacterium (SeqCode)
TAAATTTTGATTTAATATGGGCAGCACGTGAAGAATGGATTGAAAAATTAAGTAAAGGAGTATGCTGAATCGAAGACAGTGAAGTCCACACTGTAGGATAGTCATGGAATTGATGGGCGAGCATGTTTATTATAAAAAAAAATATTTTTCAGGCTCTCAAAAGGCGGAATGGGGTCAAGTATAAACTTGGGTCATTTCAAGATGATGAATACAGTGCTCGAATATGCAAGAACCTAGTTTATACTTGACCCCCTTTTTCTCTGATTGTCAGGCCTGACCCCATATTACTCTTTTGTCAGATTAGATCGGAACTAGTTCATAAAATTTCCTGGCAATAATATTCATGAAAATAACCTTTTTTACGATCATCAGCTTTATACAAATCCATGGCATATTGACAATTGCTCATTGCGGCTTCTAGTAAGCTAACCTGATACACGCATAGAATGCTGTCTTTTGAAATTTGATCCTGGTAGAGTGCCACATGATAATTTTTATCACAGGAGAGTAGGAAAAAACAAATAATAATAATTATAATTTTATTCATACTAAATATTTACATCCTCCTCAGTTTTATATTTAAATTCAGGCAAAAAATAAAAATATTTTTTAAGTTGTGATGAATTTAATGAGCTGATCAAGAGAAGTGAACCCAAAAACACTAAATGTAGGTTTTCCTAATGGAAATATGCTTGTCAAAGGCGACAACTGTTCTATTTGAGCTATCGTTAATGTTATATCAGTATGTTCTTTCAGATAACTTTTATATCCTTTAGGTAAATAATTTGGTGGAACAATATAAAAATCAACTTTGGTATTTTTCGTTAATTTTCCTTTATCTATTTTAATAGTAGCTCTGCACGTAATTTCCTGAGGTGCAAAAGAATCAAAATAAATCATCGATCGCCCTTCAAGAGTTAAAAATAGTAAATCATTGTTTCCAGAAAATAAACTTTCTTTTCCTATGAATGCATTTTCAATGGTTGGAGTGACATTGAACGAAGTAGCATGTTGCGCAAAATCATCTTGAATTAATGCGGCACATGCTCCTTCAAGTCGCATTGAAATATTACCTTCATAATCTTTTTTTTGTTGTTCAATGCTATGGTAATGTACGAAAAAGTAACCGATTAAGATAGCTAAAATAAAATACTTAAACATAATTTTACTCGTTATGCTGTTGCACTTTCTGAAAAACCATTTGAGGCTGAATTATACATATCCAATAAATAATGTCAAATTTATATACAGGTCAAATCTTGTCACTCTCCGTTAAGTGTACCCTGAAGTGTACCCAGAAAATATTTAATCGAGATTTTATTTTAAAAACTGATTATAACCCATTGATTATACTACTGCCGACGGCGTGAATCGAACACGCGACCTACTGATTACGAAATGGATTTGTGATATTTATTTTTGTTATTAATCAATATGTTGCGATGTTTTAGCTTTAACCAAACCGATCGTAGTCTACTACAATTTGTAATGGAGCGACATGAATTTGTTACAAATTTACTACATGCCTACTTTGTTGAAAAAAGCCGATTATCTATCAGGTTTTTAAAAATATTTCTAGCGTAGTACAATATAATATACTATTATGAATTATACTTAATAAGGAAAGAGTACATGAACCGAGAGGAGTGTAAGTGGCGACTTGAATATTGGTGTGATGACAAGGGCAGGAGTCCTCTTGAAGAATGGCTTGATTCATTGTCGAAAGAACAATTTAAGTCAGTTGCCAGAGAACTAAAGCTGTTGGAATTATCCGGAAACATGCTTAAATTGCCCCATAGTCGCAGTTTAAAAATGGGATTGTTTGAATTGCGGGATCGTAAATATGGTTTCAGGATTTATTATACTTTTTTAAAAAATAAGATAATTTTGATGATGCACGCAGGCGACAAAAAAACACAGGATAAGGATATTGATATTGCACGCCAGCGCCTCAATCAGCTAATCCGTGATGAAGAGGAGAAACAACGATGAAAACCAAAAGTTTTCAACATTATCTTGAGAAAAGATTGAATCAATCTGAAATTGCAGAGATTGAAAAACTGGCAAAACTGGAAATGGAGTTTTTACGGTCATTGCAAGAAGATGTTTCCAGTGCAGTTGCTAATTACATGGCAAAAGAAAAAATTGGTTTCAATGAACTTGTGCGTCGTTTGAATATTACGCCGACACAGGCTTCTAATATTCAGAGCGGCAAAGCGAATTTAACTTTAGCTACTATAGCTCATGTTTTTGCGTTGCTTAAAATGAGGCCGCATTTGGTTGTTAATGAATAAACCATACATGTGAAACAAACTTCATGTGCACTTTAAGAACAGAATCAATGCCATATTCAGAAAATGTAGCTTATGTTGCTAACATTGCAACAATAATTGCTTTGCTTATTGCAATAGTTGCTCTTGTTGTCGCAATTAGAGTATATAACTCATGGAAAAAAGATTTTCGGCTGCAGCATGCCCACACATATGCACTTGATTTGCTTAAAAAAATGAAAATATTGCATTATGCAATTGAGCAACTTAGGGCACCAAAATTCTATAATCCAAAAAAATTAGCTGAAGACATGAGAATCAACTACATCCCAAAAATAGAAGAAATGATATTCTCTAAAGCTGTTGAAATACAAGCTGATTTAATAATGGCAAAAACTAGGTTATCAGGCAATGATGATCTTCAAAAACTATTTGATTCCACAGTAGGAGATAAAATTATAAGAAAAATCAGGATTGATATTCATACTTTTATATATACTGTTAATGATCCAGGATTTGACGTAAAAAAATGTGATTTATTTGCAACTATTTTTCCTGCTGAAACAATAGAGCATCTTGAAAGAAAAATAAAAAAGAGCAAGCTTGGAACAAATCAAGAAATTATTGACGATGATTTTAATCAGACAATTGAAAAAAGTTTCCAATCAATTTACTGCATTTTGGAAGATAATTTAATTTAGCGTTATCAGGCATCATCAGCCAAAAAATAAAAGATAAGGGGTCAAGTGCCAGCAGCGATCAGGTTGTTAATATAACTTGTTCGGTGTTGGCTCTTGACCCCTTTGCTGCATGCAAATTTCCTTTATTTCTCATTCCAACATAATAAACGTGCAGGATGATATTGATATTGCATTGCGTTATTATCAAACGCACGAAAATAGTCACCTGAAGAAGTGCTAAAAATTTTAAATTCAGTGTAAATTTTCTTGTCAAAATATTTTCTGGCTGTAAAAACTATTTCTGAATTTTCCCTATCTATAGATTCTTTGATGATTTTGTAAGTGTCAGATCCACTGAGGACGATGGTAATGGTACTATCTTTCCAGTTTATAATAAAATTTCCACCGTATTCGCTAGCACAGTAAGTTGTACCGTTTGAGCGAGTTATTGTAGCATTCGCCAAAACACTATTGCACATGAGCAAGTAGATAATAAGCATGGTTTTTTTCATGAACAGCCTTGTAACCGTATACAAAACGGGGTCAGTCCTATGCAATTGTACTTTCAATATCGTTTAAACAGAATAATGAATATGCAACTGCGCAAACCTGACCCCATTGCAATATCTTTTGTTTAATTAGAAAATTTTTAATGAATTAAATTCATATACGTCAATATTAACTTGCCGTAAAAATATCCATAATAAAGAACAGTAATAAATCCTACAAAGACCAATCCTCTTAAGATATTTAATATTGAGGTAGAATATTGGCGAATAATCGTCACTGGTAAAAATTTTGCTTCCGCTTCATCTGATCGTACATATGCTGTAATCTGATTTACAGTAAGCCCGGTATATATGTAAGTAATTGTAATTGATCGTCTTGGTAAGATTCGATCAAACACCATTTCCTCCCCAGCATTAGTAACTGTCTCAGTGCGAAATTGTTGGGGTGGAAATACCGCAACCATGTTTTGGACATCTCTAACAAATGGATGATGCCCAACCCTCACGTTGACTGCTGGTTTTCTTCCCGCATTATAAACAACAATGGAGTGGGTATTAATCGGTACAACAGGAGAGTCATTATTGATGCGCACCTGACCAGCGCCCACATGACTGAAGTATGCGATTAACTTGGATTTACTTTCAAAAAATCTATTAAGAAAAATGCCAATGACAATTAATCCTGAAGAGTAAATGAGGTTTCCAAGCGTTGTGAACATTCTTCTTCCTTCTAAAAAATCTCGCTTCCTTCTACATTGCTTCTACATTCAAAACGCCTTTGAAACTTCTATTCATTTACTAATTATAACTTATTGAATGTACTAATTTATTTTATGCCGACGGCGTGAATCGAACACGCGACCTACTGATTACGAATCAGTTGCTCTACCAACTGAGCTACGTCGGCGACTTGCCATAAAACTTAAAACAGAGCGCAGAATCTTAGGATAAAGCCCCCCTTAACGCAATCCTTTT
>DATIJN010000052.1:0-1854 GCA_035478615.1 Saccharimonadales bacterium (SeqCode)
AACATGTAAGCTACATAATAAAAAAAAATGTTTTATATATTTTTTCAATATAATTTCCCTTTCCTTTTATCGTCCGCCAGCCCTTGGTCAAGGCTTGGGCGGGCATGGCCCTTTTATTTACTGATGCTTATGTGATTGAAACTTAATTTCACCCAATAAATTTTGAATGTAAAGTTCTGGATCAAAAGGAGTCATATCATCAATATGTTCACCCCATGAAAGATATGCAATAGGAATATGCAATTCTTGTACAATTGAAAACACAATTCCACCTTTAGCACTACCATCTATTTTAGTTAAAATAATACCGTCCAATTTGGTAGCTTCATTAAAAATTTGTGCTTGATGGAATGAATTTTGTCCCAGCATGCTATCAACGGTTAACAGGGTGCATATGGTTTGATTTGGCAATTGTTTTGCGATAATTCGTTTTATTTTTTCAAGTTCCTTCATTAAATGTTCTTTAGTTTGAAGGCGACCTGCAGTATCAATGATTAATGTATCAAAATTTTTATCTTTAAACTCCTCACAAGCATCAAACGTGACTGATGCTGGATCTTGATTTGGTTTGCCAACGATTAAGCTTGCGCCAGCTTTTTGTGCCCAAATCGTAAGTTGCTGCGGTGCTGCTGCTCGAAATGTATCAGCTGCTGCAATCAAACATGATTTTTTTTGTTTGACTAAAAAATTGGCTAGTTTTCCTGCAAACGTTGTTTTACCGCTTCCGTTTATTCCTACCAAGAGAAAAATAGTAGGAGATGGGCAAGGATTATTTTGACTAAGCAATTGCGTTAATTCTTGATGTATTATTTTTCGAGCGTCACTACCTTCTTGTAATGTACCATTTTCATAAGCGCTCTGTAGATGGTCAATGATTTTTTTGGTTGGAGCTACGCCGGTATCAGCTTTGATTAAAAGTTCTTGAATTTGAGCTATAGTTGATTGGTCAATTGATTTTTGTTCAAATATTGATTGAAGCTGCTTGGTGATTCCAGAATAAATTTTTTGTAATTTTTCTTTGATAAATTGAAACATAGATCAACCTTGAGTAGTTATGGTGTTTCATGGCATTGTTTACAACAGTAATGTTCTATAGTTTTACCTGGATTCCCGCCTTTGCGGGAATGACAAAACTCCTCATCTCGTCATCCCTGCGATTGTGTCCGTCGAAGCCTTGGCGAAGTCGGAAGGCAGGGATCCAGTTTCTTATATTGGTTTATTTAAACATTGCATTTAGTATTTCATATATTTACTTGATTGGCAAAATCCTTTTAAAATAAACTTTTTTTAAAAATTTGCTATTCTTTTACATTGTAGGGAAATTATCTTTTAAGTTTAGGGATGGTCACAATCTATGAATAAAAAATCACTATTTTTATTATTTTTGTTAGGTACTTGTTCTTGTCAAGCGCTTTGGGAATTGCCGGCTGCTTTTTTAATGGGCATGGCTGCAAGAACTTCTTTGGGCAAGAGAGCAACTAGTTTTGTTTTTAGTACATGTAAAAAAGCTTTATTATGCAGGGGATTAAACTGTAATGTGGAAATTTCTTCAATCATTAATCCATCTGGTAAGTCTTCTGGACTAGCTTATTTTGGTAATGCCACCAAAGCCATGGCTATTAAAAGTCGTGCATCTATAAGTTCTTGTATGGTTGCTTGTATGACTCGAGTAAAAGAGATGCAAAAGAAAAATTTTGCTGATCAAGATATTCCGCAGCCAGCATCAGACTTCAGACGTGTTCAGTATGTATATACGCAGCAAGAGGCAAAAGCTGCGCAGCAGGATCAAGCAGTTGAAAAGGATCAAAATAGTACTCAGTTTATAAAAGCTGATGCTCAAATTGATGCCAGAGT
>DATIJN010000053.1:0-8307 GCA_035478615.1 Saccharimonadales bacterium (SeqCode)
TGATCCAAAAAACACTGGTAGAGAAATTGATGATGTTTTTGAACGCGGCATTACGCTGCAATGCGCAGAAGAATTAAAAAAACAATTAAACAATGTACTTCCTCATATTCGAGTAATTCTTACACGTGTTCCAGGAGAAACAATTCAACCGTTACAAAATGCTTCCTTTTCAAACAGACTTCAAGCAGATTTTTATCTAAGTATAAGCTTTTATCAAGAACCAGAAATGCCTTGCCATATTTCCTTATTTTATTATTTGCAAAACCCTTCTGACCATATACACAATTATAATCCGCTTTATTTTTATCATGTGCAACAAGCTCATTTAATACATTTAAAAGACTCACAGTCCGTTGGAAAAATATTTTTAAAAAGCTTACAAAATTCAGTCATTAATTCTGCTTTTATAACCCAAGGACTATTTGGAATTCCTTATAAACAACTTATTGGCATTAAAGCTCCAAGCCTTGCACTCGAAGCTGGATTATGTAAAAAAGATGATTGGAAATATCTTATTGCTCCTCTTATAACATGCATAAAAGCGATTATCTGATGAAAAAAAATATTTTTTATTTTGTAGTAAGTTTGTTACTTGTAGCAATGGGTTGTTTATTTTTTTTATATCAAGAATCATGGATAGTATTTTCTTTTCCACAAAAACAATCCTTACATGCTTTAACAAATCAACAAAAAATTAATTCCAAAGAAGTAAGCCTCTGGATCTGGAATAATAGAAAAATATTAAAAAAAGAAACTACTGAAATTATGTATGGTCAAGATATAACGCAAAATATTAAAATACTTTTAAATAATTGGTTTTTATTTTTAGAAGAAGAAGGATTAACTGATAAACAAATTTTTGTACAATCTGTTGCTTTATCACCCGCAGGTCATGAAGCATTCATATCTCTCAATCAATATCCCTTCGACAAATCAGCAAGTACGTTTCAAAAACTAATGCTCATAGAAAGCTTACTTAAAACATTGCAAGAAAATAAAATACCAATTACAGCAATTCGTTTGCTGGTGCATCATCAACCGCTCCAAGACGATCATCTCAATTTCGACACAGCGTGGCCAATTCAAGGTTATCTTGAATAACTTCTTGAATATTTATAATTTTTTTTGGTATGTTGCACTTCATAAAGTTTTATTTAAAAAAGGAGAAGTCCATGTTTCATAACAAATTTCGTTCTATCCCTGAAACACATCAAGGTTTTATTGCTTTAATTCTTGGTTTCATTTTATTTTTTGGTGCTTTGGGAAAATTAGGTTTTTTACAAAGCATATTAAATTTAATTATGGTTCTTGTAGGACTTTATTTATTGCTATGGGGCTTAGATCATAGCAACCTTTGGAAATCAATTAAAGGTCTTCGAAGAAAATAAAAATCTTTTTTATATATAAAGCTGGCTTTCTTTTTTTTAGGGAGCCAGTTTTTTTAAAATAAGGAGCTTTATGCCTAAACAATTTTTCAATAGATTATCCTGCAAACAGCAAGGCTATCTAGCAATAATGGTTGGTATACTTTTATTTGTTATTTCTGAATTTGGGAAAGATTATCTAGGAACTTTAAACTTCTTGCAAAGATTGCTTATAATAATAATATTTGATTTTCCTGGCATTCTTTTTATTTCATGGGGTTGGAAATCGATCAAAAAATAGTTTTTACCGATCAAAATTATTATCTACTAATTCTTTTGCTACCAAGACTTTCATACTTGGACCAGCAATAGAAATTCCTTCTTTGGCTAAGCTTTCTACCAAAGCAAAACGAATGTTACTTGCAATATCCCATTGGCGCAAAGTGTTACCAGAGCTTACAAAAGCACGGATCATGAAAACATAACCCTTATCACCAAAATCTTGAAGACGTACAAATGGTTGCGGAACTTTTAATATGTCACCATCTTCATCAAATACTTTAAAGCAAACATCTTTCACAATAGTAATATCGGTGCCAAAAGGTACTGAAAAAATAATATCATCAAGCCCAATATACCCTCGCGTATAATTCCAATTACAAAGCGAAGATTTAAGTACTGTTGAATTGGGCACCACAATATTAAGTGAATTTTTTCGACGTAAGATAACAGCTCGTGGACTAATTTTTCTTACAACACCCATGGTTTCACTATCAATTTTTACGTAATCTCCAAGCTTGACCGGACGTTGTACCAAAATAAAAAAGTATGCAACAAAATCAGTGAATAAATCTTTAAATGACCAACCAGTAATGACCAATGCTACATAAAACACACCAGTAACAAGTGATCCTAATTTTGATTGAATGCATGCAATCACAACGACCGTTATAATGATGACATAACGAGAAATAATAATAACGGTATTTTGAATTCCAGGATCGACATATTGAATATCAAAAACACGTTTTAACACAACTTTCTTAAAAATATATGCTAAAACAACGCCACAAAAGGAAACAAAAAGTATGTATAAAAGATTAAAGACTTTAAATGATTCTGTTTTTCCAGCACAACTTACTGACTCAATTTTAAAAAGTTCATACATCACAATTTTACGCAATGTTGCGTACGTAAAACCATAACCCCATATTTCTGCACACAGCACGACAGCTATAATTGAAAATGCGCATATTAAAGAAAGAATATAAATTGCATACCATGTCTTTGCATAATCAAAGCGCTCGCAGGAACCATTTAAACTTTCATCTTCTTTAAAAAATAAAAATGTCGAATATTGACGAATAATCATATATCCAATAAAAAGAAGTGCTAAAACACATATTGATACAAAAATATTCCAGGATAAATGCCACATTAATGATCCATAACCTCCAAGGTATGGATCACTAATGATAAGTAAACTAAATATAGTTAGTAAAACTAAATAATAATAATGCTCAATGAGTAAAGCTACTTTTTCACCAAGGCTTGATTTCTTAGGCAATAATTGCAGTAACTCTTCTTTATCAAGCGATAAAACAATGGAAATAAAAATAACGATATGATAAATACGAAGTAAAATATTGGGAAACTCTGATTGTTGATGAAGCATGACCAACATAAACATTTTTCGGAATACTAAAATAATAATAGTTGATATAGAAAAAAATAAAAAAACCCAAGAAAATCGATCGATTAATCGTTTACTAAGTAAAAAATAATCAAATTTCCGATTGATATAAATAAATTGCATTAATAATTTACGTGATGCATATATTCCAAAAAATATCGTATATCCATAAAATAAAACTAAAACAGCAGCAGAAGAATCTTGCCATATAATGTAAAGCAGCAGTATCAACCATACATATAATGGTTTAAATACATCAATTAAAAAACCCAGAAAGAGAATACCAATTTGTCGCAGGCCATGCAAAGAGTCAACAGGACTCATAGGTACGTTTATCAAAGACTTATATAATGTTGGCAGTAATGCTTGTAAAAATATAAAAATAACAAACAACATACATATCATTACAAAAATACCCAGAATTTTGCCCAGGCTCAGTTCTGATAATCCATAAGCAAAATTGTGCAAAGTAAATTTAGATATATACGATACGATAATATTTTTAACATCTCTTAAAAAAACTATTAAATTAGGACCAATATTTTTTATTCCTTCCCAGGTGACGGCACTAATAGATCGATGCCAAACACCAATGGTGTCAAATTCCGCTAGAATGCAATTTAGTGATTCCAGTGTTTCTTCTTGCGATGAAACTATTTGTTCATAAATTTCATTTTTTTGAAGCATTACTTCATGCTGTTCCTCAATATTTTTGATCATCTCAGACAACATAATAAAACTATCTGACCACTTTTTATGTAAAAATCCTGAAACTTCGCCTGAAAGGCTGGTCATTGTGTCTTGCTGTTTTTTTACATGGGCAAGAATTCGTTGTAAATCTTTCATTAAAATATGGTCACAAAGCATCTGTTCTTTATTAGCTTTCATACTTATTTGTAATGCTTGCTTTGCCTCTTTATAACCAATTCTTTCTTTTTCAAATGTTTCAGTATCTTTTATGTGTCCTTGAGAAATTTCATACAATAATTTGACTGTATCTAAAATAATCTGCGACTGTTGCATTTTTGAATCTTGCAACATCATATCTATTTTAATTTTATGCAATAATCGTTCGTATGTTGCGACAGTTACATAAGCACGAGCGATTGAATACCATGCAAAACTATCTGAAATACTATGAGTACTTACCTCAATATCTTCAAGTTGTGCCATTTTAGTAAAAGTAAGTTTAAATCGTTTACGTAGCCGATCTAATTCTTCTTGAGCGGCTATTTTTTGTGCTGCAATTTCATTGCGCAATTTAATGAGTTCTGCTTTTTTAAGTGATGTTAATTTTTTTTGTTCGTTATTTTTTTGTTCATAATTTTGAACATCTAATATATCAACGTATAAACGACTACGAATTGCATTTATATGATCCTTAAGCTGTTGTAATCGATCTTGCAAAATTGATTCTTTTGAATTGAAAAATTCCTGTTTTTTGGCAAGCACATGTAATTTCAAAGAAGCTAACTCTCGCTGCTTTGTTATAACTTCTTTTTCAAAATCTAACAGAGTTATGTCTTCTTTATTTTTTTCGGTTTGTTTTTTCTTTTCTTCTAGTAATTGCTGTACATGTTCAAATTCTTTTTCTTTGGTAGCTACAATATATTCTTCTTTTGAAATTTCAGTGACTGTTTCTTCTTTTTTTACAATGATTCCATCTAAAAGTTCTTCTTGAAAAAATATTCTTTTCATTATGTTTTGTAGATCAAGAAAAGAATATAAAGATTTATCCTCTATGCCATTGGATTGATGTGTAGAATCAGCAAAATATTTTTCCCAAAATTCAATATGTTGCTTTAAAAATTCTAAAATTTGAATTTTTGTTTCTTCAGTTTCTTTAAAAGCTTGATCTAATTTGATAAGATAATTAAATTTTTTTGTAAGGAAATTACTTTTTTTTACAGGCTGATCTTTAAGTTCTTCAATCTGCGCTTGTATTTCTAGTCTTTTTTGTTCAATAGTCTCGTAACTTTCTTTCCAGCGCTGTTCAAGAGATTGCAATTCCAATTTTAAATTTTCAACATATTTATAACGATCTGATAAATCATTGCGAAGTAAAATTCGAATCTTTGGCGTTGTTAATTCTTTTGTTAAGTTTTTGCCTAACTCAAGAGCCTGAAGTGAAAAAAAGGAACTAAAAAGAGAAAGAATTAAAAAGAACCATCTCATAATGCGCTGTCCTTGAAACCATAGATCAATGCATGCAATCTATATTAAAATTAACCAATAAATACAATTGCTTCAATATATTTTTTACAATGCATCATATTGATAAAAATTTTCCCAAGATTTACGAACATAATCATGCAATATTTTTGATTCTTGTTGAATAATTCCATAAGGATCTTGAGTTGCTATGGTATACAATTCTGACTGCTCAGGTAATAAATCTAACATCAAAAAACATCGCAATAATACAACTAATTTTCCATTATCAGATAAATTCTTCAAATCATTGTAAATATACAACCAAAAATCAAATAATTCTGGCACTTTGATTTCGCGAGGAATTCTTTTAAGACACAATCTTATGAAATCATGAACAAATTCAAGATCTTGTATGCAAAAACCTTGCAAAGATGATTCTATTTCCAGATATAAGAATTTATAAAAATTTTTATTTTTTTCCACGATGCAAAAAATTAATGATCCTGCACTCAATTGTGCAGCTTGGTGATTTCGAGGATAGATACACACAATTTTACCATACTCACGATGTAAAATTTCTACCTTATGACTCATTGGTATATAATTTTTTAGAACAAATGCTGGTGTCATATTAATCATATGATGACATATCTTACTCGTAATTTTTAAGTTTTATTCTCTATATAAGAATACACTTAATAACTAAATCTTTACAGAAATTGTTACAGACTTTCAAAAAATGCATGACTATTCCAAGATCGTCCCAAATATCTTTTAATCATATCTTGAGAGGGTTTTGATCCTCCATGACTTAAAATTTCAGAAACATAGGTAGCTCCAGTCCTGTAATCATCTATTCCCTGTTTTTTAATATGAGCAAATAAATCAGCTGCAATCATAGCTGACCATGGATATATATAATATGCTGCTCCACAATGAGCTAAAGACATACAATTGGTTTCAAAATAACAATTAAACTCATATGCTGTATGCTTAAATACTTTTTTATATATTTTTTCAATCATTGTATGCATATTAATTTTTTGATCAGGTTGTTTAAAAATAGTAAGTGATACTAATGCTAAAAATAATTGTTGCAACATATCATCTATGCGATCAAATTTTCTAGATGCTATAATTTTTTCAATCATATCTCTTGAAAGATGATTTCCCGTTTTATAATGACGAGAAATAGCATGTATAAATTCAGGATCATCAAACCAATAGTCCAACATACGTGATGGAATTTGAAAAAAGTCTGCCGAAACTTGAGTACCTGAAAATTGCGTAAAACGTGTTGCGCCAAAAAGATTATGAATAGCGTGGCCCATTTCATGAAATAATGATATCGCTTCATTAAGCTTGAGTAATGTTGGTTTATCTTGCGTAGGCTTTGCAAAATTTGCCATAATAACTGATGACCCAATACAAGAAGTACTGCAATCATCTCGTATAGCAGGAATAATCATCATACAACATTGCTGAGATATTTTTTTGCAAGGACGCTGATAAACATCTAAGAATAAATATCCTATAATCGCTTGGCTTCGCAATGAACGTACACGATAACATAGTACATCTGGCGCCCATATATTTTCAATTTTTTCAGGCTGAAATTCTAAATGAAAAAATTGACCACATTTTTGTAAAAATGCGCAAATAACATTTTCTAAAGAAAAATATTGAGAAATTTCATCATTATTATTATTAAAATGTTTATCTTTATACCATGCTTTTACTAAATCTTTATCCCATGGTTTTAATTGATTTGTTTCAACCAAGTGAACTGAGGGTGGTAGATGCTTTGTAAGCTCTTTAAATTCTTTATCCTCATAGGCCTGTAATATTTTTACCATTTTCCATAAGAAATCTTCTGTTCTTTGAGGAGTTTTTACTATAAGATCACTTAATTGATAAGTTGCAAAATCTTTATATTGTAATTTCTCAGCAAGTTCATTTTGCTTATGTATTAATTCCTCTAAAATAAATTGATTTGTACAATAAGCTTGTCGTGCAAACAACATAAAATAAGATTTTCTAGTCGATTCAACTAAACAGTGCTGCATAACCATTGAATATATTTCAGGATTCATTGGTAAAATATAATTACCATCTTTATCTTTGCTCAAGTTTTGTAATGCTTCATCAGACAAGCCATATAATTCTTTTGGTGGGACGGCAATGCTTGATGAATCATACTGTATATTGTTACAATAACGGTGCTGCAAATCCTTGATTTCTTGTTGCAACTCAACTAAATCCATCCTTGAAGCAAGAGGCAAATGCATACCATTTTTTTCAAATCGATGTAAAATATCATATAAAAAATAATTCACAGATGCTGTTCTTCTATACGTATCTTGTCCAAAACGCTCATATTCTTTAAACGCTTGATAGAGCGTAACATTTCTGGTCAATACGTTATCTTTATATTCTTGCAAATCACTTAAAGCATGTTGCGCTTGCGATTGCAATTGAGCATCACAACTCGCTACTGCCAAAACTTGCAGTACTTGCATAGTAAGTAAAAAATGAAAATAAGCTTGATCATATGCAACCATAGTATTGTGATAGGTTCTGCACATTCCTGAAATATCACCAATCATTTCAATGGTCGTATTCAGTTCATTTTTCGATTTTTCAACAAGAGCTTGCACATCAGCTACAGTTTTAGGAAATAAAGAAACGATACGGTCAGAATCAATCCGAGAA
Organism: Saccharimonadales bacterium (SeqCode); assembly: GCA_035478615.1. Lineage (GTDB taxonomy): Bacteria > Babelota > Babeliae > Babelales > Chromulinivoraceae > JACPFN01. The sequence continues at coordinate 7,924 of DATIJN010000053.1, forward strand.
CAAATTCTTTCTTGAACAACTTTTTTTTTGCCACAGCCTGAGCTTAAAGCGACAAGAGCAACTAAATATAAAAAATATTTCTTCATAAGCAGACTCCTCAATTTTCAAAACCATCTCAACTTTAAAATGGAAAATAAAATATTACAAATCAGCCTTAAGCTTAAGTAATTGTTCTCGCAATTGAATAGCTGTTTCAAAATCAAGATTTTCTGCAGCTTTATGCATAGCTCCTTCAAGTTGAATAATAAGTTCTTGAATTTCTTGAGCTGATAATTTCTGCATCGTGGATTTAGATTTGCGAGTTGAACCTGATCCTTTTTTTTCTGGTCTTGTTAAATCAAGAGCAGCTTTTGAAATAGAAGTGACAACTTCTCGAATTACTGT
>DATIJN010000054.1:0-1654 GCA_035478615.1 Saccharimonadales bacterium (SeqCode)
TTGCTGATTTTTAAAATTATCTACTTTTTATTTTTCAGATATTGAACTACTTGCTACTACAGCTGCTCCAGGTTGATACTCTTCAAGAAATTTTGCAGCCTGGAAATGACCATATTTCATTGCCTCTGTCAATGGCGTCACTCCAGAATTATCTATGATATTTCTGTCTACATTACACCAGCAGCATGCAATACTTCAAAAGCTTCTGTATGACCGTTATTAATAGCAGCATCTGAAACAGTCGTCCACATTTGTGTTCGTGCTTTTTTATCTGCACCAGCATCAAGCAATAGTTTTAAAATTTCTATATGACCTTTAGAAGCTGCACAATGTAAAACAGTCCATTCCGTTTGTGTTCGTGCATTTTTATCTGCACCAGCAGCAAGCAGTAATTGTACCACTTCTACATGACCTTTAGATGCAGCATAATGTAAAGCAGTCAACCCAAATTGTGTTCGTGCATTTTTATCTGCACCAGCAGCAAGTAGTATTTGTACCACTTCTACATGACCTTGTGTAGCAGCATTGTGTAATGCTGTATGACCTTCATAAGCCCTGTATTCTATTTTAAGGCCAGCATCAATCAAAACTTTTAATACAGCTGCATGACCATGCCAAGCAGCTAAATGCAATAGTGTCTGCCAATTAGCTACGTCTTTCCTTGCAACCATGACAAATAGCTTTTGAACAGCTCGTACATTTCCTTCAATAACAAATTTCTCCAACACCGTTTTAAATTTATGATAATTTGGATTGTGCACTTCCACACCCTCTTGCACTAATTTTTCAGCAACATTATAATTTTCATTTGCTATTGCCCAATATAATGCTGTTCGCCCGCCTTTATCTAATAATTCAAACTGTTTATCACCATACGTAAGTAATGATTTTACTGCATTTAAAGCACCTTTTGCGCAAGCTGTATGTAATGGTGTTTTACCAAAAGAATTTTGTTTAAATGAACAAGCCTTCCCATATTTCAACAATACAAATACCCCATTGTAATTATCATTATCAGCAACTATATGAAGTGGAGTATTTTCCAGGCTATCAGTAGTATGTACGTCTATTTCTTGAGTTCCTAGACAACATAAATCTCGTATGCCATCAGTATCATTATTTTGTGCAGCTATGAGAAGTGCGCTATGTCCTATCAAATTTTTTGCATTTTTATCAAAACCTTGTTCTATTAAAAATTTAACCATCTCTCTTTTTTGATGTCGCGTTGCTACAATCAATGCGGTATCTCCAACACCATTGTTGTAAATATCTTTACTCACACCTTGTGCAAGCAATTGTTGCACTTCTGAAATGTTTCCCCTTTCAACTGCATCAAAAAATTTAGTTGTTAAAGCAAAATCAGGTTGCTTTGGTTTATCTGCGGATAAAGAAGATAATGTTACATTTGAATTGATGATGATAGAAAAAAATAGAATGTTAAAAATTTGTTTTTTCATGAAATTCTCTTTTGCTGATTTTTAAAATTATTTACTTTTATTCAGATATTGAACTGCTTGCTACAGCAGCTGCTGCAGGTTGATACTCTTTAAGAAATTTCGCAGCTTGTGTACGATCCAAATTCTGTGCTAAATCACGCGGTGTTCTTCTCATATCGTCTACTATATTCCTGTCTACACCAGCATCAAGTAATATT
>DATIJN010000055.1:0-2353 GCA_035478615.1 Saccharimonadales bacterium (SeqCode)
TACTTTGGAAGTCGTGCAGCTTCAGTGACGGGGATTGAGATTAATGCTGCAAGACATAGGATAGCGATGCGAGTCGCAGAAGTGATACAAGCACAATTACCTCGTATGTTTGATCATAGGGATTTTTCTTTGGTTGAGGGAAATTTTTTAGAGTCCTCTTTTGATAGAACCACAATGGTTTATATATGCTCAACGATTTTTTCTTATGATTTACTCGAAAAAATCGGTTTAAAATTAAATACCATGCCTAATATTATTAAAATCGCAAGCTTTAGAAAGCTACCCTTTTTATCGAATTTTACATGCGTTAAAAAAATGTTAATTCATTGCAGTTGGGAGCGTGTAGGTTGTTATATTTATGAGAGAAACATTTAATGAATACGGTTGCATATTTAACAGCAGAGCTTCCTAAATATATGAATGTGCAAAAGCGTTTTAGTTATGCATTTTTATATAACCTTGTAAAATTAAAACGTTTTGCTGTGCTTAATATAATGGCGTTTAGTTTTCAGTATTTATGTATATATCATTTACAATCGTTTTATCCTATCTATCCAGTCTATCCAGCCATAGGCATTACATTTACTGTGGTTTCGATTTTAGGTGAAAATGCAATTTTTGGCTTATTATCAGGTGCAGTATGCGCATATTATCTTAAAGGCTTTAGTGTTCCCTCGATACTATTATATTCCCTGGCAGATATAGTTTGTGCGGGTTTTGGAGCTTATGCATGTCGAAATATATTTTCTTCAGACATTCCAAGACACGCAACCATAGCTTTATGGATGCGTTTTTTATTAATAGTTGCTTTAGTAAGTAGTTTATCCGGTTTTTTTAGAATGATAGCTCTTGTCTTGAATGAAGTCACATTGCCATCGTATTTGACTCTATTTTATATTTATCTGGATTTGTGTTTAGCTGATTTAAATGCAATTATTATATTTTATGCTTTTTTATCGACGTGGCTATCGATTTATATGAGCAGAGAAAAAGTTTCATCGAAAATAATCAGTGCTTATCAGATCTCAGCATTTATTCTATTTATAGCCATCAGCATATTCATGATGAAAAAAATAGCGTTTATTTACTTATTATGTTTTGGTTTGCTTGCAACATTATATGTTGCGTATATGCATGGCATGGTGATTGCAACATTGTTGGTATACGTAGTGAGTATGCTTTATTTGAGTTATTTTATGGGTCATCAAGTATATTATATTAAAAAGCTTGGGATTGGTTGGTATACTATGGTGCCCGGGGTGTTATTTTTGTTTGTGATGGGTGTGCTGTGGATATCAAATACAATTCGACATCAACAGACCTGAGTCCATTGAATCTGAAGATTATAATCTAGCCAATGCATTTGTTGTTTATGATTCTCATAAAAAAACTTTATAGTAGCTTCCCATGCGGGATGTTTTACTAAATGGTTGATGTCTAAAACCGCCGCATTATCTCGCTGCTCTGGATCTCTGCAAGAGGGAAAAATAATAAAAGTTGCTTTAGGGTTATCTATAATGAATTGGTGAGATGCTGAGTAGTCATTTTTGTTCATAATGCAAGAAAAATCACTATGATTTTTTATTTGAGTTAAGGGTGTATTATAGGCTTCTACGCAAAATATTGTTCTCACGCCCGTTTCAGTTTTTGACTTAAGATGTCTGCGTTCTTTCATGAAATAAAAAGCATGTTCATAAAGTGCGGTTTCTTGTAATAACGCGCCATAGAAAACATTTTTTCCATAAGGTGGTCTAAACCTCGCTTCCGGATGGGGCGGATTGTACCGGAATGGTGTAGCTATAAGAGGATGCCATTCTTGATAGATATTGCGAGGTTTGGTCATTTCAATGAGTAATTCCAATTGAACAGCATGTTCGGCATTTTGTGTTGCGCGGTAACTGGATAAAGTAGATTGGTGTTCAACAATGCGTATAAGCTCAATCAAGCGCCTCTACCTCTAACATAATCTAAATATTGACGAATATAAATTATGCCATCGATGGATTCGCTCATTAATTTTTCCGGAATAGCATTTAATTCTGGATGCATGGTAGATAGCCAAAGACGCTGATGAGAGGGATCATCAAACATAGCCTCTAAACTTCGGTGAATAGCCAATAGATGAATGATTGCTTGAATGTCGGGATGTAATTGAGCATTGCTAATGGGAACAACTCCGTTTTTTAGCCATGTATTAACGGTGTTTGCAGGTAAATGAAGAATATGAGCTATTTTAGTGCCTGACCAGTGCAGTCGATTTTTTAGATATTCAAGACCGCTGACAATGGCCTGGCCAGCTAAAGCTGGATTAAATTCTATGGATTTAGGGTTGTGAGGCAGTTGATTTTTTCGA
>DATIJN010000056.1:0-14401 GCA_035478615.1 Saccharimonadales bacterium (SeqCode)
TTCCGGCGGCAATGCACTAAGTTGGTTGTGAGATAAATCCAATTTTTGTATAGCACTCAGTTGACCTATTTCTGGTGGCAATGTACTAAGTTGGTTGTTTGATAAATCCAATCGTTGTAAAGTACTCATTTGACTCATTTCTGGCGGCAATGCACTTAGTTGGTTGTATGACAAATTCAAGTATTTTAAATGACTCAGATGACCAATTTCCTGCGGCAATGCACTCAGTTGATTATCATACAAATCCAATTCTTGTAAAGCGCTCAGCTGACCAATTTCCGGCGGCAATGCACTCAGTTGGTTATACTCCAAATCCAATTCTTGTAAAGCGCTCAGCTGACCTATTTCCGGAGGCAATGCACTAAGTTGGTTGTGAGACAAATACAATGTTTGTAAAGCACTCAGCTGACCGATTTCCGACGGCAATATTTTGATTTTTTTATTAAATAAATCTATTTTTTTCATCTCATATAATGCTTTCATCGTATAGTTTTTGAGTGAAGGTAATAAGAAGAGGAGCAAGCGAGACAACTGATAACACAGTTTAATCAACTGAAACCACGTCATTTCAGACGTTTTAAAAACAGCCATACATGTTTGATGATAGAACCTGTCATAAATGTGATGAAACAAATTATCATGTTGATGACATAAAGTCTTATTGACTTGACACAATCGGAATACAGATTGGATATCCGCATGAGATAAAATTTCACGTAAAACATCTTCGTTTAAATCAACTTGACGTATCGGTTGTGATATTAAAACATCTTTATCATATTTTTCCATAATATTATTTAAGTTTAAAAATCAAATGTTGAATCATTTTTATTAATAATCTGTTGTGCTTGTAGCGCTAATGGTTCAATGCATTGATAACATAAAGTACTCATTTGACTCATTTCTGGCGGCAATGCACTTAGTTTGTTGTTTGACACATCCAATTCTTGTAAAGCACTCATATGACTCATTTCCGGCGGCAATGCACTTAGTTTGTTGTTTGACAAATTCAAGTATTTTAAATGACTCAGATGACTCATTTCCGGCGGCAATGCACTCAGTTGGTTGTAAGATAAACATAATAGTTGTAAAGCACTCAACTGACCCATCTCAGGCGGCAATGCACCCAGTTGGTTGCTTGGTAAATACAATGTATGTAAAAAATGCATCTGACCGATTTCTGAAGGCAATGCGCTCAGTTGGTTGTGAGACAGATAAAATGTTTGTAAGGCACTCATCTGACCTATTTCCTGAGGTAATGCACTCAGTTTGTTGTGAGACAAATCCAAGTATTGTAAATGACTTAACTGACCCATTTCCGGTGGCAATGCGTTCAGTTGGTTGTGAGTCAAATACAATGTTTGTAAAGCACTTAGCTTACTCATTTCAGGAGGTAAAGTACTAAGTTGGTTATAAGACAACTCCAATCGTTGTAAAGCACTCAGCTGACCCAGTTCTGGCGGCAGTGCACTGAGTTGGTTGTGACACAAACACAATGATTGTAAAGCACTCAGCTGACCGATTTCCGGCGGCAATGCACTCAGTTGGTTGTTATCCAAAACCAACCTTTGTAAAGCACGCAGCTGACCGATTTCTGGCGGCAATGCACTCAGTTGGTTGTTATACAAAATCAATTGTTGTAAATTATTCATCTGACCTATTTCCGGAGGCAATGCACTCAGTTGGTTGTGATACAAAAGCAATTGTTGTAAATTATTCATCTGACCCATTTCCTGAGGCAATGAACCCAGTTTGCTGTTTGTCAAAGACAAGTATTGTAAACCACGTAGCTGACTGAATTCCTGAGGCAATACTTTGATTTGTTCATAAAATAAATTTAATTTTGTCATTGTATATAATGATTTTATCGTATAGTTTTTGAGTGAAGGTAATAAGCGGAGCAAGCGAGACAACTGATAACACAGTTTAAGCAACTGAAACCACGTCATTTCAGACGTTTTATTTTTAAATACATCCATACCTGTTTGATGATAGAACCGGTCATAAATGCGTCGAAATAAATCATCATGTTGATGACATAAAGTCTTATTGACTTGACACAATTGGAATACGGATTTGATATCAGCATGAGATAAAATTTCACGTAAGACATCTTCGTTTAAATCAACTTGACGTATCGGTTGCGATAATAAAACATCTTTATCATATTTTTCCATAATATTATTTAAGTTTAAAAATCAAATGGTGAATCATTTTTATTAATAATCTGTTGTGCTTGTAACACTAACGGTTCAATGCATTGACAACACATATAAGATGGACCTGTGGCGCAGGATGGTATGATTGTTATACCATGTTGATGACATAAAATACATTGATGTCTACCAATACTAAAATTGTTAATGATGTGATCGTTTTGTAACGATTGCATTACGTGTAATGGATTTTTAGTTTCCACCAACGCGTCAATAGTATAACCAATATAATCATCTTTATAACGCCGGCATAATTGATTCATTTTATATAAAACTGTTCATTTTTATATAGAAAAAAATGATCAAACTTCTAAAAAATTAAATTTAAAAAATGTTGAGTGATTATATCGTTTCTTTCATCCCTGGATTTTGTACAAATGTCAGATTACCTCAAAAATGGACACAGTGGTATCTGATTGTGAAACAATGTCGAAATGGTGGTAATCGATTTATTGCTACAAATGAAGAAGAATATATTAAAAAAATGAGTGCCTTATTACCTCATTTGAATTATACCGATATTCAATATATTTATCATGAAATAGTGTCAAAGGATGAATTTGGTTTTGCGGCACCGCCACTTATTGTAAGAGATTCATATCGACATATGAAAGCACTCAAACGATATGAAGAAAATACTTATGAATTGAAGGAAAAAGACAAGGTTGTGCGATTACCCACTTCCTATTCCAATCATCAATTACATGGTGAATATCCAAATGAACCACTCATATTTGCAGAAAAAGCCATCCAATACGCCAATACACATTGGAAGGATGTCATTAAAGTACAACCACACATGGAATATCAAACCTATGTATTTTCAGATCCAAGCAGTCCATTTGGTATTGGACGAATATATTCCATTTATGTTGCTTTGAACAATATTCATAGTAAAAAACGTAGCGAACACGAACAAATTAATGACCAAGTATCTGTTATAACTGTTGATGACATCTTATTTCATGAAATCAATACAGATTATTCTGAAAAAAGTTATAATACTACAGAAGACGGTTCATTTTTAAATAAACAGAAACATTTAATACCTTCGTATCAAACTTCAAATTTTCCAGGTCTTCCAATATGTGATAAAATTGTCGATTATATTGAAAAATATGAACAAAGAATTCGACATCATAATAATATTGAAAAGCGTTATCGTGTTACCATTGATCGATCTTTGCTTGAAGAAACAAGAAAATAGATTAGATAAAAAAAATTAACCTTAAAAAATGTTAAATGATGATGTATTATATCACATATTGTTATATGTTGATGCATCTACTATAAATAATTTTTATTTAATACACAAAAATGTAATATTGGATACTCATTTTTGGAAACGAAAATATGAATTGGAAGAATTACCTAAGATTTGCTTGTCAATACCAATAATCTTTAAGGATTATTTGACAACTTATCAATTAATAAAAAAAAATAAAAATGATGCCATTAAACATCTTAAAATGATACAAACCTATTGGAAATATCTTGCGTTTAATTATAATAGTATTCGCTATTATTGGCATTGTTTCCCTGAAAATATCAAAATATTATTAGGTTTATATAAAAATATAAATGATATTAAATATATAGAATTGACCCATTTTAATGGTGATTATTATATAAGATATATGAAACATTGTCCTGAATCTATTAAATTAATAACACCATTCAATGAAAAAACAATAACATTACTATTGATTTATTTATATTATTACAATATTTATCCTTGTAAGTACTAAATTATTTTATATCCAATAAGGATATAAAATAAAAAATGATTATATTATAAAATAAATTTAAAAAAAATGAGATTAAGACTATTCCCAACTTATTTATTTAGCATTTATGGATTTGCTATTACTAATGGTATTTATACTTGCCATCAACAAAATGTTAAAACTGATATTTCAGATTTGACCGGTGCATTTATCATCGGTGGTGTTATTGGCGCTGGTGTTGCCATGTTTGCACCAATCACTTTACCTATTTACGTTTATCATCGTTTTAATCATAAAGAATAAAATTGATTAAAAATGAAAATTTAATCCATAAAATGGAGTGTTGTCTATGTGATAAAATAGTCACTGATATAAAATCATGTGTGTTTCATTTTAATCATGATATTAATAAAGGCATATGTAAAAAATGTATTAAAGATCAATTGCAATGTCTAAACTGTGGACAATATGTGTGTTGTGGTATGATCAATGGTTATTGTGAAGCATGTCAATGCGATAGATGTGATAAAAAATATACATGGTTGTGTGATCATTGTTTACATTATTGGTGTGATGATTGTGCAGGAAACAATGCATGTCCATATTGTACTAAACATTGTTGTGAATGTGAGCGATTGGTTGTTAATACGAATCATCGTTGTTATGGCAGTTTTGGACCTTGTTATAAATATTATTGTCCACCATGTTATGAAGAACTTATAGACGGTCGATGTTTGAAATGCACACAAGATGTTCGAGGTCCATAACACGGATTTGTAATTATAAATGATTAAAAATATCAAAATAAATTATAAAAATGTCATTTTTTAATCAATAAATATGTATCATTTAACGGAGAAAGATAAAGAAACATTAAAACAATTTAAGTTTAGCTCAGCCCCGCCTTATGTTTACTTGTTATTTGATACATTTGATAATACGATTGAACAACGTGGAAAAAATCAAAATTTGTTTCTAATCATCACCAAAAAACCAAATATATGGTGTATGATACATCCTACAACGATGAAATATTGGTATCAACCTGTTAGTCTTTTTGATAATGATTATAAATATTTTGTAGCCTGTACTAATTATAAGGGTAAAATTGTATTTGATAATTATCGATTTGCAAAACCTAAAAAATTTAAACGACAACGCTATTATTATCATTGTACTCTTTATTGGTTAATTAAGCAACTATGTAACACCTATATGATTGATGATATTAGTCAATATATGTTAATGTTGATGTAATTAAAATTTTATGCATCAAGAGACTATTGTCAATTATGTATTAATTTTATATCCTTATTGGATATAAAATTCAACAATAATTTAAGGTTTATTACAACATAAAATGGTAAAAATAATATGTGCACATGCATAAGGTATAATAAGTGGTATTACAAATACACCATAAGTGATGACACTAATAGCGACTGGAATTCTTAAACAACTAGTGTAAAAAACACCATAATATTCAACCAAACCCATAATGGATAATATGAGAATGGCTACACTACACATAGATAGCAAAATTTTAACAAAAAGGTTAGTTTTTTAACTATTTTATACTAATAAATCGCTGCTCTAGTTGATACTAAATGTAAAGGCGGTGATAATTCTTCTATCATATCGGATTGATTATGTATATGAGGCACTACAATAGCAAATGTAGCAAGAGTAACAACGGGTGATAATACATCATTGATTGTAAATCCATAAACAAAAGTTTGCCACAACGTATTTGTTTTTGGAAACATGTTATGGGACCAAAAAGTGACATTATCAGTATCTAAAACGAGACCGGCATAATCCCCCCAGCGAAACGGTTGAGATTCAAATGAACTATACGGTGAGTTGCCATTTTTAAAGGTGAAAATTTGTCTTGTTGTACTAGCTGTATCAGCAAATAATCGCCCGGTATAAGCAATAGAAAGAATACGTGTTGTTCCACCAATACTAAACGATAACGCCATATTGTTTGAACTATCGACATTGATAGCTGGGAAAAAGAGATAATCATTCTGTGGCTGAAGTGATTGTTGTTGATTCAAAGTAGCGCTTCCGGAAACATCAATATCATACCATCTTACCGTGGTATTGGATGTACTTACTGATGTATCAATAACAGGATGTGCTGCCCATAAATGGTTATTTCGTACAACACCATGACAAAAACGTTGATCATTAGCTCTAATGAAATCAGACGATGGTTGAGGTACATCGTTTGGTGTTTGATAAGCATTGACAATCACCGAAGTGGAACTACCCGCAGCCAAGCCTACAATCAACCATGTTAAAATCTCAGTAGAAGGGGAGGTAAAATTTGATTGGATAAAATACATTTTATTCCCATTGGCTGCATCGTAAACTTGCGTTGGTGCAATATACAATTTAATATTACTGACTATCAAATTATCTGTATAATCAACACCAGCGACGAGTACCCTTGATGGTCCAGATGTAACAACTGTTTTCGAAAGTCCATATACTTTATGATTCACAAAACCACCAGAAATACCAAAATTATCTTCAGAAAAATAATAATTTGTATCATTATAACCGGGTTTTGCAAAATCTGGAAATGATGGATTTGTACCATTGGGGATCGTACGATCCATTTGATAAAAAAACCATGAACTTGAAGTAAGATCAGGAGGTGTACTCGTTCTAGAGACAGCAAATAATAAAAACCCTTGCGCTGATGATGATGCGCCTCGTAATTGAACTGTTGTGACAATATAACATTTTGCATGGACATCATACAACACGTATGGATCAGTGAATGAATCCCCTGAAACATAATAGGTACTCCAAAATCCAGAAGCGCCACTTAACGATTTTGCACTAATTTGATTGAAGGGTGTTGTTTTTTGATATAACGCAATGCGAATATTATCCGTAATTAAAATACTATTCGATGTTACAGCAATAGATGGATCTGCTGGAGTGACAGAAAACATTGTTGTTGATCCATCTGTAACAGGTTGTACTTTAAAAAACGACGTTTCAAATCCTAATTGATTTACACCATTGGACGGTCCTGTGGGGCCTGTAACAGTACTCGCTGGTCCAGTCGGGCCTGTTCCAATCGGCCCAGTTGGACCAGTAGGTCCTGTAACATTACTCGCTGGTCCAGTAGGTCCTGTTCCAATCGGTCCTGTTTGACCAGTTGGCCCTGTGACATTACTCGCCGGTCCAGTAGGTCCAGTACCAATTGGCCCTGTTTGTCCGGTAGGCCCTGTAACATTACTTACTGGTCCAGTAGGTCCTGTTCCAATAGGTCCTGTTTGACCGGTAGGACCAGTGACAGTACTTGCTGCACCTGTAGGACCTGGATTTCCTGTTAATCCTATTGGTCCGGTTGGTCCAATCGGCCCTGTTGCTCCTGTATTTGTTGCTGTCCCAGAAATACCAGCAGCGCCTGTTGGACCAGTTGATCCAGTTGGACCAGTAGGCCCTGTTGCGCCATCATGTCCGATTGTTCCAAAACCAGTTGGACCTCTAGGTCCAGGAATAGGTATAAATGTTATACGATTGTCACTGCTTGACATTTAATTAGTTAGAAAAAAATTATATCCAACAATTCATGGAATTAAAAAAAATAAATGGCATAAAGAAATAAAAAATTAATAAAACCCAATGTCACAAGGACCAATTAAACAAGCGTCTACTAAAAAAGTATTACGATCAAAATCGAGATCACAATCTCGATCACCACATAAAACGCTACAACGGGACAAAAAACCTAAAACGAATAGTCAAGTGTTGAAAACTAAAAAACGTGCCGATTACTGTAAAGAAAATGATTTGATATGTAAACAGACTAAACAATTGTTTAAATTAACAGATCATTTTGGTAGAGTAGCGCCAGGACATCATCTACGTTTTACTAAAGATGGTGATGAAAAAATTCTTACACGAAATGAATTAAATGCAATGCAACAAGATCTTTTTAAAAGAATAAGTAATTTGAAGAAGATGTATATAGAAGGATCAAGAAATAGCCGTGATCCTATATTACCTTCATCTTTTAAAGCTTCCTATACACCGATTAAATCTGGACCAGTTTTTGTTTCATTCTTAGCAGCTGATGGTAAAAAATTACCAAACTTTGGAGAAATTCCCAATGAGGATGGTACTGCATTTTTAAAAGGTACCAATTTATTAGATGCTTTACCAAAAGCGCGAGAAGGCTATTTTTTAAAGAATTCATTAACGCTTTTGTTATATATTTATTCTACTGTCAATGGATTGAAATCAAAGGAGCAAAGTGAAGGTCAGAAAAATATACCAGATGATCGCATGAATAAGATTTTTGGTAAACAAAATGCATTGTATTATCAAGAACCAGATAAGGATAAAGTATTAATGACAACCAGTGGTAAAAAGTTATCAACGTATGCTGTTGTTTCTGGTAAAAATTCAAGATTTAAGCAAGATAAAATTGAAAATTACTACTTTCAATCCATTATATCGTTAAACATTTATGAACTAGATGATTTAGATGCAGATAGTAAAAAACATCTTATTGATTCAGATTTTAGAAAGGCGTTATTAAATGAATTTTTACTCATTGAAAATGCTAATAAATTAAATAAAGTGAAAAAAGATTAAATATTATTATTATAATTAATAATAATATTATTGATGAATCAATTTACAGGAAATCAAGATGTTGATTATGTTATTTTATTCATGCTTGATTATCGCGATATGATTTATTTATCATCGATAAATAAATACATGAATACATTAAGTCATGTCAATCATTGATATCAAAGTGTGGAAAGACTTACCTTTATATTATAAAAATATACACTATTATATCAACATGTATTATCCTGATTTTATACGTGATAATTTAAATGTAAATAAAATAATAATTAAATATAATTTTACCAATTATGCTATATTTTTTAATGATAAATATTCAATAACTTTGGCAGAAAATAACTAATATAAATTTTTATATCATATTCATTATGACGAAATGAAAACAAAATATTATAATGCATTGTAAATCATATCACTCATGGCTAAAATTTCATTATAGTAAGCGTCATACAATTGTTGTTCGCGTTTATAATCCTTTTTAATCCGAGAAGTTGTCATATCAATGACAAATTGATTATGTGTATCAAACATCATTTTTGTTTCATTTAATGGGAGTTTTACTGGATTAAGTGATGTTAAAAATTTTGCCACTTGTTCACTATTTAAAAATAATTTCTCAATATTGTTACTCAATTGGTTACTTTTTAATACCGCTGCTTTCATCACATCTCCGGCACATTTGATATGTTCAGTAAGCAATGCTGTCAGCATATTACCATGTTTATCACCGATAATTGGTTTTAGTTGGTTACCAATGTCTTTTTGATTTTCTATTAAGCGTGTTAAATAAACACCGTTATCGTTTATTTTATCAACAATCAATTTTAAAACAAAAGAAGTATAAACGGCATGATCAGTGAATAGTTTACGCATGGTGCTTTTCAAATCGACTTTGAGTGCATGAATCGCGTCGTTTTTGTAAAGGCATTTACATTGTTGTTCACCGGTGATTGGACAGTATGACATTTATTTAATTAAATAATAATAAAAAATGTATAAAGTATTATGATTATAATTAATAAATGCTTAAAATCAATCCGAAAGTATATAATGAATTAGAAACATATAAACAATCATGGCAACAAGATAAAATTGTGGTCATTCAAGATTTATTATGTGAAGAAGATGCAGAAAAGTTATATGATTATTTAAATCATGTCCCTGAAGAATCATGGCGTTATTCCCTTCACCCCTATATTCATAATTGGTATATTTTTGACAATACACCAGAAAATCAAGACCATATTAAAAATGGTCTTGAAAGTAGTAAACAAGCGTATCAACGTGGTGAATTTAGTTACAACTTTCGACGTTTTGAAGATTATGAAAAAGATGATGTAACCATTAAAACATTATTAAAATCTTCTCAGTTTTGTAACTTGATTAAGCAAATTACGAATTTGACAGTTACAGCAACAGTTTCTGTTTTTGCTTCCAGGTATGATGCGGGAAGTTTCTTAAGTTGTCATTCAGATGGAGATCGGGGACAGATAGCTTTTGTATTAAATTTAACAAAGAATTGGAAAAAGGAATATGGTGGTAATTTTGAATTGATAAATGATAATTGGATTGGTGTAAAACGTGAAATTATTCCAGAATTTAATACTTTTTATTTTTTCGATGTTAATAATAATGGAAAACCACATCGTGTCACAAAAGTGGAAGAAGATATTACAAATAATAGAATTGCTTTTTCTGGTTGGATGGTTTAATAAATAATAAAAACACATACAAAATAATGATTAAATAAAATTATTTAATCATGTAAAAATGCTACAATCAGATCAAATTATTAATCCGGAAACGGGGCATTTTATTGATAAATACGGTAAAACATGGTGGCAACTAATAAGAAAAAAACATAAGGAAGATGAATTGGAAAGTCAAAAGACGATCATTAACCATCCAACCATATTAACCACAATCCATCAATTACCTTTACATTATTTAAATCCAATTCGAGCGGGTGTTATTATATATACGATAGTTAAAAATAGACTTTTATTCGGATTTGGACTTGATGCTGTTTATAATCAATTAACTGATTTTGCTGGAGGCATTACTAAAAAAGATAAAAATATCATCAGCGCTGCATTACGTGAGTTTTGTGAAGAAACATTAGGTGTATTTTGTAATATTAATATACAAAAAATACAAAAGGCGCCTGTTTTGTATGATAAACATCATGTTGTGATATTGTTATATACGAATGAAGATATTGACGATATTAATAATAAGTTTCACGAATACAAAAAATATCATAAAGGTAAAATTGAAATTAGTAACATTGTTTGGATAACGAAAGAAGAATTACAAGATGCTATTTTTTATAAACAATCTTATATGTATTTACGATTAATTAATTTTTTGAAAAAAGCTGATCGTTTTTATGATTATTTATTATAAAAAAAATGATTGTTTTATTTTTAACAAAAGTTAAAAATAAAAATGAATACACCACCAGAATTAGCAACATTATATGATGTTATCAATAAAGAAAATGATATTATTAATTATGTCAAAGAAAATCCGTCAGAAGATATCGTTTATTCCTTTAAATCGATTGATTTAAAGATTAACCATGTTAATCAATTAGACGTTGTTATTGCTGGATCAAAAGCAATCACGTTATTGCGTAAAGAATTAAAATTAGCCAATTTAAAACAAATTGAAAATCATAAATTGATTAATCAAAAATACATTCAAGATTTTTTAAAAACATATAATAATACATCAGTTGATGTAATAAATATTACTAATATATTACATCAAATTGATGCTTATTATGCCAAATCGCATCAAAAACAATTATTTGGTGATTTTACAGCCAATGATACCGATTTATTTATCATCAACTCACCCGATAAACAACGTTTTACATTAGACGATTTAGATATTATCCATACGACACACAAGTCGATTGACGCGTTGATTTTAGATTTTGATTTACCATGTTGTCGCGTGGCGCGCGATTTACAAAATACATTTCATGTATCCTTACAATGTCTTTATTCATTATTAACAGGTTTTGTTTATGTACCCCATTATGTTTTTGATGAAACACTTTATAAAGGTATTAATTTTAATAAATTAACATTTAGACGTGAAAAGTATAAAAAACGTGGATATACAATGCGTGTTTATCATACCGATAAAGTTTTATCTTGTTATTTAAATGGATTTAAATATAATTGATTATATTATAATTAAATTATAATATAATTAACAACTATAATCAATACATGCCTTGATTAACCAAATAATAATGATTAAAACAAGAGCACTAAGTAATGCTGCGAGTAAAATTTTACTTGTATTAACGGAACCATCTGGATTGGTAGCCCATGATGGTTTGATGGAATAAAAGATTAACCAAAACAAAACGGTAAAAATAATAAACCACAAGATAAGAACACCTAACCATCCCATACCAAAGCATGATGTTTCACATGGTTCTACACATGGTTCAACGTTACAGTCTTCCATGCGTTTTTCACAATCCATTTCTGCAGCTCGTCTCTTACACCATCGGTGATAATCTTCTTTAGACATTTTTCCGTCAAAGTGGTGAGACATTTCAGCCTTATCCATAAATGGTCTGTCGTATTTGTTTACAAAATCAGGTGCTAATGAATTTAAAGATTGCTGTGACATTTTATAATAATTTTTTTTTTAAAATTTATAATATTATAATTTTAACAAATGATATTAAACCTTTAATAATCTATAACAAAGTAAATGGAGGAAAATATAGACAATTTGAATGATTACTATGACTCTCCTCGTCCTTTGTTAAAGAAAACACAATCGACACCTGTTAAATTACCGTTTAAAAAGACAACACCATTAACATCGTTATCACCTTTATCTGTTTTATCGTCTGTGCCTGTATCGCCTGTGCCTGTATCGCCTGTGCCTGTATCACATGTACCCGTTCATATATCACCAGCTATTCAATCAACTTTAAATCCTACATCTATTTTAAATTCTACGGCTATAATACCACCTTCTGATTCAAAGCCAAAATCACCAAAATCACAAATAGTTCATAAATCAAACGATACAATAACGATGATTAAATCTAAAATACCAAAATATAGTTTAATGCCTCGAGAAGAACAAGCTCTGTACCGTTCAACATTCAAAGCAAAATTTTTAATTTTACGTGATGCGTGGAAAAACTACAACATACCTGAACTCAATGAAAACATGACGTTGGAGGAGATTCATGAATGTTATGAAATTTATGTTAAAAACATCCGCGTCAATGAAAGTAGTGGTAAATATAAAGTATATCTCGTTATCATTTGGTTATTTATTGAATATTTATGTTGCCGTATCGGTTTAAATATAAGTGGATATACCATGTCACAAATGAAATCGATTAATAAATATGAAACGTTACTTATCAAATTGGGTGAGAAAAATTATCGATATACAGCGAGTGATGCTGAACCATATCCTGTTGAATTTGATATTTTATTTATGGCACTCATTAATGCCGTGACATTTATTATTATCAAAATGTTATGTGAATCAATTAATATGAATGAAAATTTAGCCAATACTATAATTGAATCTATATCCACCATTTTATCTGGTTCTAATCCACAACCAGGTAACGTTTTGTTTGGAACACCACATACTGGTATATCTGATGTGCCACAAAATAATACACCTATGGGTAATTTAGATTTACCAAATTTGTTAGCTAATTTAGGTGGTTTGTTTATGAATAAACAAAATGGTGGTAATAATCAAAAAACAAATATGGAACAACCTGCAAAGACACCAAGATTCAGACCCGCTTATGATGATTAATATTATTATATTTACTAATAATATTATAAAACAAAGTGATAAAGAAATGGCATATGATCGGGTAATAAAATTTGATATTTTTTACACAAACATTTCATGACCAAATAATGTGTGATACACCATGTTACATCATGGTCATGTTTTATCACGCGGCGTTCATTTCTTTCAACGCGTTTTTTAAATTCCTTATGACTCTCCTTTATAGGTGGATCGTAATACATGGTAGTATGACGTACTGACGGATGAATATATTCTTTTTTTACAAAAAATCGTGATAGATCTGAATCAATCACAACTTTGGCGTTTTTTACAACTTTTAAAATGATATCTAATGTTTCACGACATCTTTTAAATGGACTACAATAAATTCTATCAGGATAACCATATAATTTAATGAGTTTTTTGGTTGTTTTAACAATATCGTATTCTGTTTTTTTTGACACGTTTAAACTTTTATCATGTTTGTATTTTGATTTTTTATTCGTATCATCACCATGACGTAAATAAATATGCATATTTAATAATATTTTAATTATTAATTATTAATGTTATACAATAGACTGATGTACACAACAGACACCTACAATATTTGTAAATCACTAATCTGACCCATTTCCAGCGGCAATGCAATCAGTTATTTGTGATCCAAAAACCAACCAACGTAGCTGACCGATTTCCGGAGGCAATACACCCAGTTGGTTGTTAGATAAAAACAATGTTTGTAAATGATTCAGCTGACCGATTTCCGGCGGCAATGCAGTATAGTTGGTTGTGTGACAAATACAATGTATGTAAAGAACCCAATTGACCCATTTCCGGCAGCAATACACTCAGTTGGTTTTTTAACAAATACAATTCTTGTAAATGACTCAGCTGACCCATTTCCTGCGGCAATGCATTCAGTTTGTTGTATGACAAATTCAAGTAATGTAAATGACTTAGATGACCCATTTCCGGAGGCAATGCACTCAGTTGGTTGTATGACAAAGTCAATTGTTTTAATTTATTCAGATG
>DATIJN010000057.1:0-18822 GCA_035478615.1 Saccharimonadales bacterium (SeqCode)
AGTACTGGAGTAACGGGACAAAGTGTTGTTGGAGCACGGGGAATGACAGGTGATACTGGTGCAACAGGACTTACTGGTGCCATTGGACTTACAGGTTTACAAGGTATACTGGGTGCTATTGGTCTGTCAGGTCTAACTGGAGTAACTGGTTCTAGCGGTGTTTCAGGAAATAGTTCAGCTGGTCAAACAGGTGATACTGGACTTACGGGAAATACTGGAGCTATAGGAAGTTCTGGTATGGGTATTGTAGGTAGTACTGGTTTGACAGGTGTGACTGGTTCAACGGGAAGTGATGGAGTTGGTATTGTTGGAGTAACTGGTGCAGCTGGTGCTACTGGAGCTACAGGCGCAAGTATAACTGGATCTGCAGGTGCACGAGGTGGTGGTTTGGGAACCGGAGGAACTGGAGCAACTGGTTCAACGGGTGCAACTGGTGCAACGGGTGCAGATGGTGGGCCATTAGTGTTGGGAACTGTTGTCCTGAGTAATACAGGAACTTTAACCAATAATGGTTCGGCATACACAACTGGATCATTTAGTTTATCTGGAACAACACTTACTATTAATTCACCTGTTGTCATTAATGGTAGTTTGACTATGGATGCTGGCTCATCCCTTACTGTGAATGGTAATTTAATTATTAACGGATTTCTTACTATGACTGGGGGTACTGGTGCTACAGGACCAATACTAAATGTTAGAGGCAATTTACTTTGTACCAAATCACTTTCTACTGATGCTATTACGATTAATGGAGCATTAACAGCAACAACTATCAACTGTTCAGGTATTTTTTCTTGTAAAGATTATCAAAAAGGAATGCTGGTAGGAGGTAACACATTTAATACTTCAGGAGTTGCTCGCAACGTTGCAATAACTGCTGATTCTATTGTGGTAAATGGCATGGTTGTTAATAGTCCAACCAATGTGCCTATGATTGTTATAGATGGAATCACTGGAACAGCAACTATTACTGCAAATACTATTTTATTTCATGATAATGACAATTCAAGCTCAGGTACAGGATCAAGCGCTTATGGTATTTTAATTTTAAGAGGTTCATTAAATGCAGATGTCATACAATTTATTAATACAAAATCTTGTGGTACGGGAATACAGCTTGGTGGCAACCTTACCATAGGTTCATCATCAGCAAATTTACTTGAGTTCACCAATACACAGTCATTAGCTCCTGGAAATTTAAGCCTCCTTCTTGCTGCAACCATTTCTGTAGATACAGTTATACTTAGAAATAATTCAACCGTAAACACTGCATCACAAAAAGGAGTTTCAATGGATACCTCAAACACGATAAGAACTGATAATTTAGTAATTACGACAAATTGTTCAACGAATGATCAACATATTGCAAACACTGGTAATATACAAAATTTGACAGGAGCAACAAATACTGTTCCACATATCGTTTGGATTCTGAACACGAGTTGTACTAATACCAACTTACCTGCACAAGGTTATACATAATTGTATGTGAGAAAGAAAATGAAATTATTTATTTTTAAAAAAAAATCTTTCTACAATTCTTATTTTTTAGCAGTTTTTAACACATGAAAAAACGCAGCAAGAATTATTTTAAACAAATATGATTATTTTTGTGCAAAATATATAAAAGATCCATTAATAGTTGTCTATCATATATTTTGTATTAATTGTCTAAAAATAGTTGAAATTTATTTTATTTTTGTATGAAAATAAAAAAAGTTGATATAAAAAGTTGAGATAAAAGTTGATAAAAAAATAAAAAAAGGGATTTTATATAATGAATGTTACGATAAAAAGATTTTTAGCTTTGATGGTACTTATTAGTTATTCAACTCTTAATGCTCATAATCAAGAAGTATGGAATGAAGCAATTAAATCTACTCTTGCAGTTCATCGTACTTTGGGAGGAAATAATACAGCTAAAGATGGGGTATATCCTGGATCTGATGGCCCGGGTATTGATGTTACTGCTTTATCTAATCGCATTGGTTCAACTGGTGCAACTGGTGCAACAGGTGCTACTGGTGCAACTGGTGTTACTGGTGCTGTTGGTCTAACTGGTGCTGTGGGGATAACTGGTGCTCCAGGAGGTGCAGCGGGAGCAACAGGTTTAACTGGTTCAACTGGTTCAACTGGTGCTACTGGTGTAACTGGCGCTACGGGATCTACTGGTGCAACGGGCGATACTGGTTCAACTGGCGCTACGGGATCTACTGGTGCAACGGGTTTAACTGGATCTACTGGATCTACGGGTGCTACTGGTGTTACTGGGGCAGCAGGTAGTGCGGTCTATTTAGTGGGTGATGTAGAAGTAACTGCAACAGGAACTATTCTTTTAAACGGAACGCCTTTAAATCCTACCAATCCAACTCCGCCATATTATGTTACAGGTAATGCACTTACCATTGAATCTGATGTCATTATTGAGGGTAGTTTAACTCTTGATGATGGATCTTCCTTAACTGTTAATGGAGATTTGATTTTGTATGGTTCTCTTTCTTCTTTTCCGGCAGCTACATCAACGACATTGAATGTGGTAGGTGATATGACATGCATTGGTGTCGCTGATACAGATTTTTTTGACGTGGAAGGTAACACGACTATTATTTCTAAGGGCACAATTACCATTACCAATTATCAATCAGCAGGAGGAGGATATGTCTTTTTGTCTGATAATACGATAATAACCGCTGAGTCATTTATTTGTAATGCAAACACTACGCAAATTGCTATGGATCTTGGCACTAATATTAGAATTACAGCTAATACTGTTTTATTTACTAATAATAATGATACACCTGCAACATTTGGTTTTGGCGTTACAGTTAATCTTGCTAATACAACCATACAGGCAATGACCATAAAATTTGATAACAATATATCTACCAATCCAACGGTGCAAACTGTTTTTTTAAGAGCATGTACATTATCCGCAGATTCAATCGAATTTAATAACAATAGCAATACAAGCGCCACTGGTGCAGCTGCTATTGATCTTACATTATCTACAACAATGACTGCAGACAGCGTTATTTTTTATCAAAATAGTAGTGCTGGTAGTAATGGAATTTTCTTTGGTACTGGCATAGTCATAACATCAGGTCAAGTTGAGTTTACTAATAACATTGGTAGTGCTGCTACAAATGGAGTTAATATAAGCAGCAGTACAGATATTATTAAGACAGATATTTTCAAGGTTATTACTGATTGTACTTCTAGTAATCAGAAATTTACTAATAGTGGAATTGGCAATATACAAAATTTAACAGGATCGTCAGCAACAGTGCCGCATATAGTTTGGATTTTTAATACAGCTTGTGTAAATACTGGTTTACCTCCAGTTGGCTATACATAATAGATTTATTGGTTGCAAAACCGTAGAATCTAGACTCAACGCTGCTTGTTTTGTATGCTAAATATAAGCGAAAATAATTTCATTCTGGACACCAAAGGTTTTATTCATGAAAAAAATCATCGTTGTGGGGATGTCAGCAGCATCAGTTTCCTTTGTTGTTAAACTACGATCTTTTGACAAAGAAAGTGAAATTATTTGTTTTTCTGGTGAAAAAGATTTTCCTTACAATCGTTGTTTGTTAGCAGATTTTTTAACAGATGAAAAAACGCAGAAAGAACTATTTCTTAAACCGCAAGATTATTTTGCACAGAACAATGTTACGCTGCATTTGGGCAGTTGGGTAACTGCAATTGATACGACCAACAAAACAGTAATTGTTAGTATAGCAGAATTTAATAAGGCTGACACAAGAACTGGATCCCCGGGTCAAGCCCGAGGACGAGGAAGAGAGGAGAATATTCCTTTGTTTGTCATTCCCGCGAAGGCGGGAATCCAGGAAGAGCTTAATGAGTCGCTTTATACACAGCAATTCTTTTATGATGAACTTTTTTTAGGAATTGGAACGAAACCTCTTCTACCATCGTTTGCACAAAATATTTCAAGCACAGGTCTTTTTACATTTCATACATTGCAAAATATGCATGAAATAAAAAATTATATTCATGAAAAAAAAGTAAAAACAGCTCTTGTCATAGGAGCTGGACTTAATGGCATTGAAGCTGTTTCATCATTAATTTCTTTACATGTTGCAGTGGGATTAATTGAAATTGCACCAACAATTCTTGCCGGGCAAGTAGACCATCAAGTTGCTGCCTGGATAGCAGACAAAGTACAACCACAAGGAGTTGCTTTGTTTACAGGTCGACGCGCTGCAAAAATATATGAAAATAATGGAATGGTAGGTGGTGTGCAGTTAGAAACAGGATCAATTATTTTTGCAGATATGGTAATCATTGCAGCAGGATCTCAAGTGAATATAGAACTTGCACAAAAGGCAGGAATAACAACTCAAGATGGCTTAATTATTGTTAATGAACATATGAGGACTAACATTCCTTCAATCATGGCCGGAGGAGATGTATGCGCAGTACCTGATATGGTAACTAAAAAATTAATACGAAGTACGACATGGTCAGATGCTATGTTGCAGGGACTATGCGCAGCAACAACATTGAGTCCAAATCCTCGTACATATCCAGGAGCAGTGGGACTGCGTGATTCATACTTTTTTGGCAAAGATTTTTATGCATGTGGAGACACCCAGCCGTCGCCTTTGGCTATGGCGGGCACGGCCCAGCCGTCGCCTTCGGCTATGGCGGGCACGGCCAATAATGAATTTACCAAAATAGTTAATAAACTCAGTGACTCAGATGTTGAAATTCTTTACGTACACCAAGGATGCTTAAAAGGATTTGTTTTGATGGGAGATATATCAAAAGTTTCAGAATTAAAAAGATTGTATATGACTCAGGAAAAATGTTTTTAATACACCATGCATTGTATTATATTTTGCAATCAGCTAGTGTATGACAATATTTTTTAACGAGTTATAGAGAGGTTGATCATGAAATATCAATTATTTTTTATAGCCTTTTGTTATTATGGTACTGCATATGCAAGTATTGCACATAAGAATAATACGTATGATGCAAAAGCCACAAAAAAAGTATCATTTTGTGTCATGGACGTAAAAAATGAAATTGAAATGCGACGACGTGATCGCTGCGAATCAAGAATGACTATTGAACAGTTGTGCCAAATTCCGATAGGTTGGTTGACACAAAAGCAGTTAAGCATGCTGCGCACCAAACATCATATGTATCCCAAAGCTCATTGTTTTAATGATATAGAATTACCAATACACACGCTCATGCAATTGCATCCAAGTCTTTTAACATATGCAGAACTTATGGTTTTTGAACATATTACAAAAAAAATTGTTGATTTTAATGATCGTGGAACAATCGTAGTTAAAAAGAAATAATGAGTAAATTTATCATAAAAAAACCGACCTTTCTGATTGCAGAAAAGTCGGTTTTTATTTTAGATCAAGAT
Source organism: Saccharimonadales bacterium (SeqCode) (assembly GCA_035478615.1). Lineage (GTDB taxonomy): Bacteria > Babelota > Babeliae > Babelales > Chromulinivoraceae > JACPFN01. The sequence continues at coordinate 5,414 of DATIJN010000057.1, forward strand.
TATTGCTAATCTTGCATTAATTCAAATCGTAAGATTAGTTTGTACGATATTTACGTACCATTGGTTTTGCTTTAACAACTGAACCTGCAACCGGAGCTGCAACTACAGGAGCTTGCGCTACAACTGGAGTTTGTTCAACTGAAGTTTGTTCAGCTACAACTGGAGTTTGTTCAATTGTAACTTCTTGAGCAACTGAAATTTCAGGAGCTGAAGTTTCAACAGCAGGAACTTCTTGAGTTACTGGAGTTTGTACAACAGTAGCTTTACCAAAAGGGTTTAATCTTGCGAAAAGACCTTTTTTGTAAGCAGCATATGTTAAACCAACAGTTGCAACAACAGCAGCAGTTGAAATAGCAACTTTACCACCATTTTTGTAACCATAGATTTCAGCGTTCCAAGCTTTTACAGCATTAGTTTTAACAGATGTAGCTGCAGTTGTAGCAGCGTTTGCAACTGTTGAACCAACGTTTGAAGCTGTATTTGCTACAGATGAAGCAACGCTAGCAACTTTAGTTTTTGTTGCTGTAGCATAAGGAGCAACGAATTTAACAGCTCTTGTTTCACCAAGATAGTTAACAGAGTCTGAACCAAAAGTTTGAGCTCTTGTCGCTGCGTTTGAAAATGTATTTTTTGTAGATGTTAAGAATTGTGCATATCTAGAAGGAGCTACGAAATCTTGAGCTGCTTCCATAGTTTTTACGCCTTCAGAAGCGTTTAAACCTGCTGCACAGATTGAAAGACCGATGAACATTAATTTGTTTTTCATAATAGAACCTTTTTAAAAGTTTTTACGTTATTTTTCTTTGCTGTAGGCACTTTGCTGTCTTTGCTCTATTACTACTATCTTTTTTTGAGTGCTTTTTTGACTATCAACTTTTTGATGCTTTTATGCAGATTTTCTAGAATTCTGCAATATATGCATATATTAGTTATAGCATAGCTATTTAAGGCCTGCAAGAGGGTATTGGTACTTTTAAAGGGTTCTTGCCGATAAGTTGATCTGGAGAGGCTTTATCTGAGGTGCAAAACTATTAAATATATGATCTTTATGGTAAACAATAAGCCACCAATGGATCAATTGATATAAAAAATATGGATTTATTGCTATTTATAGCTTATTTCAGGTACCTTAGGTTTACTTATAATGACTCAAAAATAGGGGGGTTTTTATGAATAAAAATATGCCAAAATGTATAAAATTTACCATATTGATGTTAACGATCATGCAAAGTAATTATATCATGGTTTGTGAAAGTGATGTTCAGTTACGTAGTCAAAAATACTTAAATACAATCGTTGATGCCGTTGAAATTCGTGGTACCAAAAATATTACCACTATTGTAACGTTCCAAGACGAAAATCCCATTATTACGTATGCTCCAGCAAGCTTTGCCCAAAGTCAAGATACAACATATAATCGATATTTTATGCCAAATACGACGTTTGCAGATGATATAAACAATGTACCCAGCTCCTTGCAGCAAAAGAAATCAGGGGTTGAGTTTGAACAATCAGGAACGCTTATAAAAAAAATTGTAGATGGTAAGAAAATTTTGATTACGATTGCAGCTGCATAAAATAATAATAGTTTTTAAGGTATTATTTTTACATTTTAAAAAAATATTATGTTAATTTTCCTATAGGAAACTATCTTTTTTTGCTAAACTCTCAAACAGATTTACACGATCATTTTTTTGTAGCATACCTATAAAGGTACCTATCGTACCACCTAAAAAAAGAATTAGAATTTATGAATGTACTCAATGATCAGATTTGGCAAGACTTTTTAAAAATCATTGCGCAAGATGTAGGCACTCGCGTTGTTGAAACGTGGATTAAGGCTGTTACTATTTCTCGCTATGATGCTTCAACTGGAGCACTATATCTTTCAGCTCCTAATTTATTTGTCAAAAACTGGGTTGAATCAAATTATAAAGAATTTTTTGCAAAGCATTTAAAGCGACTTTTGGGTACTCAAACAATTACGATTCATTTTGTCTTAGGTTCTGTACTGTCAGCAGAATCTGTTACTGACCAAACCGATGTGGTTCACGGAGATGTTTCCAAACAACCCGTATCTCAATCAGATACAACCGCCCAAGAATTGTCAAAAATTATTCCTGCAACTCAGGCAGCTGAAAAAAAGAAAAAATTTGAACTGGTTAAAAAAATGCCTGGATATCATATGTATTCAAGCAGGCTTAATCCAGCTTATACATTTGATACGTTTGTCGTTGGGGAAAATAATCAATTTGCCTATGCTTCGGCCAAAGCTGTAGCAAATAAACCAGGGTCATTGTATAACCCTTTATTTTTATATGGTAGTTGCGGACTTGGAAAAACGCATTTACTTCATGCTATTGGTAATGAAATTGTGGAAAAAGATCCAAATGTTGTTGTTTTATATCAAACAACAGATCGTTTTATTACAGAATTTATTAATGCTGTTCGTTTTGATAGTGTTCCTAAATTTCAAGCAAAATATAAAGATATTGATGTTTTATTGATTGATGATATCCAATTTATGGTTAACAAAGAACAAACTCAGGAACTTTTTTTCCATATTTTTAATAGTTTATATGAATCTGATAAACAAATAGTTCTTTCATGTGATGTATTGCCTCGTTATTTAGGCGGGCTGGTAGAACGTTTAAAATCTCGTTTAGAATGGGGACTTATTGCTGATGTTCAATTACCAACTGTTCAAACTAAGATTGCTATTTTAAAACGTAAAGCTTATATGCAACGAGAAGTACTTTCAGATGAGGTAGCACAAGTTATAGCACAGCGAGATATCAATAGTATTCGAGAATTGGAAGGCTGTCTTATTCGTGTTTTGGCATATGCATCGCTAACCAATCAAAATATTACGATTGATTTGGTTAAAAAAGTACTTGGTGCGCAGTCGGAATTTAAACAAACTCCTGCTAAAATTGATTTTAAAGATATACTGCAGCATATTAAAAAACATTTTTCATATAGTTTGGAAGATTTACGCAGTAAGGACCGCAGTAAAGGTGTAAGCCATGCTCGTCAAGTGGCTATGTATTTGCTGAAACGAAATACTGATAAATCATTACGCGAAATTGGAGAGTTTTTAGATCGAAAAGATCATACAACCATTACGCATGCTATTGCAAGAATTACAGATTATCGGTTGCGTGATGAAAAATTTTCAAACCTGATAAAGATGATTGAAGATGAATTAGTTTAAACTAAAGTACATTGATCAAGTCGTTCCTGTTTGCTTCTCATGAAGTATTTATAAAGGCAATTATTTGCAAGTTCTACATACCATGCAAAATATTTTTTAGCTTTCATACATTGATCAATACCAGTCATCATGCGAAAATTTTCTGTATCAAGTAATACAACACCGCCTGTATCCTGCTCGATGACGAAATTGCCAGCATGTGGATCAATTAAAAAACCAGTATCTATCGCTACTTTCATGGCAATTTTATTGAGTTCTTGTTGAGGTTGTATTTTATCTGTTTTTATAAAATCAGAAATAGTAGCATACACACTTGGTAAATACATTTCATCGGTTACTCCATTGCAACTCCATATAATTTTAAGGTCATGAGATACATTAGGTTTCCAATACCATTTTCTTGGAAAATCGATGGAATCAACAAATGCTGGATTGTATCGTAAGATACTTTTAATATTTTTGAGATTTTCAATTCTGGTAAAATTACTCAAATGTCGTAAATTGCCGCCTAAAATAAAAATAAAATCAGTTTCAAAACTTTTTGAAAATGGTTGAACCATGGTATGAGGATGTTCAATTGATAATTTGATGACGAATGGATAATCCTTATATTTTGCAACTATAAGACCTGAGAGTGTTGTGTAATTAAAATCTCGATCCTTTAAAATATCGAAATGAGTAAATTTTTGATGTCCAGTTTTAATTTCTTCTACTAATTCATTAGCCAATTGTGAAAGAATGCTTGTGTTGACAAAACCAGATTTATCTCGAAAAACTAAAACACCTGAGGGCAGATATGCTTCTTTGAAAAATTCTTGATTAAATCCTTTTTTAATCGGTCTTAATTGCAAAAAATTACTTTTCAAACGATATTCTTTTTTTTCAGGAGTAGGATTTTTGGCAACAATATTCCAGCTTTTTTGCAATTCCGGATCGGTTGCAGTTACGGTTATAATTGGAACTGATGTATCAAGAGGTCGGCGAATATTTCTACTTTCAAGACTATAACTTTGTACTATTAAAAAATAAAAGATGAAAGATAGGTATATCATAATTTTTCTTTAATTACTTGTCTGAATCGTTATATAACAACACCGGCACAGTATAGCACTCTTATAAAATCGTACAAATTTTAGATCATCTTTCAGGCAATCATAAGAAGCAAAAGCAGGTAAGTACGATTTTAGTAGATAATCATTTGTTATTATTATTTCGGTATGGTAGAAAACTTATATATTGATTGAAATAGTAATTTGCTCAAAATTAAGGATAGGGCATGGACTATAAAAAAAATAAAAATAAAGAACAAGAATTGCTCGTTAAATTGGGCGGCTTTTCAAAAAACATGGTGCAAAATCACCATTTAGAAAATTTATCCGAATTCATTATTCATGATCTTTGTTCTCAAGATGCATTTAATATTAATAAAGCAGCATATTTGGTAAATAATCCAGATTTTTCTTGTTTAAAAGGTGTTGCAGGATATCATCATCCAGAATCTTTCAAACAAGAAAATAGTTGGGAGCTACAAAAAGAATTTACCTCTCATATGAAACAATCAGATTTTAATCAAAATGTTCGCTCCATTAATGATAAGTCTTTGGTTATTCATAATGATGGACCAGAACAAGATAAAGTATATGAGTTAATAGAACGTTTAGATATGCATGATCCTTTGTATCACACATGGAATATGAAATATGATAATCAAGGTATTTTTATATTTGAAAAACCAGAAGATACAAAAATAATTAATGATCATTTGTTGAATTTTTTACATATGCTCTCTTTTTGCTCGATCTTTTAAAAAAAGCTTGAATTTAATTATGTGCTTTCAATATCATGAGTAGCATGGGACTTTAATAAAAAAGGGGAGTAAGTAACCATGAAGAAAGCATCTGCAAAAATTAGAAACAAAATCAAAACAAAATTCGCTCAAACTATTAATCGTTTAGAAAGCACTCTGGGCAGAGAACGAGAAGAACGGCGTGATCGTTTTAGACATCATCAGCATAAGAAAAAATAATAAAAAATTGTTTTAAAAAATAAGAACGTTTTTATTTTGATAAACGTTCTTATTTTTTTATGAATTTAAAGTATCGATCAATAGGTTTGTTCTAAAAATATCCATATAAAACCATATACACCTACCAACCGTTTTCCTTTGGTTTAACCAGAGGATCCAGTTTTTTAAAAATATTTTTGTCCGAACAAATCAATACTTAAAGGAATTATTTAATTACCATGGATCCTCCGGTCGAACCCGAGGAAAACGAGGATGGGTAATATTTTTATACTTTAATGAATGTAAAGTATTATTGCCAAATCAAATTAATTCCATTTTTTTTGCATTAAGCTTTTGGCGCTTCAGGACCTTTTGGTTCTGGCATCATTTTTGGTTCAGGAAGTTCTGGAACTGTAGCTTTGGGCTCTGGCATCATTTTTGGTTCAGGAAGCATCATTTTCGGTTCAGGAGCTTTTGGCATTTCACCTTCTTTTGGCATTTCCATCGCAATTCGTTTAGGCTCTGGCAATTCTGGTGCAAGTGGTTTATGTTCAAAGGAATGAATTGGCATTGGATGATCAACCATAGGATGCTCAGGCATTGTTGCTGGGTGTTCCATTGCTAATGGAGATTTTGGTTCTGGCATTTTTGGCTGTGGCATTTTTGGTTCAACTGTTTTTGCTTGAGGTTCTTGTACTACTGCTACTACTTTTTTTTCTTTTACTTTACAACAACTACACCAATCACATCCTGTCAAAACCATCATGGTTCCAAATGTGATCATGATTGAAAAAATATGCATTTTGTTCATATAAGAACTCCTTTTTTTTCCAACTTTATGACTGGCCCTGCCCTAAGCAAAATCTTGGGTGACCAGACAACGGCTGGAGGGTTTATGATTATTCATTTTTTAAAGTATCAATTATATGCAATCCATGTATATTTCGCGTTGCCAAAACGCTTGCAAAAAAACCTAACATAATTGTTATGAGAAAAATAGCAAAAAAAATAGTTAGCTCAAGTTTGATAGGTAAATACGGTGTATCATAAATATTATCAGGTAATTGTATACATGGGTAATGTTGTACAACCTTGCCCAAAATGTATGCAATTAATAAACCAGCTATGGTTGCGCATGAAGAAATAATAAAACTAATGGTTATAAAAATGTATCGAATTGATGATGTTTGCATACCAAGACATATGAGTGTTGCAATATCTCGTTTTTTATGAGTTACAAACATACATATAAGTGAAATAATATTCATGCTTGCTACAAAGACAATGAGCATAAGTATAAAAAACATTGCCCATTTTTCCAACTTTAATGCTGAAATTAATGTTGGATATAAATCTTTCCATGAATACACATCAGTCTGTAATCGTTTTTTTAAAGTAGCAATAATTTCATCGCTATTGCTATGTGGTTGTAATTTTATATGTACTTGCCCAATGCCAAGGTCAGGAAATAATTGGTCAAAAAAAAGCGTATTGCAAAATATCACGTTATTATCAAATTCTTCAACACCTGTTTTAAAAATACCACCAATGCGAACTGTTATTTGCTGAAATGTCACATGTAATCCACTAGGCTCATCATTTGAATATAAAATACGAGCGGTGTCTGCAACATACAGGTTTAAATCTTGCGCCATTTTATAACCAATAAGAATTTGATTGTCGGCTGTAAGCTGTAATAATGAATGATGTTGAGGACATGTAACTTTACTGTCTAATTTATTAATGAAAGATTCCTTTTCAGGATCAATTCCACGTAAAAAAATCATAGTAGGAGTCTGTGATATTTCAGGATTGTATATAAGAGCTTGGCTCATTTGTTGTGCGGCAAAATGTTGAATTTTGTACTGCGATTGCTCAAGAATTGGTGATAAGTTTTCCATATCGAATTGCTGACCATGACCATCAATAATAACATCTGGATAAATTGATTGTATTTTTTGATACGTTGCTTGTTCAAATCCATTCATGATTGAAACAACAAGCGTTAAAGAACAACTCGCTATTAAAATACCAATAAAGCAAAGTCTAATCATAAAATTAATACTGGCATCTTTACTTTTGGTAAAAAGATAACGATGGGCAATAAAAATAAAATTTTTTTGAATCATAGTTTGTTTTTCTTATGAAACGTACTTGTCAATTAAAAATCTTTCATATACGTTATGCATGTTATTTTAACACACTATTACAAAAAAGCAGGATGAAATAAATGAAGCGATTAACAGTACAATCTTTGATACGTATAAGTGTTCTCACTGTGTGTATAGTCCTTTTAAGCGGTTGCAACAAAATCATTAATTGGGGTAGAAATAATTTTAAACAGGCACTCAAGCATTCACAAGATATTGTAGAAAATGTTCAACCTTATTTTCGTTCAACAATTGCATATCATAAATTTACAACGATTGCAGAATTTGATGTGTTGTTTTTAACAGACTACGTTAGAATGCTGTTTGTTGATTACCATAAAAAATGTTGTGGGATGACTGCTGAACAAGAAACGCTCATGCGCCAGAGAATGTTAAATGAAAATAGATATTTTATTTCATTTTACGTTGCTGGTACCCAACCTGAAAATTATTATGAATCTAATAAATCATTGTTTACCGGTGAATATCAAAAACTCAACGATATACTGGGTGAAAAAGATGCAACATGGCATATGCGTTTGAAAATTGGAGCTCATGAATATCTGCCTGATTCTATTCGACGTGTTGATTTACCTATTGAATATCGACACTTTTTTGCAAATAGATATAGCCAATTTAAAACAGTATATCTTGTACGCTTTGAAGCTGTAACTCCAAGCGGTCGACCAATCTTGCCACTGGGTCAAAAAAATACACTTTCATTAATTTTCACCTCATCAACCGCACAGACTTGCGTTGAATGGAAGCATGTTTTGTATTCAAAATAAAAAAGAGCAGCACTTATAAAAGCACTGCTCTTTTAACAATTTAAAATAGAATTTTATAGATTACTGGATCCTCGAGCATAGCTCAAGGATGACAGAATGAAGAAATAAACTTTTTTTATTAGCTAAGTTTGATTTTAAATTATCTATAATTTAAAAACTTCCTTTATACCGTCATCCTTGGTCGTAGACCGAGGATCCAGCATTAAATTTGTTTTTCCGTTTTTTTAACCAACTAAAGCTTTCCATTCATAACGATCAATGGTATTTTGATTCATCAACATATCAATGACTTTTTGGATCAAATCTTTATGAAGTTCAAGCATTTGAGCAATTTCTTTTTCATATTGATCTTTAAGAGCAATTGCTTGATTTTTAACTTTTTCATCAATTTTTTCACCATTTGAAATCATGCTATAAATGATTTGCATAACGTCTGCACGATCATGTTTGTTACATGAAGTGTACGATTTATTAAGCATAAGTTGCAATGTAGCATTTCCAGCAAGAAGTGCTAAACATTCTTTTCGTTGTTCTTCATCGCTGAGAAGTTCGCTATGATTTGCTTTTGATTTGGTAAACACTTCTCCAAGTTTAACTCGAGTATCTTTTTTCGTAGAAACCAAATTTTCATTTTCAGCAGTTGCAACGTCAGTTGAAGTTTTAACCGTAAAAGGAACATCTGTTTTAAGTTCTTTGTTGACAGCATTTACCGTAACTTTAACAACTTCTTGATTTGTTTTTAAGATATGTCGAGCAACTGCTTTACCAGCCTGATAGGTTGCAACAATTCTTTTTTCTTCATCAGACATTGTATTGCTTTGCTGCATTTTTCTGATTTCAGTATCAAGCGCTTTTTCCAAATCTTTTTGACATACTGCACGCATTTCAATAGATGACTGAATTAATGCTTCAGTAATGATTCGTTTTAGCTCATTATACGAACAACCATCAGTTTCTTGCGCAATACAATCAACATATTCAGGGCTTAATGAAACACTTCGTTTTGCAAGTTGCTGTTGTAAGAATATTTTACGATGTTCATATTTTGGATATTCAAGATAAATTGTTTTTCCAAAGCGACCATCTTTTTTAAGCGCAAAATCAAGTTGTTCTGGTCTGTTTGTTGCACCGATAACAAAGACTTGTTTTAACGCGCCATCGATACCTTGCATGCACGTTAAAAGTTGTGAAGTAGACCATGAATTTTTATCACGATGCGCACCAACTAAATCAATTTCATCAAAGAAAATGATGCATGGTGAATAGTACGCAGCATGTGCGAAAATATCTTCAATAGTGAAATTAGTAGAATCTAAAATCTTTTTTGCATCTATAAAGCTTACTTTTTTCTCATCGCCTAATTCTTCTGCAATAAGTGTTCTTAAAGCTTTTGCAAAAAGAGTTTTTCCAGTTTGTGGAGGACCAAACAATAATATGCCACGATGTTCTTCAAGTTGTGTGCGTTCATATCGTTCAGGATGTTTCATGAAGTTTGCGATTTTTTTTGCAAGTTCTTCAAGATGTTCACTGCCAACCATATCTTTAAAGTATACTTTTTCTTGTCCATCATGGCTGACGTTTGGTTTTGCTGTGCCGAGTAATACTTTATTAATGTCATCTAATTTTTTAGTGCTTTTTGTTTTTAACCAGCTTAAAGGTTCGTTATAAAGTGTACTTAGAACATCTTTATAACTTAATGCAATTAATGTACCGATACTCAAAATACCTTTATTTTGAAGTGTATCTAAAGTTATAGACATTTTTTGGATAGGTGTTGTTTGCTCACCTGGTGCTGGAATTTTATAGGTATCCTTTGTGCCAGATGCAAATCTTGTTCGAGGACCTACAAATTTTTTATACATGGAATTCTCAATCACACTATCAGGCAACCATTCTTCAAACATAGCTGCAGTATAACCTAAAACAAAAACTGAAGCTGCAGTTATAAGTGCGCCTTTTGCAATCAATGTAGGATTATATTTTTGTATGCCGCGATATGCGTGATTGTACCAACGCAGTCCAACATTATCGGTTGCATTAATTAATTTTGCGATGTTTTCTTGATTCTTTTCAGCAAGAGCAAATAAAACTTCTGGTGATAAATCTTGTTTTGCTTTTTTGAAAAGGCATTCATGAATTTTGCTTGCTTCAATTTGAGTAATATCATTTTTTATGACTGATAAAAGATAATCAATGAGCACGTTATTAATGATAATTACTTCAAAGAGTGTATCTTTTGAATTTAAAACAAAAAGCTTTTCAAGAAGAACTTTTGTGAAATTTTGTATGACAACAATTTCTTGAGTAACAGCGAGCTTTTGTTCTTTGGTTAAAGGAATTTTTTGTGCTTCAATTGTTTGTAAAAGTTGTTGCAGACAAAAGCCAACAGATTGCATTTGAGCGCGAGCTTGTGACATACATGATTGAAAAATTTCTTGCTCATAGGCAGCTTGAGCTTCTTCTTGTAGTTGAATAAGTGAATTATTCTCTGACACATTTTGTGAGTCTGGAGCATTTTTTACATCATTTGCAAAAATTGATAGACAGGTAAGAGATATTAGTGTTATAGAAAGAAAATGTCTTTTAAAAAATTGAGTCATTTTGTTACACCTAAAAAACTTTAAGGGGGATAATTAACAAAAGTTGTACAATTTGTGTAAGTTCATATATCGCTTTGTACGATATAGTCGCTTTTTTTGTTAACATACAGATGTAAAAATTTTAATCTATACTTGCATATTTGTCAAATTTGGGTTATTTCATATTTGTCAAATTTGAGCTTAAGTATTGTAATTATACCATAGCTCTATACAGTACAGTTTAGATAGACAGTTTTAAATTTTCAGACAAGGAGTTTTTTAATGGGCCAAACGTTTAAAGTCTTCCTTATTGCATTACCTATTTTATGCCTTGTTGCTTGTTTAAATAAGCAAAATGTTGAAAAAAAACCAAAAGTTGAAATTGAATATGCCCTGCAGCATGCGCTTAAACAAGAAAATGTCATTCCTGTTGTTATCATTGGTTCTGGTCCTTCTGGACTGAGTGCTGCATTGTACATGGCGCGCGCTGGTATGAAAGCATTCGTTTTTGCTGGCCCCATTCCTTGCGGACAATTAACTCAAACAACGTATATCGAAAATTGGCCTGGACGCACACGAGTTTTAGGTTCAGAGCTTATGGATGATATTAAAAAACAAGCTCAATCCTTTGGCGCAACTATTATTAACGATGCCGTTTCAAAAATTGATTTTTCACAGTGGCCTTTTGCATTGGAAACAGAAGAGGGTCGTCGTTTTAAAGCTATGTCAGTTATTGTAGCTACCGGAGCAACTCCTCGTGGCCTTAATATTCCTGGAGAGCGTGAATTTTGGGGTAAAGGGGTGACGACGTGCGCGGTATGTGATGCTCCATTCTTTAAAGGCAAAGAAGTTGTGATTGCTGGTGGTGGAGATAGTGCTTGCGAGATGATATTTGAATTAGCACCGCATGTAAAAAAAGTAACGATGCTTGTGCGAAAAGAGGCAATGCGTGCAGCTGTTGCAATGCAAAAACGAGTTTTCTCATATCCAAATGCAAGTGTTGAATATAACAAAGAAATTACTGCAGTGTATGGTGAAAAAGGTGAAGTAGTAGCAATTGACGTGTACGACAATAAAGAAAAGAAAACGCAGCGTAGGTCGATTGATGGCGTATTTTTGGCTATTGGTCATGATCCCAATAATAAGCTTTTAAAAGGTGGAGCTATTGAGCTTGATGAAAATGGCTATCTCGTTATGAATGGCAGAACACAAGAATGCTCGCTCAGGGGTGTTTTTGCTGCTGGTGAGATTCAAGATTCTTCGTATAGGCAGGCAATTGTAGCAGCTGGTGAAGGTGTTAAAGCTGCGCTTGATGCCACATCATTTTTATATTCGTTAGGATTTACTGCTGAAATTGGCGAGCAGTTAGATAAAAAATTCTTTGAAAATTTCTCCGATGAAAAAACAGAAATGATAGAAATTTCTGAGAAAAAAGAACTCAATGATTTAGTTTTAAATGCTAAAGGTGTGGTGATTCTTGATTTTTATGGCACAAATTGCCCAACGTGCGTTCGCATGATTCCTTCACTGGAAGCTGTTGCTCATAAATTATCAGGTCAGGTTAAAATATATAAAGTGCTTTTTGTCAATAATAGTCCGATTCATAAAATTCTTCACTGGAATCATGATATTAAAATCAAAAAGGTGCCATCACTGCTCATTTTCAAGGATGGTAAGTTTATGGATATGACTCAGGATTTCATGACTAAAGTAGAACTTTTGGAATATGTTAAGAAATTTTTATAAAATTTTTTAAAAAAGTTGCAATGAAAAACTCCCTTTTGTTACTATAAAACTGTTAACAATGCAGTTTTATCAAGTGGGGGGGAGTAGCATGCGCTACATAAAAATATATATAATTTTTAGTTTGCTATGTTTTTTGAGGCTGATATGCGCTCAAGAAGCATCAATTACTCCTATCCAAACAGCGTCAGAATTGGCAGCATCAGAAGTGTCAACGCCAGTAATACCAGAATTAGCAATGCCAGAAGTGGCAATGCCACAAGTGGAAAATTCAAAAGCGACTGCATCAGAATCTGATTGCGTTTCTACCATGACCCCTGAAAATGTTGCTGCTGAATTTCAAGCATACGTTAAACATCTTGCAAAGACCAAAGAAAATATGCTTGCATTAAAGGTAGAAAAGGTAACATTTCCGGTAAAAGAAAATGATTCATCTGATAAAACATTCATGAGAAATGGTTTTCTAGCTTTACGGCCAAATGCAGTTGGAACAGTTATTATTTGCCATGGATATACGCATTCAAAGCATGAAGCATTTTTCTTTAAAACATATTTTTCTCATTTTAATGTTTTGGCATTTGATTTTAGAGCTCATGGTGAATTGATCAGTGATCAAGAATCAACAATTGGTCGCGATGAAATGCATGATGTGTATGGCGCGGTACAATTCGTAAAATCGCATCCACTTTTAAAAAATAAACCTATTATTGGATTTGGGTTTTCTATGGGCGCTGCAGCTCTTTTAATGTCGCAGGGACATTATCAAAATCTTTTTGATGCATTGATTTTAGATAGTCCATTTGAATCGAGTACTGATTGTATGGATCGATGCCTTGATGGATTGCTTTCTTATACGTTATTTGGACGAACGTACAAATTGCCTGGTAAAGGTTTGATTATGAAATCTTTGTATACACCAAGTTTGCAACC
>DATIJN010000058.1:0-3157 GCA_035478615.1 Saccharimonadales bacterium (SeqCode)
AATAAGTTCTTGAATTTCTTGAGCTGATAATTTCTGCATCGTGGATTTAGATTTGCGAGTTGAACCTGATCCTTTTTTTTCTGGTCTTGTTAAATCAAGAGCAGCTTTTGAAATAGAAGTGACAACTTCTCGAATTACTGTTTTTGGAGTAATACCCCATTGTTTATTGTATGCTTCCTGCAAGCTTCTGCGACGTGCAGTTTCATTAAGAGCATATTGCATAGAATCAGTTATTTTATCGGCGTATAATCTGACAACACTTTGCGTATTTCGAGCAGCGCGTCCTATGATTTGAATAAGTGATTTTTTATCGCGCAAGAAACCTTCAATGTCTGCATCCATAATTGCTACAAAAGCAACTTCAGGCAAATCAATTCCTTCTCGAAGTAAATTAACACCAACAATACAATCAAACACGCCTACGCGCAATTTTTGCAAAATTTCAGTTCGTTGTGGCGTTTTTAAATCACTATGTAAATAACATACCTTAATGCCTTTTTCTTCCAAGAAACTTGCAAGCTCTTCTGCCATTTTTTTGGTCAAAACAGTGATAAGACTGCGGAAACCTTTTTGAGTTGTTGCTTTAATTTGAGCAATTAAATCAGTAACTTGATCTTTACGTGGATGAATTTCAAGCACAGGATCAAGTAATCCTGTTGGACGAATAACTTGTTCAACAATTTGATCACTATGTTCAAGTTCATATGATCCAGGAGTTGCTGATACAAAAATAGTATTGGTAAAAAACTTTTCAACTTCTTTAAATTTTAACGGCCGATTGTCTAATGCTGATGGTAACCTAAATCCAAAATCTATTAATGATTGTTTTCTGACGCGATCACCATGATACATTCCTGAAATTTGAGGAATAGCTATATGCGATTCATCAATAACTAATAAAAAATCATCTTGTTTAAAAAAATCAAAAAGACAAAATGGTGGTTGACCTAGCTGCCTTCCATCAAAATAGACTGAATAATTTTCAATACCAGGGCAAGAACCAGTTTGTTCAATCATTTCCAAATCATGCATAACACGTCGTTGCAAACGTTCTGCAAATAAAGGATTTGATACATGCGGCAAATAATCAGTTAATTCTTGTTCAATTGCAACTATTGCTCGTTCCTTTACAACTTGCGACGTAACAAAATTTTTTGCAGGAAAAATAACGGTATTATTAAATGCTTCTACAACATTATTGTTCTGTTTATCGACCCAAGAAAGTCCTTCTACTTCATCCCCAAAAAGTTCGATACGCAATTTTAGACTTTTTTCATACGGAACACATACTTCTATCACATTGCCATGCACAGCAAATGTTCCACTTTTTCTATCAATATCATTACGGTTATATTGCATGAAAACTAATTTTGATAATACTTCGCGACGATTAATTGTTTGGCCAACTTTTAAAGCAAGTGCTTGCTGCGCGTATTCATAAGGATTTCCCAAAGAATAAATACATGATACTGATGCGATAATAATAACATCTCGCCTTTGCATAAGACTTGCAATAGTTTCAATGCGCAGTCGCTCAATTTCGGGATTAACTTTTGTTTCTTTGGGAATATACATATCTTTTGCAGCTACATAAGATTCTGGTTGATAATAATCGTAATAACTCACAAAATAGCAGACTTTATTTTCAGGAAAGAAAAGACTGAATTCCTCATACAGTTGAGCTGCCAATGTTTTATTTGGAGAAAGTACGATAACAGGTTTGTCTTGCTTTGCAATCACGTTTGCAATAGTAAAAGTTTTTCCAGAACCCGTAACGCCAAGCAATGTAGATTTTTTACCTTCATGATGCTCAAGTTTTTTAATCGCAGCCTCTTGATCACCAGCTGGTTTAAATGGTAAATGTAATTTAAATAAACTCATGAAACGTCCTTTAAAAATCTATCATTCATGCTTGCTTACATAAGTATACCATATTTAAAATACTTTATTGATCAGCAAAATCTTGGCAATCTTGTAAATTACTATCATCCACACCCTTACACTGCATACATTCCATTATTCCTAAAATACCAGGCAATGTGTGAGAATGTGATTTTTGCATTATCGGCCACCCAGTTTCCTTAGATTCACCTTGCGATAAAGAACTATATTGTAAAGATGGAGCTGCAATAGTGGGCACTAAACACAAACTTGCATCACTTGAGCTGCTGTCTTCTTGCACTAAAGCAGTTACTGCTGGTTTAGCGCAACGAGATAGAGAACAGCTGATGGGACTGGGAATATTATCCTTGTCTAAATCTTGAATGATTGCTACTGCCGCAAGAGCTTGTACTAATTCACTATCAAGCGGTTCTTGTGTGTCTGCATGTGATATTTGCAACTCTTGCTCTTGAAATCTACGAACTTTATCACAAAGTGCCTTAAATTCCGGCATAAAATATTTACGAATCTGATGAGAACTAGCATTTTTATAATGCTTAAACTGTGAAATTTTTCGATTAAATGAAGTAATTTCGGCATCAATTTCTAAAAAAGTAGCTTGATGCTGTTGTACTGAGTCATCAATTGGACAATCCTGTAGATCGATTGAATCACACTTTAATGAATTATACGACGATATTTCATCAGATTTTGTTTGCAAACTATCTTCATACTGGCAAGGATATATATGCTTGCAGATTAATAAACACAATAAGCTAAAAAATATATATTTCATATTTAACCTTTCATGAAAATTTAACAAATTTTTTAAAACCATTATAACCTCACCCTTTTGTAACTTTTCTTGATTTTTGATACCCTATAAATACCTTAAAAAGGCTTATAAAATGGGAAAAATTCTATGAAAAAATTACTTATATTTCTCTCTTTTTTTACTCATTTCCTCTCCTATGGCTCACATGGCACTGTTTTTGCACATGGAATTGTTGATGGGCCTACTCAAATAAAAAGATTTCAAAAGGCAATTGCTACTCCTAAAGCATCTGCTGTACGATTTCCTGACAGCAAAACACCATCAGACTTTAGTCTTAATGGAATTATAGGTCAAATTAGCAAACTTTTTGGCAAGACCGTCAATAGAAATGCTATGTATATGGGCCAAAGAGCCGATATTACAGCTATTTGCAAAACAATGGCTAAAATACCTGCTCAAGAATCAGTTATTTTATACGGATGTTCACGTGGTTCAGCTGCC
>DATIJN010000059.1:0-12537 GCA_035478615.1 Saccharimonadales bacterium (SeqCode)
TAAAACTGTTACTACAAAATCACTCAATCCTCTTTGTTTTAAAATAGATCCAAAATCCTCAACCATTCTTTCTAAATATGCAGTATCTTCAACAAAACTAAAACTTACAATTAAAGACCGTATGTAATTTTGACTTATTTCACTAACATTATTTTTATCTTGAATCATTTGGCCAAGCACATTCAATCGCTGATCATTATTTAAAACAGGTACATCTTTATATAAAAAATCTGTTTGTAATTCAGCAGGAAGATCAGTTATCTTTTTAAATCCTACTGCCACTATTGCTGCAACAGTTGACTCATGTGTTGTTTCAGGAACTTCAAGAGCAATATGTAATTTTGCAATATCTTCAACCGTAACATATCCATGCCCTTTATAAAATACATGAATAAAAAACTTACCAGCTGCAGTATCAATGGGAATATCAATAGATCCTAATTTATCAAGCTCTGCTATGCCAATTTGAGGCTGCCAACCTAATTTTTCACATATTTTTGAAAAATTTTTTGATACAAAATCAGGTTCAAATAACTCATTGATATTTGAATACAGATGTAAATTAAAAATATAATCCAATCCAGTAACAATATTTAAATTATTTGGCATCATCTCACAACAAACAAGTTCTGAGTCTTTTGGTACCAACAAATAGGTAACTTCTCCTACCTTTTTTTGCGCTAACGTATATGTTTTAGTACCAAGTTGTAATTGATACGGTTCATACAGTGCCCCATCTATTGCTATTTTTCCTTCTGCTGTAGTAGTAAATAGACTCCCTGTTGGAATAACTCCATCACAAATATTTGCTACATCCATAGCATCTTGTGGTCCTGTTCCTATTTGTGTATATACGCACCCAGGAACATTTTCTATCGCTTGAGCCCATGCCTGATGCACTTTTCCATTGCCAACTTCTGCAGATTGTGCACACAGTCCATTTTCTGAATGATAGAAATGTTCAACCACTGGATTTAGACTAAGTCCTTCTGGCACTACACCAACCTTACCCAAAGAAGGCTTATATGTGCCAATATTTGCAAGCATACGCATGGTTGTATCCATACAATCCGCAAAAAATATCCCTTTAAATATTACTTCTTTGTTATCAACTATCTTGGGAAAACTAGAATCATATTTTTCTTTGTAGGTATATGCGCAAAGTAGATCTGCAAACTCTTCAAATCTACTTGCATCAGTTTTTGTTGCCAAAATCTGATTTATATTTTCCGAACTATATTCTTCCGGCGATAATAAAAATGAATCATTTCCTAAAAATCCCCTAAAATATTCTTGTAAATCATCTCTCGTGTCCGATTTAACCAATACATAACTCAACAATAAATCTTGCGTTGTATTTGGAGTATATAATGCGTCTTGTCCTATTGATTCTTTTAAAGATCCAACGATTGCATCAACAAAGCTATTCCATTTCAGAACTTTACCTTTATCATTTTTAAATCCAAGGTTGTTGAGCATAGTAAGTAATTGAAATTTCATTTTTCCATGCATATAATCTTGTAGATTTTTACTTTCTGCTAATTTTACAGTTTCTTCCAGTGTTTTTCGCTGCACTTTAAGATCTTCTATCTGTTTTTGATACAATGATACTAAATCTTCTAATGCTTTTTTGGCAGCAGGATCAATTTCTGTTTTCATCTCGGCCTGAGTTCTACTGATCAGCCCACTAATTCTATTATTTTCTTTTGTTAATGCTGCAAGTTTTACATCTATCCCAGCTTTTTCAGCTGCTTGTTGTTGACTCAAAGAATCCCTATCTTGCAATTGCTTGATACCATCTTGAATAATCTTGAGTATCTCACCCATATGATGTGGCTTGAGCAAACGAACTGGATTATCCGGGGCATTCGTTCTTTTAAAAGATCCACGAACAATATGATACATTTCCATCACAAGATTTTCTGTTGCACTATTTTTTTTAGATTCCATTGTTTGAACAATTCTTGCCAATTCAGGATTTTTAGATGCAGCTTTTGGATTTTTCTCTAAAGCTTCTGCTAATTGCTTATTTTGAAATTTTGGACTTAATCGATACAACTGCTCTGCTATACCCCATTCTAAAAATGAAAGTCCCATAACAGGACTATAATCTGCTGGAACAATCGTATGTGTTCCTTTCAACAATTTAATGTTAATCGCTTGAACAGAAAAATAATTAAGCATGAACACCAAACTCAATATTATTTTTTTCATTACCAATCTCTCCCAAAAAATTATCTTTTCTAGATTCAAGTCATACAGCAATATTTGCAAGTTTTGCCAGCATTTTGATTCATGAAAGGACCAAATAAGATTTGAAATTGTTTAAAAATAATCAATTAACGAAGAGCGAGCCCAGGTTTTAATTGGGTTTCATGCATACTACTTATCTCTTGATCTTGTTCATCTTGTCGTTCATGTTGTTCTTGCATGAATTGTTGATATCTTTGTTCTTCTCGTTCTTTTTCTTGAATAAGCTGTTGTTCTTCTTTTTGTTGCTCTGGTTGTATTCTTGCCTTTTTCATTCGTTGTACTATCTCTCTTCTTTGGCCTTTTGAAATTGTATGTACAGGCTTAACAATTTCTACTTTTCTGCCTTCTACTGAAACTGGAGCACGTAATTTTAATTCTTCCAATTTTTGCTTATAAACATTATCTATTGCTACATTTTTCAAATGTTCAACTTCAGATTGTGTTAACATTTTTTTATCAACTAAACTTGAAACTGTATAAATTGTTGAAGCAACCACAAGTCCATTTGCTATCTTTAAACCTTGTTCAAGCAATGGCAATATCTCAGGAATTTGATTAGACACGACCAAATCTTTATTAATTAAAGAGTTAAGTAAAGACATGCCGCCATATTGCAGATCTGGATGTATCATCATTTTTTCAATCAAGCTCAATAATTGAGGCACCTGATCAGATTCAATCAAATTTTTATTAACTAAATTCATAGTTGCATCTATAATTTGAGTGCGAATAGATTTATTTGAATTACTTAATCCGTTTTCAATCAATGATAATCCTTGTTCTATGGTCATTTTTTTAGATGCAATCAAAGAATTTAATCCTTTCAATTTTTTTTCAAAATCAGAAACAGCACGTGACTGCAATTCTTCCAATTGTTGTTTAAAATAATCATCTGTTGCTAAATTTTTCAAACGTTCAATTTCAGATTGAGTTATCATTTTTTTATCAGTTAAACTAGTAAGTACATCCATAATGCCATATCTTACATTGAACTCTGAGTTGTCCATATTTTTTTCAATAAATGGCAATATTTGATCTAATGTTATTAATCCTTTATTGATTAAATCTTTCATAAGATTTGATCCTTTTTGTATCTCTGTGAAATCTGAGCTACTCATATTCTTTTCAATAAATGGCAATAGTTGCTCTGATGTTATTAAACCTTTATCTAATACATGTGTCATCATTTGTTGTGCTGAATATAGAACATTGAAATCAGAGCTACTCATCAAATTTTCAAGGAATGGCAAAAGAATATCAACATCATTTGCACCAATCAATCCGTCCTTTATTATTACTCGAAATATTCTCTCACTGATCCATGCTTCATTTTGATTATTAAGACCCTTTTCTATCAATGATAATCCTTGTTCTAGTGTCATTTCTTTAACTTTAATGAGCTCAGGTAATACTTCTAAGAAAATAGTTGATTTATACGTAAGATCATGCATGTGCGCAAGTTCAATACCAAAATCCAATAACCCTATTTTTTTTAATTCATAAGTATTATATTGAATTATTTTTTTAAGATATTGTGCATCTGGCTCAAAAATAAAACTTAACATTAAGGATTTAAGATAATTTTTTTCAATATCAGTTAAATCTGTTTTAGAAGATATTTTACGAATGACACTATATCGTTCATTCAAGTTTAAAACTGCTACATCTTTATACAAATATGTTTTTTGTAAATTTGCAGGTAAATCTTTTATATGCTTAATACCTAAAGCAACTACCGCTGCAACTATTGGCTCATGTGTTGTTTGCGGTATCTCAATTTGTACCGGTAATTTTTCAGTTTCTTTAACCGAAATAAATCCATGACTTTTAGCTATATTAATAGAAAATTCACCTTGAGAAGTTTTAATGGGAATAACAAGATCGCCCGATTTATCCAAAGTTGATATATCAATTTGAGGGTCCCAATGAAACTTTTCACATATAATTTTAAAATTCTTTGATGCAAAATCAGGTTCAAAAATTTGTTCAAAGTTTGAGTAAAGACCTAAATCAAATACATGATTCAATCCGGTAACTATATTTAAAATATTAGATCTCAGTTCACAACAAACAAGTTCTGAGTCTTTTGGCACAAGCAAATAAGTTTTATCTCCCACATTTTTTTTCGCTAAGACATAAGTTTTATTATCAAGATTTAAAGAATAGGGCTCATACTCTACACCATTTATTTCAATTTTTCCTGATTGAGTATACGTAAAAGATTGATCAATTGGCATTACTCCATCAATACCTTGTAATGCTGTTATAGAAATATTATTAGGACTCTCCGGCCCCATATTATTTACTTTTCCATTGCCAATATTTTTATAAATACACCCCGGTACATTCTCTATGACTTGCGCCCATGCTTGATGTACACCACTATGTGCAACTTCTGCTGACTTGGAGTTAGGACTATTTTCTGATTGATAAAAATTTTTAACAACAGGATTTAATTTTAAACCTTCAGGTACCACTCCAACTTTGGCCTGCGATTCTTTATATGTTACAATATTTGCAAGCATACGAATCACAGTATCTACACAATCAGCAAAGGTTATACCTTTATAATCGACAGTTTTATTTGATGTCATCTTAGGCAACTGAGATTGATATAATTCTTTATACGTATAAGCCGAAAGTAAATCTGCAAATTGTTCAAAATCTGAAGCATTTGTTTTTGATGCAACAATATCGGCAATATCTTTATCTGTATATTCTTCATCTGATGGCAAAGTAAAAGTCTCATCATCTAAAAAGCCTTTAAAATAATCTTGCAAATCTTGCCGTGTATTAGATTTTGTAAGCATAAAACCAAGTAAAATACCTTCAGGAGTATTATCAGCATATAGACGACTATCTCCTACGGATTCCTGTAGAGATCCAGCAAGAGAAGTTACAAAATCTTTCCAATTTTTTTCTTGAAATAATTGCTGACTAGATCCATTTTTTAATTGAAAACTCATACACAGATCATATAATTCTTGTTGTAGCGTTTGTGCTACAAAATCTTTGGATGAAGAATCTACCAATTTCTTAAGCAAATTTTGAGTCTTAACCAGTTCTGCATTTTTAATTTTCAATGTTGCTTGCAATGCTTCAGCGTCTTCATTCTTAGATGCTTTTTTTGCTTTTAAAATTTCGGCATTTAATTTCGATGTTTCTTTTTGTAAAGCTTGTATGATTACTTGATAATCAACTTTTTTTGCTGAATTGTCTTGTTGTAAAGTTTTTAATATGTCTGAATCTAAAAGAGCTGCTTTCCATTTTTGAACAACTTTTAAAATTTTTCCAATATGATGTGGTTCTAAATATTTTACGGGATTTCCATCAGCATTTGTCAAAATAAATGTTCCACCAGCTATATGAAACATGGACATGATTAAATTTTCTGTAGCATTATTTTTTGGCATGTTAGCAATCAATTCTGCAATCTCTAAATTCTGCGATAATGCTTCTGAATTTTTTTCTAAAACTTCTTTCAATTGCGCAGCCTGAATTCTTCCGCTGAGTTTATACCATTGTTCAGCTACACCCCACTCCAAAAATGATAACCCCATGGCAGGACTATAATCTGCTGGAACAATCGTGTGCGTTCCTTTAAGTAGTTTTATATTAATTGCCTGAACGGAAAAACAGGCAAACATTGTCAATAAAGTCAATAACAATTTTTTCATATAACTCTCCATTTGCATTATTTTTTTATTAATCTAATGAACCATGTATTGCTCTATATTCGTTAAATCTTTTCGTAACGATATCTGATATTTGTTTATTAAATGCATCTCTATATTCAGGAATCTCATCAGCAAGTGATTTGCAATTCTTTTGAACTCTTTCAATAATATTTTTCAATATGTCATCTGGATTTTTTATATTTTTTGGGACAGCTTCTATTGCCGATCTCATATCAGCAGACCTATGCGACACATTATATGGGCTAAGATAAAAATCAATCATATCCAAAGCAACTTGAGTTTTGAATTCAGGAATAGTTAATGAATGCTTCGGTTTTTCTGAAAGACTGCTTATAACTGTGTTTACCTGGTCAAGCATAGGATCTTTAAGATTAAATGATTCTTTATCTAACTCAACTATATCTAGTATCAAATTATAATTTTCACGATCCCACACAGTTAGAATTTTTTGTCCTTTAACCTTATCCAACATCGTATCAGTTAAAGTCTGAATTAATTCGGCACAACTTTTTTTAAATTGTTTAGTGAATTCGGTTTGTTGTTTTGATTTTAAACGCGATTGGGCAGGATTACTTTGCTCTGCTTCTTCAGGCGTTTGTATATAACTTTTAGTTATTTTTTGCACAATTTTATTTGCTTTATCTTGAATTGATTTTAAAAATTTTCGTTTTTCAGTCAAATTCAATTGTTTTAAATCTTTTTTAGCTTCCTCTTTAAACCATTCCCTGCTTGTTAACAATTCCTTACTATCTAAGTCACCATCTTTAGCTTGTTTAAGTACTAAATCAAAATAGTCATCTTCAGCTTTGGTGAATCTCGTCCATATACGCGAAAATCTATTTTTCAATGATTTAAAGGTCCACGTTGATTTAGATTTTTCAGCATCGTCATAGGCAAAGGTAATAATATCTGACACATCAAGAAGAGTAGAGTCATGATCTTTAACAAGTCGATTAATATTTTTTACAAATACTTCTCGTTGTGTATCATTTAATTTTTTATATTTCTCATTGATTTTGTTTATATCATCAGCTGACATTTTTTCTGCAAAATCAGCATCTATTGCTATACCTTCATCTAATGCTGGCTTTGGAGCTTGAGGCTGTACAATACGTTTAAACACACTAGCTGATACAGTAGGAGTTGTCGACCTAGCTACTCCTTGTTCTTCATGTTCTTCATCGTCAAATGAATAGTCAAACGTTTTAGCTTTTTCATACATTTCAGGTTCTCTGGCTCTTGCAGCAGCTTGCAATGCTTCTTCTTCCTGTTGTTTTATAATTCTATTTCGTGTTGCTATAGCATCAAGCTCAGCTTTTCTAGCAAGCTCTTCACGTTCTTGCTGTTGTCGCTCAATTTCTTTTTGTCGTGCAACTTCTTGAGCTTCTCGTTGCTGTCGCTCGTGCTCTTCAATGTCTGCCTGCGTAGGTTCATGATATTCCCCATAATCAAACTTTGGAGCTTCACCATCAAAAGGGGCTTGCACCAACCCTGTTACAAAAAAATTACATAAGAATAAAAGACTTATTTGTTTTTTCATTTTCACTTCCTCTAAAATTAATTTTCAAAAGCTTCTACCAGCCAGAATCAGTAACTTCATTTTCATTTTGTGCATTTGAAATAGGCGGCTCAACCACTTTTGGGTCTATAGCAATTATCAATTGTGAAGCAATTTTTCCAATCTTTTCTTTGCTTGCAGCTGGCAAACCTATATTTCGTTCATCTACTATTTTTTTTATTTCAGATTTCATTATTTGCCTAATTTCCTGTTTTTCTTTTAATGTTTTTCCCTCATTAATCATTTTTTGTAAATTTGTTTGGATTTCTTCATTGTTAAATATGTCGGGACTCTCTTTATCATCTAAAACTTGTGTAATAATTGTATTAACATAATTTTTTTCCCGCTGCTCTCCCCATGATGACCACCATCGACTTATTTTACGGCTATACTTGCCTAAAAATTCACCTGCTTCATCTAAAAATCTTTTATTTTTAATCATTTTATTATCTTGAACTAGTTTATTATCTTCAACTGATTGATTTTCAACAGTCTGCGATCTATCTGACTTAACAGGCTTTGTTAAGGTCTCAAAACTACTACTTTGAATAGTTTTAGTTTTAGTTGCATCTAATCGGCCTATCAAAAATTGACGAGCTTGATCAATTCTATTTTGAACTAATTCTTGAGTGCTAAAATCTTCTACATTTTTACGCAATTGCATTACTTGTCTGTTAAATGCACTTGTAATCCTTTGCGCTGTTAAATTTTCATCTTCAGGTAATTTTAATAATTTTTTTGCTAAAGATTCTTTTTCATTAATTTCTTTTGCATTAAAAAATTCATTACTGCTATCTATCAATTGATCACCTACACTTTTTTCGGGAACTTTAACAGTTACAGATTCTGCATTTTTAGAATCTCTCAACCAAAATGGTACAAAAGGTTTATCACTTATTCTTGTCGGAACAGGCTTGCCTTCTCTTCGCAATCTAATTTCTTCAGCATCCTCTCGATTTTTCCGTTGTCGCTCTTCTAACTCAGTTTGTTTTTGCGTAGCTTCAATTCGATCAGCTTCTTGTTTCTGTCTTAAAATAGCTTCTTGTTGTTTTTTTGCATCTACTCGTGCTTTATTTTGTTCAATTGATTTACTATAATCATAGTCAGGATCAAATGCTTGCAAAGACATTGCAAAAACACCGCACAATAAAAAAGTACTGCTTTTCTGTTTTTTCATTTTTTCTCTCATTTTTTAAAGTATTTATTTTTTATTTCAATGGGCGAATCAAACCTAAACTTGCTAAATATTTAATCATTTTTTCAGCATCTTTTGCTTTGTCAGTTGTTGCAGTAGTTGTTGTGGATGTTTTTCCTGATTTTTCCGATTTACTTACTTCTATTTCATGTAAAAATTTTACAGGATGTTGCTGATATCGATCAAAACGATATGACAAAGAAATTCTAGAATATAAAACATGATTAATGTAGATTTGAGCTTGTTGCAATAATGTATTGTATGAAAAAGTACTACCCTTCTCTGTTGAAAGTAATCGATTAATATAATCTAAAATGCCGGTAAGATCGGTATACAAATGCCTGGTACATGGAACATTGGGATTGCAAATATCAGCGCCTGCAATACACAAACAGCATGATCTATCTGCACCATTACGATATTCCCACAAAAATGCACCTGACTGCAATTGCTCAGATGCTACAGTAAGAACTAAAATCATCATAACCTTGAAAATTTTCATACATATACCCTCATACAAAAATAAGAATATTTTTGGTTTCAAGGTATCAAACCTATTTATTTAAAAGCAACATATCAATCTCTAATAAGCTATTTTATTCATTAGGCTCTGCCAAAAACAAACTATAAGATCCATTTTTGCCCTGAATAGTTACATCAAGCGTAATCATTGGTTCATCTGATATATCATCATACCCAAAAGATGCTGCTGCATCTTTTCCATCAGCCAATTTCATCCAAACACGAGCACAATGAGAACCATCCTCTATCGAACAACTTTTATCATTTGCTTGAGTTTTCGACCTTTGCCATTGCAGTGAATGAGTAGGATGCCTATCAAAGAAAATATCATAGAATTGATTCTTATAATGTGCTGAAATTGAAATAGTTCCCAATTTTTGAGAAATCGTATAATTTATATCAATAATTTTTAATGATGGTTTTATTTTAGCCGTAATGGCAGGAATAGATCGTTTTTGTCCAGTATTTTTATGCCTCCAAGCAGAATCAAGTGTAAGATCAGAATTGTTATAAATTTTACCCAACTTCCAATCAGAAAAAACCGTTTGCTGACTACTCACAAGCAAACATACCACCAATAACATCCGCTTCATATCAAATCCTTTTTTTAGACTTTATGACCTATTTCTATTGCCTGAAAAACGTCAAACTTCGTTTGATTATCTTTCCATCCATTTTTATCAAGCCCTGCTTTTTCACTCAGTGATGATAACGTTTGCTCAAGATTCCAACCTTGTTCACTTGCAACGTGTGGCAAATACACAGCTTGATGATTTTCATGTTTTAAAATAATCCCATCAGTACCCAAAATAATATCTTTATATGAACGAATAGTATGTGGCTGCGTTAACACAGAAATTGCAATATCAATATTTGGCAACTCGCTACTTTGCACTGGAGAAAATCGCGTATCATGAAGCGCTGCAGCTCGTGTCATATCTATAACTACTTGATACAATGGCTGAGATGAAGTAACAGACCCAATGCACCCACGCAACTTTTTATCTTCATATAATGTTACGAATGCTCCTTGTGCTTTTTTTAAAGATTGCGTGAGCATTCCTGGAATTTCTAAGGAATTTTCATCTGGCATCACCACCCGCTGCAACTCATGGCGCGCTAGCTTTAACAACAGATTTTTTTCATAACCAGTTAACTGATCTTGTAGTGGCAGATCTGATCTCTGTTGTTGCGTAAAAACGATAGATGCATAACTAACGCTATGAGCAGGATTTTTTTTATCTGATGCAGATGTATTATAACCAATAACATATGATGTTATATCGCGATGAGATTTATCTCCCCGAGATGGTTCTCCCCGAGATGGTTCTCCCTGAGATGTTTCTCCACGAGATGTTTCTCCACGAGATGTTTCTCCATGAGATATTTCTCTACGCGATGCGTCTCTACGAGATATTTCTCTACGAGATGTATCTTCAAATGCTTTTTGTTGTAAAAGATGGAGCAAAATCATAATGGCAGATTTACCACACACCGTTGCTTGTGTTGTATGCAACAGTTGAGAAAATCCAGAAAGATCAAACTCTTGAATTTTTTCTACCAATGAACTATCGAGCTCAAAAATAGATTGAGTTATAAAATGTTTAAATGGTTCATAACCAAATTGTTTTCCATAATGAGTAAAATCAGAACTTACGATCAACAATGTTTTTTCATCTAAAAATGATTGCAAGATCTGCGCTATATTTTTTATATCATCATCAGTCACTGAACCAATCAAAAGCGGTATAATTTTACATTTACCGCAATATCTTTGTATAAATGGAATTTGAATTTCAATAGCATGCTCATGATCATGCGCTTGTTGATTATGAACAAATAACGGTGAACTTTTTTTCAACTTCTTAATAATACTTGTATCAAGATTTACAGAACCTAAAATATTTTGATATTCATCATATTCTGCCCCGGGCAAAGCAACTCCAGAAAAATCATTTTGATGATATGGAGCAAGAATCATAATTCGTTTAAAGATTCCAGGGTGCAATAATTGATAAGCACTACAAGCAACAGCACCTGAATAATCATAGCCAGCATGAGGACAAATAAACGCTTTAATCAATGAAGGATTAAGCGACATTGGATATTCTTTTTGAGCAATTATTTGCAAATCTTGCAGTTTTTTACTGAGTAATTTTTCTTTTACAGGATACCATGAATCACTTAAATGATTTTTATATGTCTTTGCAAAAAGTGTGCCTGAAAAAAAAGTTAAAATAATAAGAATATGTATTTTAAAAAAATAATTCATCAACATATACCCTCAAAAATATTTCTCCCATCAAAACATAATTTTTAGCTCTTTTGCAAGAGCAAGCATAACAAAATATCAAAACTCTTTACCGGTCAAATAAAAAATTGATACATTTCGTTCAAATGATTTTTGTAAATTACTGGATCCCGGATCGTAGTCCGGGATGACGAGAGAAAGAGGAGGAAATATGAAAAAACTATTATTAATAGTGATAAGTGTATGTCTCATTCCAAACAACTATGGTGGATGGAGAGAATTACAACAACAAGAAGCTAACCAAATTGCAGCAGCCGATCTAGGACAAAAAAAGAAAGCACAATATGTAACATCATCAGCAGGATCTGCAGGATCAGCTGATGCAGGAGGATCAGGTAGTGGATCATGTTCTAATGATTGTTCACAATGTACAAGCGGAGATGGTAGTGATGCATCAGCGACAACTGCTATGCCTGCTATTGCAGCTGTAATACAAGATAGTCAAGGCAATCTTTTAACATCGCAAACATTTCAAAACGCAAACTTTAAATACAACAATGGATTGCTGAGCGTTCATATTTTTCCACCATCAAATGGAGTCACAGCTTCAGCAGATCCAACCTATTATATTGTCTATACTTTTAAATCTTTAAATGGAAATACTTTACGAAAATATGTGCAAGGACCAACATCAACAACAACAACAGGAACAAGCTCTCTGTCTTTTAACTCTTTTCCAGCTTCTGTTTCTGTATATTTAGCTTCTGACTTAGGAACAGATACTAATGGAAACACTTTACTTCCACCAAATATTTCGCCTTTAGCTTCCTCAACATTTTTACCAAGCTCTACAAAACCCAAAGTACAACAGCAACTTTTCAATCTCATGTGTCCACAATCTCAAGATTTTTTAATTTCACAAAGTGGTTCTAGCAGTGCAACAGCAACAAGTATTTCAGGTGTATTTGAAAATAGTAAAGGAACTATAACATTATCTTCTGGCTCCGGGGGCGGTGGTGGTGGAAATCAGCAAATTTCTGTACAAATTAATAACCAATCT
>DATIJN010000060.1:0-5796 GCA_035478615.1 Saccharimonadales bacterium (SeqCode)
TTTATTTTTATCGTCCAGGCTTCGTGTCAAGCTATCGCTTGCTTACTACGCCGGACAGTCTTCTTTTCCGTGTCCAATGTTTTATTTAATTTTAAAGCCTTCAGTGCTGGCCGCGCCAGGCGTAGTTCGATAGAACGAAGACTGGTCGGGGCGGCGAGACTCGAACTCACAACCCCTCGCTCCCAAAGCGAGTGCGCTACCAATTGCGCCACGCCCCGACATACAAAATCGCTGTAGATTTTGTGTTTCTTATAACATTTCAATATTTAGCAATGTACTGATTTTTTCGATCTTTTCAAGAATTTATTTTTTTGATGAATATGTTTAGTGTGCGCTTGACATTTTTTGATGTATTTTAGATTCCAATGCTGATAACGCAAATTGGTCTGCGGTTAAAGCCGCAATACTTGTATTAACAGGAATCTGTGCTGCTCCTATAGTTGCATCTATTGCTTTGACACCATCATAAGGCAGTACAATTGATACAAGTGCTGTTGTTGCAATTCTTAAAGTATAAATTCCAACAGTTGCAATAACGCAATTGCGAAGTGCTTTACTATTTTTTGCTTTTTCAGTTTCAACTTCGTTAAGAACTTGTTGATAACATAATGCTGGAACAAGTGCATTGTTGTTGCATTTTTCAAATTTTTGCATGAATGTATAACCATTTTTTTCAAACTTGCCAACAATGGTTTGTGCACTTTCATCAAATTCACGTTTTAATTCTTTTGAATAATCTATTGCAAAGATCTGTGTTGTATAAAGAAATACCGTCATAGAAAAAATAGTAAAATGTTTCAAGATTAGTCCTATATTTTGTTTAAGATTTATTATAGAAAATAAGTTTAACGTAAAGATTTTTGATTGTGAATATGCAGTGATACATTTTGCAAAAAAACTGGTTGCCATTTTGATAGCAACCAGTTTTTTTATGAAAAAATAAAAAAATTATTTCACTTCTTCAAATATTTTTTTAATTGATGCAACAGAGTTTGCAAGTCCTGAAGCTTCATAAGGAACAACAATCAATTTATTATTTGATCCTTTAGTCATTTCAGGTAAAGCTTGAATGTATTTCAATGCTGTTAAATATTGTACCGGATCAATTTGAGGAATTGCTACTTGTATTACCTCTAAAGATTTTGCTTCAGCTTCTGCGAATTTCAATCGAGATAATGCTTCAGCTTTTGTTGTATAGCAATGGTTATTGCAATGCATCACTTTGCACTCTGTCATGAAAAGCATTGCTTATTTTTGGTAGATTTTCATAAGATTTATAAATCAAAAAGCTTTTTAAGGGGGAGTAGTATGTTGTATCATCAATTTTCATTAAAAATATTGGGTATTGTTATATTGAGTTTCTGTACTCATAGAGTAACAGCTATGGTTAAAGTTCCTGTGACTCAATATGCTCCAACAATACATCAATTAGGACTGAAATCTCAAGTACCAATGATAGATGCACAGCAAGTATCTAAGGCGCAAGTGAGTCCTGAAGTGATGCAGCGGGTAAAAACAGAACTAATGCAGTCAGAGCAGCCGATTTGGAATCGATCTGCAGGATTTTCAACATCTGCTGGAGTATTTAGACCCAGCAGGCCAGCTTTATTTCGTGCTACAGTACCACGATTAATGACTCGATCAGAAGCTTTGCAAACATTAGGTATTTCTGATGGTGCAACACCACAAGAGATTAAGGCAGCATATAAAACAGCTGCTTTAAAGGCACATCCAGATACTGGAGGTAGTGATGTGGCAATGCAAAAAATTAATGAAGCTTATCAGATAGCACAGGGAAAAGATGAAGAATCTGATCAAACAGGAGCTTCAGTTCAAGAAGAACGATCCCCTTTTGCCTATCCAGCAGATTACGATACTGCATTTTTTAAATATAAAAAAGATGAATATGATCCAGATTATAGATGGTGGAAGCGATATAATGCTCCTTTACAACCAGCAAGTTTGTTACATGCAATTGATGATGAAAATGTAGCTGCTGTACAAAATTTTATTCGATCTGGGGTAGATATTAATAAAGCTTCTTTTCCACCAATAATGCTTGCTGTAAAAGTTGGAAATCCTGAAATTGTAAAAGCATTACTTGATGCGGGAGCTGATCCAAATATTGAGTATAATGGAGAGACTCCTTTATATTATGCTGCGAGTACTAGCAGATCAACGCCTATTGAATTTCGACCATATGCAAAACGAGGAGTGCGTTTTAAAATTATTGATTATTTACTTAAAGCAGGAGCTAATCCTAATGTAGGTGATCCTTTAGTTGCTCTTTGTTCGCATGAGGCAGAAGAGACTTTTGATAGCGTTGATGCTTTGCTCAAAGCAGGAGCAAATCCAAACCAACCGAATAAATTTAAAAGAATCCCGTTACTTGCTGCCATTAGCAATGATTGGGATGGTCGCACTGTAAAATTTTTGCTGCAAGCAGGTGCTAATGTAAATATAGAAGCATACGATTACCATAATAAAGGTAATACTGCGTTGCATCATGTTGTTTTGTCCACTCTTAGCGGAAAAGCAGGATTAAAATCAATTGTGCATAGTCTTATTGCTGCAGGAGTAGATATTAATAAAAAAAATAAAGAAGGAAAAACTGCTTTAGATATGGCAAATGAATGGAGTGATATATCGGGAGCAAAATTAGTAGCAGATACATTACGTGCAGCAGGAGCTCGATCGGAATTACATCCATATAAAGATGCGTTTGAAAGATTAAAATCTTGGAGACCTTGGACAAGTATGTCCTATGAATCTTATCAAGCTTTACCTAAAAAATAATTTTTAAAGCCTTCACTACAGTGCTGGCCCGTCATTCAGTTTTTTCAGCGATGTGGGCCATAGCTAATAATGACGATGTTAGCAAAGTTTGATTTGATTAACTATTAATCCAAAGTCGTTTTTGAGCAAATGCTCGACCTGAATGGGATTTAAGATATGTTTCAAATTCAAGAGCTTGCTTTTTTGTATCAAATGCAAGATAAGCATGTAACTTCCAGGGTTTGTATTTTGCTGTATGAGTTGACTCACCTAAATTATGAGCTTGAATACGCTCATCGATATTAGTGGTATAACCAAAATAAATTTTGTTTAAAAATGTTTCTGATTTGATTAAATAGACGTAATGCATAATTTTTATTGTCCGTCGTCGCTCTGCGAGCTATGCCGGACAGTCTTCGTTATTTAGTTTCAATGTTTTTATTTAATTTTAAAGCCTTCAGTGCTGGCCGTGCCAGGCGTAGTTCGATAGAACGAAGAGTTTTTGATTTTTTATTTTTATCGTCCAGGCTTCGTGTCAAGCTATCGCTTGCTTACTACGCCGGACAGTCTTCGTTATATAGTATTAAAGTTTTTATTAATTTTAAAACCTTCAGTGCTGGCTGCGCCAGGCGTAGTTCGATAGAACGAAGACTGGTCGGGGCGGCGAGACTCGAACTCACAACCCCTCGCTCCCAAAGCGAGTGCGCTACCAATTGCGCCACGCCCCGACATACAAAATCGTTATAGATTTTGTGTTTCTTACAAAATAGCTGTAGATGCTATTTTGTGTTTCTTATAAACAGTTTTAACTGCTATTTTTTTAGGTCTAGATAATATGAATTTTTAAGAATTTTTGGGGTGAGCGGTGGGGATTGAACCCACGACCCCCAGAACCACAACCTGGTGCTCTACCAACTGAGCTACGCTCACCACAATAACAGTAAGAAGTATACGTATATTTGCGAAAAAATCTAGCGAGCTTTTATAAGAAAATAGTTTAAAGGGGCTTTATTTACATGTACCTAAACCTGTTTTTAAAAAAGTCTGTTCATCATATGCCTCAAGCCCAAAAAGCCTTGCTAGAAACTGTTTTTTTTGATATTTTAATAATGAATATGTAGGGTTACAATAAAGGGGTTTGTTTGAGTCAACTCTGTTGACAAGTTTTTTAAGAGCTTGGAGTTTTTTTAAATTTTTAGATTTTCAAGATATTCCTCTTTCATTGGCTAATTTTACCTATTAATGTATGTCATTATTGTTACGTGAAAGGATTTTTTAAATAAAATCATTGCTCTGGAGGAATTTCTATGAAGGTTAATACATATATCTATGTTCAATTTATACTATTATTTCTATCAACTATCTTTCTAAGTGCTTCATCACCTCAACGAAATCAATCATCGATTCCAGAAGAACCACAAACACCATCAAGTCGTAAAAAAATAGTTGGCAATATACTTCGATCAATAGATCCTGCTGGGGACAATATTGTTAACAGAATGGAACGTGATTTGCTAAAAGGTTCTCCAAAATTAAGAACTGCGCCTAAAACTGTTGATCCTATTGCTGCAGCGATCAATAAAAAAGCTGAAGAAGATGCTAAAATGCAACAATTGTTATTGCAAGAACAACAGCAAGGCCAAGGCAAAAAAACTAAACCGGTATTAAAAGTATCATCACTTTTGCAGGTACCTGTTATACCACCACAACCAGTCATAGGAGTTCAATTAAGAACTCAACAAAGTCTACCAGCAGCTCCTGCAGCTCAAGCTACTGCGCGTTTTGATTTAACCGATGATGAAGATCAAGCAAAATTAGATGAAGGAATTCACAGATTTCCAGGGATTATAGCGCACAACAGAGCAGAGTATGAAAAAATAGCTCAAGAAGATTTTAATAAACGAATGCAGCGACATGAAAGACTTGAAAGAACTTTACCTGCTCAAACAGGATTACATGATCCAATACAACCTACACTGGATCATATAGACGCATTAATGCAAAGAAAATTGGGTGAATTGCGAAAAAAGAAAGCAACAACTTTTGAACAATCATTTGATAATGTTATTACCCAATTTAATGATCCAACCCTTTCTTTTGAAAAATGGGAATGGGGTAAGTCTTTATATGATCATTTGCAAAATTTGTCGCTTTTATATAATGCTCCAATGTCAATAAAAAACGTGTCTGAAAATGATTATGGAAAAAGCATTGAAAATAACTTTGAAGAAATAAGAAGTAGATATGGTAAAATGAGTCCTAACGGTAAATTTGGAAAAGCTCGATTCTATGTTGAAATAAGCGATGAAGAGAGAGCAGCTTTTGAATGTCTTCCATTAAGTTCTGATCAACATATTCATATGGTTAATTTCCCATTGCAATTAAAATTTTGTAAAAATGGACGTATGCATATGGTAGCTTTTCCTGATTTTCATTATGGTTTGTGTGAAATTGACTGGGAAAATAATGTTCCTAGAAGAAATCCTCTCAGTAGAGGCAATGATTCAGATGATTTAGATATTTAAAAACTATTGTCAATACAGTATTTTAAAATATAAAATGAGTGTGGCAGTGTCTTTAGGGGGCATAGATGACAAAGGGGGCCAAATTGAAAAATGAAATTCGTGTGATTGGTGCTCGTGAGCACAATTTAAAAAATATAGATGTAACTATTCCTAAAGATAGCTTGGTTGTTATTACAGGACCTTCAGGTTCAGGTAAAAGTTCGCTTGCGCTTGATGTATTATTTGTTGAAGGTAAGCGTCGGTATATGGAATCGCTTTCATCATATGCGCGTCAATTTTTAGGAATAGCAAAAAAACCTGACTTTGATCGTATTGACGGTTTGTGTCCTGCTATTGCAATTGAACAAAAAACAGTAGGTCATAATCCTCGCTCAACGGTAGGAACTATTACTGAAGTATATGATTATTTACGTATTTTATACGCTCGTATTGGAGTTCCTCATTGTCCACAATGCTCTGCAGAAATTAGAGCCTATAGTGCGGCTCAAATTGCACA
>DATIJN010000061.1:0-2667 GCA_035478615.1 Saccharimonadales bacterium (SeqCode)
ACCGGCATATGTCTGCATATTGTTTTGTGCCGTTTCCAGAGGTGTTTTGCCACTAAAATTTTTAATAGTCTTATCTACGCCAAAATCAAGCAACATGCGTACCATCTTGACAGAACCAGTATTAACAGCATTATGTAAAACCGTATTGCCTGCATATCTTGTTTGCGCATTTTTGTCTATACCAGCATCAAGCATTATTTTTATAATATCTGCATGCCCATATTTTGCAGCAGTATATATCAACAAGTCTCCATATGGTGTATGTGCTGATGCACCAAAATTAAGTAATTTTTTCACAGCTCGGGCATTACCCTGCTTGATAAATAATTCCAAAACTGTTTCATATTTATGATTTGGGCTATCAATTTTCACGCCTTCTTGCACTAATTTTTCTGCAACATCATAATTTTCATTTGCTATAGCCCAATATAAAGGCGATCGACCAGCATTATCTGGCGTCGCCCAATAAGATGGCGATCGATAAGGATCAGAAGTGTAATATCGTATACCATTATTTCTCGTCAAACTCAGTAAACATTTTACTGCATTTAAAGCGCCTCTTGCACACGCTGTATGCAATGGTGTACATCCAAGATAGTTTCTTTTTTCAGGATCAGCTTTTGCATGCATAAGTAATATACATATTCCAATATAATTATCTTTATCTGCCATGATATGAAGAGGGGTATTTTGTAACCTATCTGTAACACTTACATCTAAGGGTTGATTTCCTAAACAGCACAAATCTTTTATAGCATCGTTATAATTTTGCTGCACTGCAATTTCAATTGCAGATTCCTCTAAACAATTTCTTTCATTTTTATCAAAACCTTGCTCGATTAGAAATTGAATCATTTCTCTTTTTTGATTTTTAATAGCTACGATCAACGCAGTATCCCCAACGCCATTACAAATATCTTTTGGTATAGTACCCTTCAATAGTAAATTTTTAGCATCCTGAATATTTCCTTGTTCTACAGCATTAAAAAATTGAGATGTTGTTTCAAAATCAGGATATGTTGTTGTTTCAGTTTGTAACGAACTGCATAAAATGTGTGAATAAACAATGCTGCAAAAAAATAGATATTTAACATTATTTTTTTTCATACTTCCCCCTAAAAAAAATAATATATTACTTTTTACATACTTATCCTGTTATGTACTATCTATTAAACTAAAAAAACAATAATTTAATTAAAAAAAATAAAATGTGACTACTGACCTAAAAATTATCTAATTTTTACTTTCAGATATTTAACAAGCTGCGGCAGCAGCTGCTCCAGGTTGATACTCTTCAAGTAATTTTTCAGCTTCTGTATAACCATGATAACGAGCTAGAGTAAGCGGTGTTATTCCAGAATTTTTTACTATATTTCTGTCTGCACCGGCATCAAGTAATACTTTTAAAACTTCTGGATGATGACAATTATAAACTGCAAGATGTAAAGCAGTCTCCCCATCTTTTGCTTGCGCATTTTTATCTGCACCAGCAGCAAGCAGTACTTGTAATGCTTCTACATGACCTTGTCTAGCAGCTATATGTAATGGGGTATAATCTAAACAACCCCTACATTCTATTTTAAGACCAGCATCAATCAAAACTTTTAACACTGACACCTGACCATACCAAGCAGCTAAGGGCAACAATTCATCATCTTTACTTGCACCCATAGCAAATAACTTTTGTACAGCTTTCACATTTCCTTCACGAACAAATTGTTCTAATGTTCCCTCACTAATTTTATATTTTAATGCATTCTCCCATCTTAATGCACCCTCTTGTATCAATTTTTCTACAACATCATCATTTTCATTTGCTATTGCCCAATATAATGGTCTTCGATCAACATTATCTTTTGTTGTAAGTTGACCCTTATCACCATAAGTAAGTAAAGATTTTACCGCATTTAAAGCACCTCTTGCACAAGCTATATGTAATGGTGCTTTACCAAAAGAATTTCGTTTATATGGACAAGCCTTCCCATGTTTCAACAATATAAACACTCCCATATAGTTATCTTTATCTGCAACTATATGAAGTGGAGTATTTTTCAGGCTATCAGTAGCATGTACATCTACTTCTTGAGTTCCTAAACAACACAAATCTCGTATACCGTCAGTATCATTATTTTGTGCAGCTATCAGAAGTGGGCTACGTCCTTCCAAATTTTTTGCATTTTTATCAAAACCTTGCTCAATTAAAAATTTTAACATGTCTCTTTTTTGATGTCGCGTCGCTACAATCAATGCTGTATCTCCAACACCATTGTTATAAATATCTTTGCTCACACCTTCTGCAAGCAATTGTTGTACTTCTGGAATGTTTCCTTTTTCAATGGCGTCAAAAAATTTAATTGTTAAAGCAAAATTAGGTTGTGCTGAGTGATGTGTTTGTAAAGAAGGTAATGTTACATTTGAATTAATAATGATAGAAAAAAATAGAATATTACATAATTGTTTTTTCATGAAATTCTCTTTTGCTGATTTTTAAAATTATCTACTTTTTATTTTTCAGATATTGAACTACTTGCTACAGCAGCTGCTGCAGGTTGATACTCTTTAAGAAATTTCGCAGCTTGTGTACGATCCAAATTCTGTGCTAAATCACGCGGTGTTCTTCTCATATCGTCTACTATATTCCTGTCTACACCAGCATCAAGTAATATT
>DATIJN010000062.1:0-5264 GCA_035478615.1 Saccharimonadales bacterium (SeqCode)
AAAAAATGACAAATTGAAAAAATCTAAAATTGTTTTTTTTCATAAGATTTTATTTAAAGTATAAATAGCGATTAGATCTAACTATTGATTGCATTGAGCTTAACAAATAGCTTTTGTTTTTCAAATTGAATTTTAATTATGAAAAAATAGTAAAAAACAATATGATATGCATTTAAGCAGTTAACATTGCATTTTTTATAGGAGTTTTATGAGAAGCCATATTTTTAATATTCTACTTTTTTCTATCATTATTAATGCAAATGCAACATCACCTTCTTTACAAACAGATCAGTTAGTACAATCTGCTCTAACAACTAAATTTTTTGATGCAGTTATAGGCGGGAATGTTGAAGAAGTGCAACAATTGCTCGCACAAGGTGTGAGCAAAGATATACAAAACGATAATACGAGAGGTACAGCATTAATTGGGGATTCTGCATTAATGGTAGCTATTAAACATCAAAAAAGAGAAATGATTCAATTTTTAATAGAACAAGAGTTTGATAAAAATGCAAAAAATTTTTTAGAACAGTCGCCTCTTCTGATTGCTGCACAAAATAATGATAATGATACAATACGAGATTTATGCTGTTTAGGAACTCAAAAGGTAGATGTACATGTCACTGATGGTTTGCAAAATACTCCTCTCCATATCGTTGCAGATAATGATAATTATAATGGAGTGTTTGTATTGTTGAAACATGGAAAAGCTGGTTCAACTAAAAGAAATTCTTTTGGTAAAACACCATTGCATACAGCTTGTGCACGAGGTGCTTTAAATGCTGTTAAATCTTTGCTTACGTATGGCCCTGTAAAAGTACAGCTTGCAGCTGAAGACAAAGCTAATCGAATTCCCTTATATTGGGCGCTTGTAAATGAAAATTATGATATTGCCGAAAAATTGGTAAAAGAGGATGTATTAAATGATTATAATAGGGAAATATATTATATATTGCTCAAAAGATTGGTTTATGAAGGCAATGTGAAGGCTGCGCAAAAACTAGTTGCTCTGGATGTATGGCAAGAGAAAGACGAATTGTTACATACAACTGCTTGGCGCGGTCATGCATCAGTATTACAAGTTTTGATTGACGCTGGTTTTAAAATAGAATACAAGAGTTCTTCAGGTTGGACACCGTTACATGAAGCTGTGAGATTTGGTCAATTAAAGGCTTTGCAAGTGTTACTTGCTGCTGGTGCAGATAAAAATGCACAAACATCATCAGGATTGACTGTTTTACATTTTGCCGTTTGGTGTAAAAAAATAGAAGTTTTAAAAGTATTGCTTGATGCTGGGGTAGATAAAAACATAACTGACAGTAAAGGATATACACCACGTGATTTTGCAAGCAGATGCGGCAATTTTCAAGCTGTAAAATTACTTGAAGAATATCAACCTAGGGCAGCTGCTGCAGCAAGTAGTTCAACATCAGAAAAATAAAAAGTAAATAATTTTAGGTATCAGCAAAAGGTAATTTCATGAAAAAACAATTATGTAACATTTTATTTTTTTCTATCATCATTTATTCAAATATAACATTATCTTCTTCACCGACAGATAAACCGATACAATCTGATTTTGCTTTAACAATAAAATTTTTTGATGCAATTGCATATGGGAACATTCAAGATGTGCAACAGTTACTTGCACAAGGTATACAAAAAGATGTGATAACGAATTCTACGGATAGAGATACTGCATTGATTGTGGCTATACGATATCAAGAAAATGAGATAGTTCGTTTTTTAATTGAGCAAGGTTTTGATAAAAATGCAAAAAATTCTATAGGTCAGTCTCCATTGCTGATTGCTGCACAAAACGATGATATTGGTGGCATACTAGATTTGTGTTGCGTGGGGGCTCAAGAACTAGATATTCAGGTTACTGATGATTTGTACAATACTCCTCTTCATATAATTGCAGATAAAGATAATTATATGGGAGTTTTTTTCTTAATTAAATATGGAAAGGTTGATCCAAAACAAAAAAATTTTCTTGGTTGTACCCCATTACATACAGCTTGTGCAAGAGGTGCTTTAAATGCAGTTAAATGTTTGCTTACTTATGGACATAAAGATCAGCTTAATGCAATAGATAATGCTGGGCGAACACCATTGTATTGGGCGCTTTCAAATGATAATGATGATGTGGTAGAAACATTGATGCAAGAGAGTGTATTAACGAGTAAGAGAACATTAAAACGATTTGTTTGTGAAGGTAATGTGAAAGTTGTGAAAAAACTATTTGCAATGGGCGCATGGAAAGACAAAGATGAATTGTTGGGCTTAGCTATTTCGCATGGTCATGCCTCAGTGTTAAGAGTTTTGATTGATGCTGGTGTAGATAAAGATGTGCGAACACAAGA
The DNA here is from genome assembly GCA_035478615.1 of Saccharimonadales bacterium (SeqCode). Lineage (GTDB taxonomy): Bacteria > Babelota > Babeliae > Babelales > Chromulinivoraceae > JACPFN01. The sequence continues at coordinate 2,367 of DATIJN010000062.1, forward strand.
GGGGGCTACTGTTTTACATTATGCTGCTTTTAAAGGATATGTAGAAGTTTTAAATGTATTGCTTGATGCTGGTATAGATAAAGATGCGCGAACACAAGAGGGCGCGACTGTGTTACATTATGCTGCTCGTAATGGAAGTGTGAATACTTTAAAAGTATTACTTAATGCTGGTGTAGACAAAAACAGAGCGGATAATTTTGGATTGACACCGCGTGATTGCGCACAAAAATGCGGCAATTTCCAAGCTGTAAAATTACTTGAAGAATATCAACCTGCAGCTATAGCTTGTTCAATATCTGAAAATAAAAAGTAAATAATTTTAAGAATCAGCAAAAGGTAATTTGGTGAAAAAACAAATTTTTAACATTCTATTTTTTTCTATCATCATTCATTCAAATCTAACATTATCTTCTTCATCGGCAAATAAACTGACACAACCTGATTTTGCTTTAACAATTAAATTTTTTGATGCAGTTGAAACTGAAAATATTCCAGAAGTGCAACAATTGCTTGCACAAGGCGTGAGTAAAGATATTTACAACAATGGTGTTGGAGATACAGCATTGATTGTAGCGACGCGACATCAAAAAAGAGAAATGGTTAGATTTTTAATAGAACAAGGTTTTGATAAAAATGCAAAAAATTTGATAGGGCATAGCGCACTTATGGTAGCTGCACAAAATAATGATACTGATGGTATACAAGATTTGTGTTGTGTAGGAACTCAAAAAGTTGATGTAGATGTTAAAGATGAATGGAAAAACACTCCACTTCATATCATTGCAGATAAAGATAGTTATAATGGAGTATTTGTATTGTTGAAACATGGAAAGGCTGATTCACACAAAAAAAATTATCTTGGATGCATACCATTACATACAGCTTGTGCAAGAGGTGCTTTAAATGCAGTAAAAAGTTTGCTTAGTTATGGGTATAAGGATCAACTTGCAATAGAAGATAAAGCTGGTCGATCTCCATTATATTGGGCGCTTGCAAATGAAAATTATGATGTTGCTGAAAAATTGGTGAAAGAGGATGTATTAAATGATTATAGTAAGGGGAGATATTATACATTGTTGGCAAGATTAGTTCATGAAAACAATGTGCAAGCTGTACAAAAATTACTTGCAATGGATGTATTGAAAAACAAAGACCAATTATTGCACATAGCTGCTTGGCGTGGGAATGTATCATTGCTAAGACTTTTGATTGACGCTGGTCTTAAAATAGAACATAAGGATTTGGCAGGTTGGACACCGTTACATGAAGCTACAAGATGCAGTCATGTAGAAGTATTGCGAGTACTGCTTGTTGCAGGTGCAGATAAAAATGCACGAACAGTTACAGGAAGAAGTGTATTGTATTGTGCAGCTTCCAGAGGCAATATAGAAGCTTTAAAAATATTGCTTGATGCTGGGGTAGACAAAAACATAACGGACAATAGAGGATATACACCATGTAATTTCGCACGCATATGTGGTCATTTCCAGGCTGCAAAATTTCTTGAAGAGTATCAACCTGGAGCAGCTGTAGTAGCAAGTAGTTCAATATCTGAAAAATAAAAAGTAAATAATTTTAAGAATCAGCAAAAGGAAGTTTTATGAAGAAACGATTATTTAACATTTTATTTTTTTATACAATCATCAATTCAAATGTAATATTACCTTCTTTATCGGCAGATAAACCAAAGCAACCTGATTTTGCTCTAACAACTAAATTTTTTGATGCAGTTATAGGCGGGAATGTTGAAGAAGTGCAACAATTGCTCGCACAAGGCGTGAGTAAAGATATTTACAACAATGGTGTTGGAGATACAGCATTGATTGTAGCGACGCGACATCAAAAAAGAGAAATGGTTAAATTTTTAATAGAACAAGGTTTTGATAAAAATGCAAAAAATTTGATAGGACATAGCCCACTTCTTATAGCTGCACAAAATAATGATACTGATGGCATACGAGATTTATGTTGTCTAGGAACTCAAGAAGTAGACGTACATACTGCAGATGGCCTGCAAAATACTCCTCTTCATATAGTTGCTGATAATGATAATTACAATGGGGTGTTTGTATTGTTGAAACATGGGAAGGCTTGTCCATATAAACGAAATTCTTTTGGTAAAGCACCATTACATATAGCTAGTGCAAGAGGTGCCTTAAATGCAGTAAAATCTTTGCTTACGTATGGTGATAAACAGTTTGAATTATTAGATAATGGCGGGCGAACCCCATTATATTGGGCAATAGCAAATGAAAATTATGATGTTGCTGAAAAATTAATGCGGGAAGTGTACAATCCAAATTATCATAAATTTAAAACGGCGTTGGAGAAATTTGTTATTGAAGGAAATGTACGAGCTATTCAAAAGCTACTTGACATGGGTGCAAGGAAACACGTAGTTGATCGGCAGACACTATTGCACTTAGCTGCTGAGCATGGTCATGTACCAGTATTAAGAGTTTTGATTGATGCTGGTCTTAAAATAGATAGCAGGACTTTTATGGGACATACACCATTACACAAAGCTGCTACACAAGGTCATGTAGAAGTGGTACAAATACTACTTGCTGCTGGTGCAGATAAAAATGCTAAAACATATTTTGTTGGAGATACAGTGCTTCATCATGCTGCTGAAACTGGCTCTGTACCAGTTGTTCAATTACTACTTGCTGCAGGTGCGGATAAAAATGCGCGAACAGAATTTGGAGAGAATGCTTTACATTTTGCCGCTCGTAAGGGCAATATAGAAGCTTTAAAAATATTACTTGATGCTGGTGTAGACAGGAATATAGTAGACGATATGAGAAGAACACCGCGTGATTTAGCACAGAATTTGGATCGTACACAAGCTGCGAAATTTCTTAAAGAGTATCAACCTGCAGCAGCTGCTGTAGCAAG
>DATIJN010000063.1:0-4047 GCA_035478615.1 Saccharimonadales bacterium (SeqCode)
TCAGGTTGTGGTGATGAAACATTTGTTGGTGTTGGTTCATTGAATGAAACAGCAACAATTTTTTCAGTCATTGTGCTTTCTGGCAATAATAAAAAACTAGCATGAACATTTGTTTTTAAAAGATTATCTGTTGTTGCAGTAACAGGAATTGATATTGTTACATCATTTTGCCAAATTTCTTTTGTTGCTAAAAATTCTGGAAGATATTTTTTAGTAGGTACTTGTGAATATGACACAGTACCAAGATGCGCATGTGGATTATCCAATGAAACAGATAATGTTTGTTTTAAAATGGCTTCATCTTCATCCAACTTCATGGTCATATCGATTTGTTTTTGATGCGCTGATTGTGCAGTTTCATGTGTTTCAATCATGATTGATTTGATTGTTGCAACTCCAAAAAAAGTAAGTGCCAAAATTGCTTGATAGAATAGTTTATTCACAAGTTTTCCTTATAGTTATGGGGATACATGATATGGTAAGATTTCTGTTAACTGTACAAGCTTTTTGATGTGATATCAACATATCCCTGAACTATATGAATTTATTAGAGTTCTTCTGAAATCTCATGTATAGTCGACATATTAAATTAAAGTTAAGAACTTTTAAATGATAGATTGTCTGATTTAACTTATGTTTTTTTCTTACGCTCTACCATTCCGTGATTCATTCACGGAATCCATGGCAAAAAAATGAAATAGATTACGCGAACAAGTCGCGTAATGGTAGAGTGGGTGTTAATTTTATCAGTAAAATTAGGTTTCAAAAGAACTCTATTATTTTTATTTTTTTTGTGAATTATAAGGAATAATTTTCACTGTTCCAAATTCTGAGCGTAAAAGCATAGTGGTTATATCTTCATTCAATCGTACTTGTCCTATATATCCATGAATAGTATGTTTTAATTCATTTAATGTTTCATCATTGATAAGCATTGCTGGAGGACGCAAAGTAATGAATAAGTCCGATTGTATTTTTCCATGAGTAGTTTGTGCTTGAATATCACAATTCATGCTTTGTGGTATAGCAACAGTAATATCTCCATCTTCACTGTATAAGTTTAATGCATGCTGCGGAAGCATAGTTTGTCGCTGCACGATTATATTTCCATTTGTTGTTTTTGCTAGAACAGTATTGGTTCCTTGCAAAATTGTTATTGTCCCAGATGTTGTTTGTGCATCGATAGCCCCAGAAAGATCGTTAATGATGATATCGTTTTGAGTTGTTGCTACTTTAATGGGCAATGTTTCAGGGACAAGAATTTCAAATTTAACTGTTCCTGACAGTGAATCATCTTGCATGATCGTTGATACTTGTAAAATATCATCTTTGACAGTGCATTGCAGTGTCACATTTTGTAAAAACAGCTGCGAACCATTTTTTAAAAGTTCAACTAAGACGCAGGGTTGCTTCCATGTTTTGATTGAAACATTGCCATGTTCGCACAAAAGTTCTAATTTTTTGATATGGTTAAATTCTTTATGAATAATTTCTTCTTTGTTTCTGCTAAAAAAAGAAGAAATTGTTGAAGGAAGCTTTGGTATAGAAATTTTTGTTTCTATCGGTATAGTAAATGATAACAATAAGAGATTTAGAACTTTTTGATAAAAATTTTTCATAGAACTTCATCCTTGATGGTGGAAAAAATATGACTCATGCCCTAGACCGCATTCAAACATGCATCGCAAAGATTATACAGAATAATTCTGGAGTAAAAAGTATTTTTGAAGAAATTTATCAGCAAGGAGGCAGAGTTCTTCTGGTAGGAGGGGCTGTTCGCGATTGTTTTCTTGGTTGTTTCGGATCAGATCTTGATTTTGAAGTATATCATCTTACGTTTGAACAACTTGAAGATATTTTACAAAAATTTGGAAAAGTCAGTTTTATCGGAAAATCTTTTGGAGTTTTACGTTTACATGGACTCGATGCAGATTGGTCAATTCCACGAGTTGATAGTTATGGTCGCAAACCAATAGTAGAATTAGATCCTAATATGAGTTTTGCCAAAGCCTTTCGTAGAAGGGATGTAACTATTAATGCAATGGGAATTGATCTTTATTCTCATGAGTTAATTGATCCTTTTGATGGATATACTGATTTGCAAAATAAAATTTTGCGTTCACCTGATGTAACATTTTTTGTACAAGATCCACTGCGATTATTTCGCGTCATGCAACTGTCAGCCAGATTTAATATGAAAGTTGATGAAACATTAAGCCAAGTGTGTCGCACTATGGATATTTCAACACTTTCCTGTGAGCGTATTGAAAAAGAATTTTCAAAACTATTTTTAAAAGCATATCGTCCATCCATTGGACTGCGTTGGCTTGCAGAAATTGATCGATTAAAAGATGTATTTGCTGGTGTGCAATTGCAAGATAATTTTTATGACATTGTTGATTGTTTAGCTCAAGGGTATGATTACTGCGATGAACAAAAGTTGTTTGCTTTATGGGGTATCATTGCATACAATTTAAAAAAAGATGAATTACATACGGTCCATATTGATCAAAAAATTTCTCAAACTCAATTGCATCATATTACAACTTTTTTAAAAACATATATTGGTTCTCTTGAATTGGTTCATCGTGCAAGTATGATCAGTTGGTATATTCGTTATGTACCACTTTTAGCAATTCAAGAAGATCTGCGATATTTTAAATGGCTTGCTCATTGGATTGATCCATATTTTACTATGGAAGTTTTAGGAATGATTGCATCTTGTTATTATGCCCAAGAAGTAGTTGAATCATTTATGTGTAAAGCAAAATCTGCAAAAGTATTATTTAAATCTGAAGCACCGCTGATTACTGGCCAAGATCTTTTAGATTCTTTTCATGGTAAAGAATTGGGTGATGCTTTAAAAAAAGCATATGAAATTCAATTGAACGAATCGATTAGTGACAAACAAAAACTATTGCAAAAAGTATTGCCAGAAAAAAATTAATACAATTAAACATACCATTTTTATAAAGGTCTTTATGAATAAAAAAATTTCATTATTATTTAGTTTTTGCTTATTTTCATGTTTACAAACAACGGCAATGTTTACTCCCACAATTTTGCTGCAATCGAAATCACGCATGAATCAAATACTTCGGTGTGCTGTTATGAATCATGCTTCTGCAAATGAGGTGGCTAAATTATTAGCAAAAGGTGCTAATCCGAATAGTTTTAAAGGAAAACATGGTATATTAAGTCTGGCACTTTATCGTATAGATTGTGCTGTTGTAGGAACGGGTGATCAAAAACGAATTGATGAATCGGTACAAATATTAAGAGAATTGCTTAAAGCAGGTATGGATACAACACCAACAGATGGTTATGATTGTATAGAGCATGTTTTTATGCTTGCAGCATCAAGCTCTTATTACAATGTTTTAGATCATGCACATTGTTTTCTTGTGTGTAACACTTATTATGATGTTCTTAAATTGCTTAGAAAAAAATAAATTATTTACTAATGATTAAGTTAAATTTCATAAAAAAATAATGTAATCTTTTATCCATTTTTACCTAGCAAAATAATTCATTTTGCTTGTAGTATTTAACGCGAATTTCTATATCTGTTGCTCATATACTCAAAAGCTCTTTGTTCTACTATAATACTATCTTGCACAACACAACAACTACAACAAGCAGCATCAACGCACGCACAACATAATGATCTGCTTTGTCGATATGGTCCATCCCAATTTCTATATTCATTTTTTGTATATGTTTCGTAAGTGACGCAAGGGCAACAACATACCCAATCCAGAATGGTAAGCAATGCTAAACGAGGTCCTTTGCAACAATACATGTAGTCACTAAAATATATATCCCGCTCAGGTGTAGTACTTTCCTCTATATGCCCCATACCACTATCGCGGTAGGGATCTTTTAGCCGGGTTATTTCTGCGCAAGAATTAATGTTTGCAATGCTTAAACTTACCATTAAAAATGTTATTTTCTTCATCATTATTCTCCTGTGAAATGTTAGTAATAATTTTTATGATTTAAAATTGTATCAAAGTAATTTCTTTTTTAAAATTATATAAAAAAATC
>DATIJN010000064.1:0-1625 GCA_035478615.1 Saccharimonadales bacterium (SeqCode)
GGACATGTGTCTGGTAAAATGCGCATGAATTTTATTCGTATTTTGCCTGGTGATAAGGTTGTTTTGGAGCTTTCTCCTTACGATTTAACTCGTGGAAGAATTGTACGTAGGAATAAATAGTTAAATTAATTTTTTTATTGAAAGAAAGCTGTTATAATGAAAGTAAGAACATCTGTAAAAGTAATGTGTAGCGATTGTCGAATTATTCGACGAGAACGTGTTGTAAGAATTATTTGTAAAAAAAACCCGAAGCACAAACAACGTCAAGGATAAGGGTCATATATGGCAAGAATTTCTGGAGTTAATTTACCTCCTCGAAAAAGAATAGAATATGGGCTTACCTATGTGTATGGCATAGGATTGAAATCATCACAAGATATTTTAAAAGCTCTTAAAATCGATTTTAATACAAGAGTAAAAGATCTTTCTGATCAAGAAGTCTTTGCAATTCAAAAAAAAGTTACCGATGAATACACAACAGAAGGTGATTTGCGTAAAGAAGTTCTTATGTCAATTAAAAGACTTCAAGAAATCGGTTCATATCGCGGTTTGCGACATAAAAAAGGTCTTCCATCCCGTGGTCAACGTACCAAAACGAATGCGAGAACTAGAAAAGGTCCTCGTAGAGCAGGTTCAGCAGTTGCAATGAAGAAAAAAGTAGCAAAATAATAAGATCTGTTAATTAGGTAAGATAAACTATGGCGTTTAACAAAAAAATAAAAAAAACGAAGCGACAATTGTCTGCGGCAGTAGCCCATGTTAAGTCTTCATTTAATAACACATTGGTAACAATCACAACGCCTGAAGGTGATGTTGTTTTATCAAACAGTGCTGGAAAATTAGGATTTAAGGGATCTCGTAAAGGAACACCATTTGCAGCTTCACAAATAGCAAGTGCTCTTTCAAAAGATATGCAAAATATGGGTATTAAAACAGTAGAAATTAATTTGCAAGGGCCTGGAGCTGGACGTGATTCAGTTGTGCGAGCATTTCAAAGCTCAGGATTGCATGTTTCTGCATTGCGAGATGTAACCCCGCTTCCTCATAATGGAACTCGCCCTCCTAAAAAACGTCGTGTATAACATTAAATTTTCAGAACTGGTTGAAATGATATGGTAAATAAACCGAACACAAATTCAAGATCAAAAGATCAAAAGTTAGCGAATGCTAGCCAGCAAAATGATCAAGCTGCAAAAAAAAGTTTTAAACGTACTTCAGAGTACGGTCGTCAGCTTCACGAAAAACAAAAAGTAAAACAAATGTATGGAATGCGTGAAAAACAATTCAAACGTTTTTACCAAGAAGCTTCTCATATGGAAGGCGTTCCTGGCGAAAACTTATTGAATTTACTAGAGCGTCGTTTGGACAGTGTGGTGTATCGTTTAAAAATGGCAACTTCTTGCAGTCAAGCGCGTCAAATGGTAGTTCATGGACATGTTTTAGTGAACGGAATTAGAGTAACTAAGCCATCATACTTGGTATCGATTGGTGATGTTATTGGTTTACATGCTTCAGTTTTAAATAAAGCGCAATTCTTGGAAACAGTAGTTGATAAACGCATGAATATCGCTATTAAAGTTCCTGAATGGTTAGAACTTGTAAAACAAAATAGAACTGGAAAAATT
>DATIJN010000065.1:0-2699 GCA_035478615.1 Saccharimonadales bacterium (SeqCode)
GATTGTTGCTCAAGGAACACCTGAATATATCGCGCAAGTTCCAGAAAGTTATACTGGACAGTATTTGAAAAAATATATGAAAATAAAATAATTTTAAAAAATTTGATTCCATATGTTTTATCATTATCCAAGTTATTCAGACTTTTATCTTATCATCCCGTCATCCTTGGACCAGAGGTCCGAGGATCCAGCATGAAAATTTTTCCGAATATATGGGGGTTTTATTAAACGAAGTTGGATTTACATTCTTTGTTCTAAAAGAAATGGAACTTTGTATATTGGAGTAACCAGCGATCTTTCTCGTCGAATATACGAACATCAACAAAATCTTATTGTTGGTTTCACTAAGAAGTATGGTATCAAGACTCTTGTATACATTGAGGAACATGCAACAATGCCTCAAGCAATTACTCGAGAAAAAAAATTAAAGCATTGGAGCCGATTACAAAAAATTGAATTGATTGAAAATAATAATCCAAATTGGAATGATCTTTCGCATTTGCTTTTAGAAGGACTTTTATAGATTGCTGGATCCTCGGGCAAGCCCAAGGATGACGGGATGAAGAAAAAAAGTCTTTTTATAAATCAAATCAATGTTGAATTCGAAATTACATAATATTCCCCCACTCATCGTCCTTCCGACTTTGTCAAGGCTTCGCACCCGGGTTTGTCTATGCGCCGTAGCTTTAGCGTAGGAGTAACTCGGAGGTCCAGGCTATTACATAATTCCTTTCCGACTAAATCTTGTTTATGGATACATGCTTTAGATAATCTTAATCCTAGGGTTTTCGTTTTAAAGTAAAAGGGGACAATGGTATGTATTTTAAAAGTCGTTTATTTCTAATGTTAAGTTTGTGCAATATTCAATTAATCATGCAAGCTGAATTATTGGTTGTTAAAAGAGATGCTAATGGATTTTTGGCACCACTTGATCATCATGATTCGCGTAGATTCGGCAAAATTATTTCAGAAACAATACTAAAATATCAATGGCCTATGTGTATCACTCAACATTTAACAAAAGCAGAGCAAGATACTTTGTTGAGTTCTGGCGTGCCAAAAGCTGAAGAACTATTTATTCAAAGTAAATTAAGAGAACTTATTCCTGCAGATCAATTAGAGGTGAGTGTGATTTTTATTCCAACATCAGTGTATGAATTGTTTTGCATTTTGCAAGTTGCTCGAGGTTTGAATGATAATCCTTTTAGTCATGTAACTAAAAGATTACTCAGAAATTATATGGAGATTGATTTTGAAGATATATTGTCGCAAGGAAAAAATTCACAGGAAGTTTTTAAGTACATGTATGATGTTTATAATAGGGTCAACAAATTATTTTTTAATCATACTGAAATATCTGCATGGCTCTATATTAATAATCTATTGGCAGATTTTTTATGTAAAACATATCCAGTGATAAAAGAAAGTATTGATGGACTGGGTGCATCTCGAATTATACAACATCGATCTTCAAGATTAGGTTTATTGTTGATTGAAGAAATATATCGAAAATCAACCACCACAGCGACAGTATATAGTATAGATTCTATGGCTGATGAGCTTAAAAGTGAACCTCAAAATCATATCTTGCAAAAAGTTATAATTTTAGAATATGAAGCACGAGAGCTTAACAAAGGATTGTTGTTGCGTGGTTCCTCTCCTGAAAAACTTCAAGTAAGTACTGGATTTACTCCTGAAATGCAAACACTTGCAGGAACTACTTTATGGAATGATCAGATCAATAGAGTTGAACACTCTTATAGAAAAAAGAAATTACAGCCTTATTCTATTTCTTTTGGAAATTCGCTTTTTGCAGGATTTTTTAATGATTTAGGTGCATGTGCATATACCTATTTAACTACTACAACACAGCAGGGGCAAATTACGACAGGGTATAGCCTTTTTGTTGATAAAAAAGATTATATTGATCACCGCAATTCTCGTTTATTTTTTATTTCAGCTTTAGCTCCCATGGCTTCATTGTTTGGAAAAGGAGAATGGTTTCATTCACGAACAACGGTATCAGTCCCTTTAAAATCAGCATATACTGCATCGGTAATACGAGGATTAGTTCATCAGATAGATAAGGATGAAGCAGGTGTATTTCTTATTGCTCGTGATCCACTTTATCATGCAGAACTTTTTTCTCAATTTCTTGCAGAAAATGGCCGATTGATTCAATCGGGAGATGAATCTATGATGACAGAAGAAGAACAAAAAGTTATTGACGATATAATAAAGACGCAAACGCAAGCTGCATTATTTTATAAAACCGTACGGTCTGCTGGACAGCAAGTTGATCGAGCTATTAAAAAATATGTCCAAAAACATAAAGTTGAGCAAGCAGAAAAAGTACATAGAGCTTTACCTTTTGCAGACGTGCATACAAACCATACGGCAAAAGGTGCTCATCAAATACCAGCCGTTATATAAAAATTGATTGTACAATACAATAAAAAAGCCTCTGCATAAACAGAGGCTTTTTTTTATATTTAAATAATTCAAACAAGTGAATTATGGATGTTGATTTTCTTTATTATCAAAATATATCGGTGAAGGTGAAGAATGTTGAGCTAGCCTAAATTCAGGAACTCCTGAAAATACAGGATGCGGATTAATTGCAGGAAATGAATTTAAGGTAGCATATACAAATGCTTCAAGTAGATTTACTTGGGCAAAAGGAACGTTTGGTACGTTTG
>DATIJN010000066.1:0-2635 GCA_035478615.1 Saccharimonadales bacterium (SeqCode)
TGACTTTTTAAAAAATCAAAATATTTTCGGGACATAGAGGGAAACAGAAATGAATAACTTGAATGATTTAATGTCAGCAGAAATAGATCAACTGGCTACAGCTCTTGCAAAAGCACAAGGTGAAATGGCAGTAGCAGGGAAAAATCAAAAAAATCCTTTTTTTAAAAGTACGTACGCAGATTTTGAAGCAATCATACATGCTTCTCGTCCAGCTTTAAGTAAATATGGTTTAAGTGTCGTACAACCACCATTCATATCTGAAAATGCTCCAACAAATTCTGATTCTATAGGTCAAATGAGTAATTCATATTTAGTGACCATATTAATGCATTCATCAGGACAATGGATAAAATCGATAGCGCGCCATAATCCTCCAAAAAATGATATTCAAAGTCTTTCAAGTTATAACACCTATTTAAAACGTATGTGCTATACATCGCTCATTGGTGTTGCAACCGGAGATGATGATGACGGAGAAGCTGCAGTATCTTTCACAAGATCAAATAATTTTTAGCGACTTATTTTTAATAATTTTTAATTTTTATTATGTAGAATATAAAAATTTAATTATAAATTTTAGCAAATTTTGCTTTATCATGAAGTCTTTGTAATTTTTTTAAAATCTCTTGCAATTGATCTTTGGTAAAAATTCTACGATAAATACATTCAACTAAAGAATGACCATTGGAGTATATTTTTTCTACATATGTTCTAATATATTCTGGCCGATGAATTTTGCCCATTTCATTTTCTATTTTTTGAATTAAATCTTCTTTTTCTTGCTCTTGTCTTATTAGTTCTGGTATTTTTGCCATTTCAGCTTGAGCCATATGTTCAGCTTTTTTTGCTTCAATAAATTTTCCATTTTCCACCATTCTTAATGCTCTAACATACAAATCTTTTACAGGCATATAATGTACTGCATCAGGTATTCGACCTAAATCTACTATTTTTTTTGCCATTTTTACATGATACACGCAAGGTAAACATCCCAATACTTCTTGCGCAGCTTTATTTTGGTCAATAATTTGTTTAACGAGATCTATATCAGCAGCCACCAATGTTGCACATGTAGGATAATGTAAATTGGCCTGAGCAACTCTATCACCAAAACGTATAAAGCTCTGAGTAGTTTCCTGACTTCCATCAGCAGTCATTGCTGGCATGTCTTCTACTAAATCAGCAGTAGAGATTTTAGAAACTGCCATTCTACCTGAATACAATTTTTCTATTTCTTTATAGGAAACACTTGCGAAACAAACTTGCGCCAAACCAAGAGCAAAAATAGAACAAAAATAAAAAACTTTTCCAGTATTTTGCAAAAATTGCTCAAATACAGGTTGAATAAATTTTTTCATAAAATCTCTGTTGTTTTAAAATTATTAAAAATATATATATTTTCAGCTTGTCACAAATGTATTTTTTTTGCAACAATACACTATTCTACGATGTTATTTTCTATGAATTAAAATAATTACTGAGAACGATTTTTTTAAAATCGATTCTCAATATATAAAAAAATCCCCATGTTATGTCCATGGGGATTTTTCCAAATGTAGATAATTTCTTAACTTTCTAAATACTTTGTTAAACTTTTATCTAATAATTTAATCTGTCGATTTACTTCAGCATTAGTAATTTTTCCTTTTCGGATACTTTTTTCAAGTTTTGCTATTCTTGAGGTTAAATCTGGATCTAAAGACTTAATACCCTCAAGTTTTTTAATTGCTGCTGTTTCTTGTTTTTTAGTCATTTTTGCTTTAGATGCTTTTGAACTTTTTGCTGTCTTTTTCAATGATTTTACATCTTTTGCAACGCTTGCAACAGCATTTTTAATAGAAACTGATGTATCTGCAGATGTCACTGTTAAAACGAATGGATATGTTGTAGAAGCTGTCAAAATTTGAGCATTCCAACCAAATGCTATTTGATTAGACCATGGATGACTAGGTGAGAATCCACCACCAGCATTATCAGTCGTTGTATCAGTCATTGGAATTGGTACTCCACCTAAGTTTTTACCAGTTTTTGTATCAAAAATCATTACATAGAATGACTCAGCATCAGTTGATGTTAAATCAGGAATTATATTGTCATTTGCATCAACGCCCAAAAGCATAAGGCTTATTCCTGTTGTCCAATCGCCTTTTTGTAGAATACTTGTTATATCCGGCGCTACTTCAGTTGCTCCAGGCCAAAAATTCTTAAAGAACATAATTCCTAATTTTGTACCTATATTAAAATTAATTGATGTTGGCACTTGTCCTTGTGCAATATTAACTTTTGAAGCTTGAGCTTCATTAATTGTGAAACCTAATTTTTTTAAAATAGATGCTACACCTGTATAATTTTTATTCTGCAAATTTTTCAAACTTTTTAATGATGTTTGTTTCGCAGTAGCTGCCAATGCTGCTATTTGAGCATCTGAAACAAATGGATATTGTGAAATAAAAGTAATACTTGTAGCAGGCGATTGAGATATTGTTTGTCCCTGCGTTGTAATATTAGTCGATGCCCAAGAATTAGATTCTTTAATAGCTGAAATATTTCTTCCAAACAAATTCTGACAAAGTATTTTGCCATTAGTCAAATCATATGCAATATATTGCATATCCATTTTAGACCCATCAACACT
>DATIJN010000067.1:0-7258 GCA_035478615.1 Saccharimonadales bacterium (SeqCode)
GTTGGCTTATGTTGCCTTGAGCAGGGATTTCCTCGAATCTGGTCAATCTATTGTCAATGAGTATATAAACGTCCTGTATGATCTTATTACCGAAGCAAAGGCACTGCATCAATATGCGCTAAATAACTTGATAAGGTCCAGCCGGCAGTATGTATTTGTCGACTGATTTTATCATTTGATGGAACTGCCAGCGTGGGTGGGGTGTTTGTGTGCTCAGGTTGGCAGTTTTTTATTCTGGTCATAACTTGATGGAAATTAAATGTATTTTTACCGCCGCAGGCTGTTTTGTAAACCTGGTTTACAAAACAGATATGCAGCGCTATAATATTATTGGAGATGGGATGTGCGACAAAAGAAAAAACCCGATAAGAAAAATGATGCAGAATTATGGAAGCTGATACCTGAAAGAATTTCATCCCTCGATTATTTGTTTGTTGATCATGCAAAAGATCGACTAAAAACTCGAAAAATTCTTGATATTGAAGTGCTTGATATTTTGGAGAACAAAGCAGGTTGCAATAGAAAAAGAAATAAAAAGAAAGATATATATAACCCTGATCGCCCGGACTGGAATTATTGTATTGAAGGCTTTTGTCTTGATCATGAAAAAATAAGAATTATTATCTCATTTGATAAAAACTTGTTGCTTGTGATTACGGTTATACGATTAAGCAAATCGGAGTAATTTGTGAAAAAGAAAATTTTAAAAAATTATACTTATGAAGGTTTAGGTTTTCCAATAACGCTTCATAATGTCGAGTTTGTAGAGATTGATGGAGAATTTCATCCGAAAATTGATGTCAGAAAAGTTTCTGACATGGCAATAATCTCACTTGTTGATCAAAAATCCAGGCTAACAGGAAATCAAATTAAATTTATCAGAAAATATTTTTCAAAAAGTCTCAGAGAGTTTTCGGTTATTGTAAATGAATCTCACATGGCGGTTAAAAAATGGGAAAATTTTAATGATAAGCCAACAAATATGGATATTAATATTGAAATTTTGTTGAGATTGTTTATTTATGATCAGACTTCAATAAAATTTTCTAGTGATAAAAAACGATTGGTTAATTTTTATCGGCAGTATAAGATTCTTAGAGAAATGTTTGCAGAGAATGCATTGAAAAATAAATCGGGTTTAAATAAGCATGGGCCATCAGTTGAAGTGAGAATATGAAATTTGGCTGCGTCTTAAAAATGGAAATATTAACAGTCAGAGAGATAATCGTATGAATAGATCAGGTAAAGGCATATTACAAAGAGAAAGAGAGGTTCTTGCTTATTCAAAAAAAGAAAAAACGGGCACGAAAACGCATAAAGTTTCTATTCTTAAAAATGACGATTACATACCCTTTAAGGTCGAAAATTATGTAGATAACCCTGTTGCCCTGGCGCGCATTAACGCTGGCATTACCCAGGAAGAATTGGCAAAGCGTATGAAAGTAACCCAGGCTTACATCAGCAAGCTTGAGGCTCAGGATAAGGTGACAGCAAAGGTGGTAAAAAAAGTCAAAGATGCAATTGAAAAATAATGCAGTTGTAACATGAGTAAATCAGGTAAAAGGATAGGGGTCAAGAGCCATCAGCGATCAGGTTGTTAATATAACTTGTTCGGTGCTGGCTCTTGACCCCTTTGCTTTCTAAACTGCTTAAAATGGTTTATAGGAAATATAAAAATATGTAGACAATTGTCAAATTCAGGAATCAAAGGTCATCTGTGTCTTTTCGGCAAGGTTGCACAACCTGACTGAAAAGACACGGATTTTTAAAGATATATTTATGAGATTTCTGATGTTGCGGTAAATCTGCGTAGACTTACTGAAAGCTAACAGGTTAATAAATAAAAACTATGCATAGACGTCAAGAGTTGCAAAATATTATTCTTTCTTCCATCGATTTGGATAAGGTACTACAAGACACTAAAGAAGTGAGCCTGGATGCTATGTATCCAGGCAATTTCGTTTATTTTTTGCTATCCAAAGAGGCCTTAAAGAATCTTTATGGTGGTTTACCGACCTTTAATGAAACAGCGATCACTGAAGCACGCCTATATGTACATTTTAAAGAAAAGTTAGATCCTAATGGCAATCTTCAAGTTAAAAAGAGCTCAATTTACTTAAAATTTAATACAGGAAGGCATGGAGTTATTCCTATACAGATTAGCCAGCTCGATAAAATAAAGCCTTTGTTTCAAAAAAAAGGCAAATATTATCCCTTTAGTAAACAAAGATCTGTGCGCAATCACAATTACATGTGGAAGCTGGCTAGCATGTCTGGTTTTTATGATGCAAGTACTGAAGCGCATTATGATGTGCTACACAAACACATTATCAATTCCTTATTAAAAATAATTAAAGATAGATCATTATCCAGTGTAAATATCATTGATGGTGGTTGTGGCACAGGTAAACTATTAAAGAGAATTGCAACTACCTGGAATGCAGAAGTCAGCGCTGAAAGTAAAGCCGAATTAACAATGGCTCCTCCAAAACTGAAATTATTTGGTTTTGATTTTAACGAGAGTAATATTAGCACTTGTAGAGACCTCTTTGAGGATACAAGCAGCCAACTATTGGCCTGTAGATTTGAAGTGGGTAATTTAAAAAAATCGGATGAAGTAATACGTAATTTCACAAAGACAAACGCAGCATACCCCAATGGAAATTTAACCCTGGAACCAAATGCAAAAACCATATTCTTCTTCTCAGGCTCGTTAACACGCCTGGTATTAAGGGATGGTTTTGAGGCACTTAAGGTATTGAAAAGCATTGTCGAGAGTGGAAGAGTCGATTTCATAATTGGCGGCGGTGTTGGTGAACCTTTAATCAACCATTACATTGCCAAGCAATTAGGCTTTAAACTCCTTTTACTTAATCCAGAAATACAACATATCTTCCCTGAACCCGGAAGCATGGATGTTAAGTTTTTTGCCTTTGAACGCATGTCTCTGGACGAACTCGTTAACATTAAAATTAAAAAAATAAAGAACCGCAATGTATTGAACTTATCTTTGTCAGCGCAACCGGAGGTAGTGTTAGAGCAGGTGTTAAAAAAAATTGAAAACGCTGAATTAAACATTCAGGATAACTTATTAATTAATTTATCTTTTGCCAGGATTAGGGAGCAGACACTAAACCAATTAAAAATTTTTATTAAAAAATTCCCCCATATACGTTTAGTAATGCAATATAACGACCCCGTTTATATGAATCTGTTTCTTAATGATGAGGTATTAAAAGCAAAATTCAGCGAATTGCAAAGGCAAAAGCCAATCGTTGATGAGATTTATTTGACCCATTCCAGAGATTTATTCACTCCTGTTTCTTCACTGGAAATAATCCCTTTATTACTAGAAAATGGTGCTAATGCTGATACTATACTCAGGCAAGCGGTGAATGTGAAAAACCTGGAACTTGTAGAATTTTTTATAACCCAATATAGAAATGTCATGTCAGGTCATCAGAAACGTATACTGTTTGTTCAAGCATTCTCTCAAAGACAGCAAGCATTTAAAAATATCGCCTGGAATAAACAAGATAGTAATGGTAATACGCTACTTCACTCAGCAGCCCTTTTAGGGATAGACGTAAAAATTTTTGCTCCAGTGCTTTCGATTAACTGGGAAATATGTAACGCCCGCGGATACACAGCAGTTACTATTAGTAATATAATTCACTCTCCTGCATATTGCTTGTTAAAGAAAATTAAGTGGCTTAATCTTTTTACTCAAGATGATGACGATGAGGAGGAGGAGAAACAGCAAGCTATAGATGAGCAAAACCAATTAAAAACACAATTGCACTCCATTCTGCGCGAGGGAGTTAATTTGCAGGAAATTGTTGAATTTACCCAGGATGTTGAGATTAGTAAGATTGCTGATGAAGTGTCTACTTTCGATAAGCTTGCACTGACCTTCCGAATATAGACACTCATTATTAGCCCATGCAGCAGAATAACATATCTTTTCGGCAGATCTGCACGACCTTACCGAAAAGCTACATTTAAATGTTGAATCAAGGTTGTTGCGTAAATAAATCATTTAAAAACAACGGGCTATTGTCAGAGCCTGGCGTTGCGTAAATCAGGCTTCTATCCGAGCCGCGACCGTCAGGGAGCGCATCACAAGCTCTGCAAAATATTATGAAATTAACAAATACCTGTGACGCTCCCTGACGGTCGCGGCTCGGATATTTGCGTGGGAATGGGGTCAAGTATAAACTTAGGTCATTTCAAGATGATGAATACAGTGCTCGAATATGCAAGAACCTAGTTTATACTTGACCCCCTTTCTTTTAGTAGGAAGCCAAACAGCCAATCGAATACAGGAAATAGCGAAGTCCTTAATACCATCTGGGATATCACTAGCCTTGATAGCCGCAATAGCAGTATCGATATCCGCTTGCGATTTATCAATCACTTTAGGCAATTCTTTGCCAGACTTCATGTGGATCCTTGCCATCATTTAAAAGATGGCTAAGGCTATCGAAATAAACTATAAAAATCAATGTACTATTGTAATTAAGCAATTACATAAAGAGTATGAAATGATCAAATTTAATTGAATTGTATTTAAGTTTACTGTAGTATTTTTTTTCATACCGTATACAGAACAGAGGTAATACATGAGTCTTCCACGATGGGTTAAACCCTTTTTTATCATGCTTTCAATATCCGAATCTGCTAAATCTTCTACTCCGCTACCAGTTGAGTGTAAAGATTTAAATTTAATAAAAGGAAATCCTGTTACAAGCACAACTGTTCTTTTTGGTGAGGATCATTTTGATCAACAGTGTCATTCTACTTATTTGCAATGCGCCAAAGCCTTATCAAAAGATTTCAAGAGGGACGAAATTGTGGCTTTAATAGAAAGAGGTCCTCAGGGAAAATATTTATTATGCGATGAAGATGTAAATAAAAATTGGCAATCTGTAACAGATACATGCAAAGGATGGAATGTACCTGAAAAAGAATTTATGAAGAAAGCTGCTGAACCTCTTAAGATGCAGGCTAACAGTAATGTACTCAAATTATTAACAAATAAAATAAAGTCTATTTTGGCCCTTCCTGTTCAAAAGCAAAATGCAGCTTTGCTCGATTTTCTTAAAAAAGAAATCATTCGCCATGAGAAATTAATTGAAGCTGATATAGCAACCCATCAGCGATTATTCAAACGATTAAAGAGATCTGACATCAAAATAGAAAATTTTCATTCAGATGCATTGATGTCTAAAGAAGAACACAGCATTATGCTAAAGCAATTGAAAGAGATCTACGGTGAACTTGAAAAAGGCACACCGCTAAAAAAAGTACTTGCTAAATTATATGAAACAGATGACACATTTAAATATGATGCAGAAAAAATGTTGACTGAACCTAATAAATATTTATTCTCAAGCATATTAAACGCAAACAAGACAAAAGTTTACGCTGCAGTGGGCGAAGATCATCTCAAAAAAAATCTATACAAAAACTTGGATAAATTTGCAGATAAAAATCCTTATGCGGTTTTAACCTGTAAGCCTGGCCGAAGAAGTCACGGGGATTTGTGATCTGGTATGATCCGTGATTTTTTCTATTTCCATTGCAAGTAAAAAAGGCATGTCGAGCAATCATAATACAATTTTATTTTTAGTATGAGGATGTTTAACACTTTTCCAGTTTTTAATGATGTTTCGATATAGTTAAGCAAACTTACACATGCTTGCCGAAATGTTACAAATAATCCACGTACAATTTCACTGACATTAAATACACCAACAATATTGTCAGATTGGTCGCATACCAAAAAACTCTTTTGATTTGGCTGTTGGAAACGCTGGAAATATTCATCAAATTCTTGCGAAGTCAGCGGTGCTTTAACCCACGGGTAATGCAACGCTTGGCTACGCTGCATCGCAGCAAGAAAGTTTTCTTTATCATCGAGCTTTGGTTCACGAATAGATACATTACTCATAAAAGCTCGCCTGATCCAAATTGTTCCTTTGGAGCATCTTTAAATTTTGGCAAGTTATCATTAAAATCAACAATTCTATTTGTATACCAAATATGTCTAACGGGTTTAAAAGAGTCTGGTATTAAGTCTGTGAAATGAAAGTTATTTGCGTTAACACCGATCCCCGCCTGTTTGCTTGGGTCGAGAGAAATGCCATAAATAAGGCAGTGGCATG
This sequence comes from Saccharimonadales bacterium (SeqCode), assembly GCA_035478615.1. Taxonomy (GTDB): domain Bacteria; phylum Babelota; class Babeliae; order Babelales; family Chromulinivoraceae; genus JACPFN01. The sequence continues at coordinate 6,168 of DATIJN010000067.1, forward strand.
ATTTACAAACAAGCAGTCTCGCATTGTTCCTGATTATCTCATCAAGATTATCAACCCCTGATGTTATATTAAAACTTGATGTTAAATATCCCGCTGTCCATGCATAGCCTTGCTTATCTGCATCACGTTTTGATTGCGAAGCTACCTCACGGCATTTATTGCAATGACAATATTGAGTAAAAAATGGATCGCCATTACAATAAAATTTAACCGAACCGCAATAGCATTCACCCGAGTACTTAAACATTAATACCTCTTCAGTATCATCAAATTCAGTTTTACCGGCTGAAGTAAAATTATTTACCATGATTATAATACTCTAGCCTGGTATCCAAATCGCCCGTATGAAGCTCCAAAAGATGATTGTCGTAATCATAAAAATATAAAGAATCACCTTCAGCGTTTTCTCGCTTTCTTCCCGGCAAAATTGTCAACCCAAGCGATCGAACTCTTTCCTCAAGTTCGGGTAAATCTTCGATATCAACTTGGAAAGCAATATGGTTATATGTTTTTTCAACAGAGCTGCCTTCCATGAGAGCAATCCATAGTCCTGCCACTTTGAAAAATCTTTCTTTTGAAATAGAAAATGTTTTGTCGCCACTGGAATAGACTTCTTCAGCGCCAAAGATATGCTTAAACATATGTGCTGCTTTTTCCAAGTCTTTGCAAATGAAAGTGATGTGGCTAAGACCTTTAATTTTTTGCTGGCTGTTCATATTGATAACCTAAGAAATTCTGTGGAAAAGATTATACTTTTTATTCTTAGATTCTTCGATGGAAGTGTTATGATTTATTGCTATTTGTTTTTTCCAAGTGCCCCATGAGTGCCCCACGAACACTTTCATTTTTGCGGAACCGCTTGCAACCTATTGATTTTACTACTGCCGACGGCGTGAATCGAACACGCGACCTACTGATTACGAAACGGATTTGTGTTATTTAATTTTGTTATTAATCAACATCTTGCGATGTTTTAGCTTTAACCAAACCGATCGTAGTCTACACCAATTTGCAGGTGCCCGGCAGAAATTTGTTACAAATCTACTACATCAGTTGATTTTGTTAAAGTATTAAATAAATATTACACTTAG
>DATIJN010000068.1:0-2228 GCA_035478615.1 Saccharimonadales bacterium (SeqCode)
TAATTCTGCCTCAATTTTGGACCATTCAATTGTTTTTTTCACCATACTACTCAAATCACGATGGGTATAATGAAGTAAAAATCCATCAAGTTCTGATACTTCACCTTCAACAATAGGAGTTTCGTGAAGCGCACCTTTCCATTCCTTAAGCGAACTTTTACTGAATAATCGTAGATGATTTTCTATTTGCGGCCATTCATGATTCCCTAAATAAAAATTCTTCCTTTTAATTTTGTAAGCAGAAAATTCATTTTTTGTTTTGCTAAGTATTTGATCCTTGATATTTGATTCCAGGTCCTTTGAAACCCGCTCGTCATCATCAATATAAATAACCCATTTATATTTTGCTTTCTCAAGTCCGAAATTTCTCTTTTTCGCAAAACTATCCGATTTATAGTTAAATACTCTTGCTCCTAAATGTTTCGCAAGATCAGGAGTTCTATCAGTTGAATTATCATCAACTATGATAATCTCGTCACAAAATGACACGGAGTCAATACAATCCGCAAGCATCTGTTCAGAATTTTTGGTAAGTATAATTGCTGAAATTTTATTCATTATAAATTAATCTCCCCAAAACTTAGTAAATTTCTTTGTTTTCCAATCGAAAATTGCATAATCCGGCATTTGTATTAGCTCATGCAATTCGTATGAAGACTTATTTGAATATTGGGCCGTAAAATAAGCGAGAATATTACCATGAGAAACGATACCGATATCATCAATTCCATTTCTTTCTTCATCAACAAGTATTTGTTCGAGCGCTTTATTAAACCGTTCCAATGACTCATCGTATGTTTCTCCGTTTTCAATGTTCCGGATGTTATCGTGATAAAAATCAAATATGTTTTTCTCATAATCCTTTTTATTTGCAATAAATCTATTTGTGAAGGATGTAATTTCTGTAAAATCATTATTTGCCCTAATTGGTATTCCATTTGGTTTTGCAAGATAAAGAGCAGTTTCCAATGCTTTAGTTTGAAGACTGGTATATATGACTTGCAAACTCTTTATGCTTTCTGTTTTACTCAAAACATTTGCCAACTCAATACCCTTATCTGACAATCCCCAAAGTGTAATAGATTTTTCTGGCTCTATGAATGTTTTAGAATGACGAATAAATATAATATTCATATGCTTATATCATTTATCTACTCAAAATATGTTCCTTTGCCAAATTTACGAAAATAATAATCTTGTATTCCTTTCTTTTGGTGCTTTCGTCCTGTTAATAACAAATTAAAACTTTGGCGAAGGAGTGCAATCTTAGTTTTAATTGGAGCATATTTCATTCCAAAAAGCATTTGGTTGCGAGTCAGGAAATAATCATGCAGTTCACTTCCCGATCCAGATGATCCCGCATTGTCATGAAACACAACTGCATCCGGAACGTAGTACATTTCAAAGCCTGCCCTTAGAACTCGTTGACTTAAATCCGCATCCTCATAGTAAAGAAAATATTTCTCATCAAATAATCCTACTCTTTTCAATACTTCACTCCTAATCATCATGCAGCAGCCGGTCGCAAAATCAATTTTTTGAAGATTGTCATATTGTCCATTATCAACCACGTCCATTCCGATGTGTAGACTCTTTGCATTATCCCAATCCATTTTTCCACCGGCAAACCATAAAACCTTTCCCAGATCCGATTTTTGGTATTTATCTTTATGGAATTCGCTACCTTTTGAAAAATATATTTTGGGAGTTGCAATGCCTATCTTGGAATCATTTTCGAAAACTTCCAGTAAATCTTTAATCAAATTCTGATCAACAGTTGTATCATTGTTGATGAGCAATATGTAATCTGCACCGTCATCCATTGCTTTTTTAATACCTAAATTGCATCCTCCGGAGAAACCGGTATTCTTCTCAGATCTTATGACCATTACACTATCCTCTGTCTTAAATAATTTTTCCGAACCGTTATCAACAACAATTACTTTAACGCTAAAATCAGCTGATTTTTCTTTTTTGATTGAGTCAAGAAAATTTTGAGTTGTTTTTTCTGAATTATAATTTATTGTGACAATTGCAATTTTTTTCATTTTATCTTGCAAACTTTCTAAGCAATTTATAAGCACTTTTCCTTATTGGATTTTTAATCTCAGCAATTTTTTCACTTGTAAACCAAAATAGTAAATCTTTACGCATTTTTTTGGCTTCTTTTTCTGTTTCTTTAAATAAAACTTTGGCATCAACCTCAACAAATCCTCTTTTCTCCCAAA
>DATIJN010000069.1:0-4358 GCA_035478615.1 Saccharimonadales bacterium (SeqCode)
AAAAAAGAGAGGCTCTAATTTCTTAGAGCCTCTCTTTTTTTAATTAGTTTATCCAACTAAGCTTTTTAAAGCTTTACCTGGTCTAAATTTCGGAACATTTTTTGCAGGAATCTGCATTTTTTTGCCAGTTGCTGGATTTACGCCAACACGGCTTTTACGTTTCATAGTTACAAATGTACCAAAACCAGTAAGTGAAACTGTTTTGCTTTGTTTTAATGCATTGCCAACAGCTACTACAAATGCTTCAAGTGCACTTTTGCAAGCTCCTCTTGGAAGTTTGCTTACTTTTGCCATGCTTTCGATTAATTCTGCTTTATTCATTACATATCCTCAATTTTTTTATCCAGCTAAGGAAAACTCGTACAAGGGGTAATCTAATATTCCTATATCATTTGTCAAGCTTCTTTCATCGGGATAAAAAATTATTAACTAATATCCTAAGCAAAATTTATTTAACCTTTGTATTCATAACCATATTTACTTGCTAATTCTTTGAATTTTGAATCTGCATACATAACACACAATTTTTCTGCAATTTTGCGTTCATTTTTACATTCTTTTTCTCTTGCACTAGCTGATGATAACCAATATTCAATACTCCAAAAACTTGGTATATGACATTCATCAAAATTATCTTTCATACAAGCTAAAGCATTTTTTTGTAAATCTTGTTGCACTTGAATTACTTGTGGTTGAATGTCTGAAGTTGTCTGCCCACCATTTAAACAATCAAAGGAACAATTATATGTTAAACATGGCTCCATTTCTTTAGTATAGGTATACTTATAATGATTCCATTCACGGCCCAATCTTTGCAAACGTTGTTCTTCTGCCCAAAGTCGTTTTTGTTCTTGAATGGCTAATTGCTCTTGTTTAAAACTTGAATCAACTATGCGTCTGGTACATTCTTTTTCTACCTGCTCAAATCTATCTTGGCATTCTTTTTGCTGCATATCGCATGTAGAAGAAAGCCAAGTAAAAAGCCACCATTGCCTCAATTCACTGACACCTTCATTTACCATGCAATCTCTTGTTTTTCGTGTTAAAGCACTTTGAGTCTGAAAAACTTTGGCCTCAGCTTGGCGATTACCTGATCTGACATCTAAACAATTAAAAGAACCACCAGAATCTAAACAAGATTCAATATCACGAGAATAATCACTGTTTGTATAAAACGAACCTGCATCTGTTTCTGTCGCGCACAATGATAACCCCATAAAAACAAGTCCTGCCGTAAGAATGGTTTTCATTTCCATTCCTCTATGACTTTTTCTGTTATTTTTTGCAGTCTCACTTGCTGAAATTTGAAAACTATGTACAAAAAATAAACACGATAAAACAGTTAATGTAATTTTTTTTGTATGCATAACATGAAACCTTTTTGATATGTAGAAAATATGAAAATATTAGGAAAAAGAATATCAAAACAGCTATGGAATACAACAAAATTAACATTTAACTAGAAAGCAAAAAATCCTACTTTGATTATATTCAAAATAGGATTTTTTAATTCACAAAATATTTCGCGATAATGGCCTGCCATTCATTTTTTTCAAATAAACAGAAGTTAATCAAGAATCGATTTTTTATTTTTATAGCCCAGCCGTCGTATCAAGCTATCGCTTGCTTACTATGGCGGGCAGTCTTCTTTTCCGCATTCATTATTTATTTAACTTCAAAGCCTTCTGTACTGGCCGTGCCAGGCGTAGCTTGTAAGAGCGAAGACTGGTACCGAGGGCCGGACTCGAACCGGCACAGGATTACTCCCGAAGGATTTTAAGTCCTTTGCGTCTACCATTTCGCCACCTCGGCACAAAATTTTTTATTTCAATTTAAAAGCCCAGCATCGTTTATAACTCCGCCCAGGCAGTCTTCTTTCAAACTTCAATATTTATTTATTATCAAAATCCTTAGTACTGGCCGCGCCTAGGCGTAGCTCGTAAGAGCGAAGACTGGAGGCGACACCCGGAATCGAACCGGGGATGAAGGTTTTGCAGACCCGTGCCTTACCACTTGGCTATGTCGCCTAAATAAAATTCAAATAAATTTCAAACAAATTAAAGTAGTTTTGCTGCAATCATTTCAGATTTTAACTCATCAAAGGTTACGGATTTCACACCTTTGTGATCATCATCTTCCATTGGTTCGTTTTCTTCTTTGAGATATTCCATCTGAGCTTTTCCAGTATATGGTAAACCTTTTTGATACCACTGCGCTATTCCGCCATGATAATATCTCACATGCTCAAAACCAGCTTCTTTCATCATATTTGCTGCAAATGGTGCAGCAGTACATGCATAGTTTGAACAATAAAGAACATAACGATCTTTTTTATTTAAACTTTTCATGCGATCTTCAAGATTTTCAAAGGGAATATTGATAGATCCTGTTATATGACAATCCTCATAATTAGCCGCATCAAGCACGTTGATAACCACTAATTTAGATTCTTCTTGTGCTGATTTCCAGCACCCTGAAAGAAAAATTGTTGCAAAAACTATCAAAGAAAAAAAGAATTTTGAATTCTTTACATTTACTATACCATACTTTTTCATATTCATACAACCTTTAAATCGTTACTTTTTTATAAATTATGGAAATTTTATTACTTGATCCCCACTCACGCTGGGATGATAATAATGAATCGCCAATTACCGCACAACTTGGAAAAATCTTGACCATCGTACTCGTTTCCAAAAACTAATTGGATGTTTAATTAAGTCAACAATCCACCAAGATTCATTGCTATCAATAGACCAAATTCTAAAAATAATTCTTCCATGAAATATGGCTTTTTTAATATTCCAAGGACCCCATGCTCGGCAATCGGAACTACCTTGGCGATTATCCCCCATGACCCAGTATTCATTTTCACCAAGATGTATATCATAAATATCTATGTCAGTGCCATGTCCTGCAGGAGTTCCTGGAAGCAAAGTACTATACCCACGAGCATACATTTTCCCACGCGCAATTTCTAAAGGAGTAAAATCATAAAAAGGTTGTTCATTAAGCGGTTTGGATGGATCATATGATCGATAGGTAAATTCATTATCTTTAATCGGCACATAGACAATTGGATACTTATTTAAATATGGCTCATCTAATTTTTTACCATTCAAATAAACCACCGGTTTACCATCTTCAATTTTACCCTGAACATGATCTCCCGGAACTCCAATTACACGCTTGGTATAATTTACAACATCCCATGAAACATATTGTTGATAGAGATTTACTAATTTGTTTGAAGAATATGGATATGTTGGAACGTTAAATGAAATAATTTCACCATGTTTTGGAGGGGCAAAAAACGGTGTAACTTTATCAGCAAAGAAACGTTCTCCTACAAGCATCGTTGTTTCCATAGAACATGTTGGAACTTGATATAAACCAAATACAAATGTTTTGATTAAAAAAACGACTGGAATAATGACAATAAGTGATTCAAGCGTATCAGCTATAAAAGATTTATTAGGTCTTTTATACCAAGCTATAATTCGATGAAAAATAGTATCTCTCATATGTCTTCCTTATACTTTTAAAGATTTTGATTTTCAATTATTCTACTGCATTAAAAAAAATTGACAAAGAAGCTACAAAAAATAGATCAATGTGAACGTTCTATTAATTCACTAAATTACCAAATATTCATTTTTTCTCTTCTCTCGTCGTCCTCGACTTCGATCGAGGATCCAGTTTATCAAATCATTCATTTAAGGATATAAATTATACTACCTGGATCCCGTTCAAGCCGGGGACGACGAGGAGTAATATTTTATTATTTTAAACAAACACATATATCGTTACATGATTAATAAATTGATCAATAATTTCTTATTTCATTTTCAACTTAAAATAAAAAGATTAATGGATTTACACGATGACCATCTTGCATAATTTCAAAATGAAGATGAGATGCGTCACGTCCAGATTTTCTAACAAGACCGGTATCTCCCACTGTTCCAATACGCTCGCCTTCTTGAACAATTTGTCCAGGGTACACACAAATACGATGTAAATGAGCATAACGTGTTTTATAACGATTATTATGTTCAACAACAATACAATTCCCATATCCTGATGCAACTTGCGCAAAAATAACTTTTCCTGCAGCTGCAGCTTTTACAGGCGTACCTCGCATTGCTGCCATATCAATTCCTTGATGAAATTCAATATGACCATTTGGTCTTTTTCGCGGTCCAAAAAGTGAGCTTAACCAAAAATTGGATAATTCAACAGGCCAACGAAATACAAAATCACGTTGCGGAGCATAACGAGTCGGTTTTTTAAGTGATTTATAAAAAGCCTTTTTAGGAATTTTTTTATGTTTAACAACAGGCTTTTTGCACAATTTT
>DATIJN010000070.1:0-30535 GCA_035478615.1 Saccharimonadales bacterium (SeqCode)
TAAGCCGCTTCTTGTTTTTCTCTTTCGTTTTTATAAGCTACTTTTTGATCTTTTTTTGGTATTGGTTTGCCATGCACTTGATAAGCATGTTCATTTAATTCAGCTTTTGTGCGAAATTTCATTCCACATGTTGTGCAAAAAAATTCTTTTTTATTATCTTTTTTATACCCTTTATTATCTTTTTTCACATAATGTTTTTCACGATCTTGTCTGAAATGATCATATCTATTGCTACAATGCTGCATTTTATTTGCATGATAACTTTCATCTACTACATATGATTCATTATTTTTATTTTTTTTGAACCCTGTTAACACTAAAAATAAGCATATTATAAGAGCGCTTTTTGACCTATTCATATTCTTCCTTTTTTTCAAAAATTTTATAATAAAAAACTTTAAGAAAATTTTCTTCTTTTTAAAAAAACTATTTTTACTTAGATTAACTTTGACAAGCTAATTTTTATTGTAACTAACAAAAATGGGTATACTACAATGTATACCCTAATACTTACATACTTAAAAAAATTACTTTATTTTTTCTTTGCTGCAGATTTTTTAACACGTCTTTTAGTACTTTTTTTTACAGATTTTTTTGCTGTTCTTTTTACAGCTTTTTTAGGTTTTGCTTTAGCTTTTGATTTTTTAGCAGATTTTGATTTTTTTCCTGCTGCTTTTCTTGCTTCTGATAAAGCTATTGCTATAGCTTGTTTTCTTGATTTTACTACAGGACCAGAATCACCTCCAGAATGCAACTCACCTACTTTTGCTTCATGCATCACTTTATGAATTTTTCTTTTACCTACAGAAGATTTTATAACTGATTTAGGCGTTTTTTTACTTGAAGTTTTTTTCTTTGCCATTACAGGCTCCCCTTTGTAAAAAATATAAATATTTTGTCTTTAGGGTAACTTTAAGTAAAAAAATTTTTCTTTTTCAAGAAATTTATTTTTTTTTATTTTTTTGGCTGTTGTAAACGGCCATATTTACGAATTTTTATTTTTTTGAATATCTCTTCTTTTTTATAAGGAACAACTGCTCGATCTTTTTTAGGTGGAAAATAAGATTCAGTTTTGGCAAAAGATTTACAAGAAGACTGTTTTACTGGAACTTGCTGTGTAGATAGCAAAGCAGGTAACGTGAAACATTGCAATAATACAGTTGCTATAACTGCAACACTCATCTTACTTTCAGCTATAAATCGACGACACATCATATCATCACAAACGCCGCTCATCATAGTATCAATTTTTTGATTATCAGTACTCAAAGTGCCAACTGCATACATAGGTTTCGATTGATTAAATAAATCTAAAGCTCTTGCATTACTTGCAATACCTATTAAAAATAAAACAAATACTTTTTTCATAAAAATCCTTTTTTATACTCGACCAATTCTAATACATACCAATGTATCACCTTTTAAATATTTTTTAACAGACTCCTTCATATGATCTAATTTCATAGCTCGAATTGTTTCAATACGTTTTTGAAAATAATCATAAGGTAAATTATATTTTTGCAAAAATAAAAATGTTGATGCCATATTTTCATTCGTTTCAAAAAGAGTAGGAAACGTATTGATAACAACTTCTTTAGCTTGCTCAAATTCTTCTTGCGTTACGGTATCTATTGAATTATCCAAACATTGAGCTATGGCTTTTTGAGCTTCTTGCAGACGATCTTTAGAAACAATAGTTTTAATAAAAATCATGCCTGGTTGTTTACCGGCCATACTAACAATTGATCCACCAATAGTATAAAAAAGTCCACTTTGTTCTCTGAGTTCAAATAATTTAGAACTCATGCCACCTGTTAAAATTTGATCAAATACTAATAAATCATCATATAATGGATGCAATCTTTCAACTGATAATCCTGCAAATACTACAACAATTTGATCTCTGTTTTTTTTAATATTTATTTCTTCATGCATTGCAGGTTTTAAATCTGGATAAACCAAATCACTGACAACTGGTCCATTCCATGAACCCAGTAATTTTTCAATATCTGCTACAATAGTTTTTTGATCGAAATTACCAACAATTGCAACAACTGCTTGCTGAGGAGAAACAACTTTTTTATAAAAATCAAAACAAATATCTGGAGAAATATTTTGTAACGTTTGTTCTGTTCCCCAAACCATATGTCCATAAGGATGATTTCCATAAATTTTTTGCGCTGCCACTTGGCCTATGCAATTTTTAGGCGTATCCCAAAACTGTATTAATTGCGATTTTACTTTATTTTTTACACGCTGCACATCAGCAGGTTTAAACTCAGCATGTTGTACCATTTCACTGAGTAATTCAAGTCCTTTTGCAATATCTGCGCAAAGCATGGTTACTGAAATATTTCCAGCATTTGCCGAAATAGAAATACCATACGATTCAGCTTCTTTTATAAAAGAGGAAGAAGGATATGATTTTGTTCCTTCAAGCATTAGTTTTGCTACTAAATGCCCAATTCCTTGCAAATTATCAGGATCATAATGAGAATTCGCTTTGTAATTTAAAGCACATTCAACAATGTCAACATCAGCATTATGGTGCAATAAAACTGTTAATCCATTTTTTAAAGTTACAACTTGAGGTACTGGATATGATTGATTATGTAATTTTTCCACTTCAATACTGTCAACATATGACCCAGGAGCAACAGGCGATGTTCGTTCTTTTCCAAATAAAATCTGAGTATCAAGTTTGTCAGATTCTTCTTGAAGTTTATGTAAATACCCATGATCAGCTTGCGGGGCTTTTATAACTTTTCCTTCATGACACAATGTTGATCGGAAATAATTTTGAAGTATTTTTTGCACATCTGCAGTAACCGTATTTTTATCATAGTCACAATAGGTAAATGGATACTGCTCATCACCTGTTGCAATAAAAGATTTACCGATTGCATACGCTTGTTTTTGCACATCTTGTAGTAAATGTTGGTAATCTACTTGCGCAAGCTTTAAAGCTCTGCGAAGTTCTAGCTCCTCAATGTCGTTGTGTGCTAAATCATTAATTTCTTGCAAAATAATTTCTTTAATTTCAGCTATATCAGATTCTTTTTTAGGTTTAAATTCAATAAAGAAAATTTCCTTATCAAACAAATCATATGTCATTGCATGTACTGAAAGCGCTAGTTCTTTTTCATCAACCAAAATTTTATATAAACGAGAACCTTTTCCATTGGCCAAAAGATAACCCAAAAGATCATATATAAATTCTTTTTTTTCAACAGCACCTGGCAGTACAAAAGCAAGCATACAAACAGCTTGCTCAACATCACGATAAATAGTCACTGCTTTATTTTGCAAATCTTCATTAATGAAAAATTCAGGTCTAACAATATCTGCACCGCGCGGTATATGGCCAAATTCTTTTTGCACTTTTTCAAAAGCTTGATCAGGGTCAACATCCCCAACAATAACAAGTGCTGCATTGTGTGGAACATAATATTTTTTATAAAAATCAATTAACGTTTGACGTTTCAAATTCCACAAATCTTGTTTGTAACCAATGATAGGGTAATGATAGGGATGTGATTCAAAAATATTAGTCACTAAACTATCAGCAAGAGTCCAGGTAAAATCATCTCGATACATTTTAAGCTCTTGAATGACAGCTTTCACTTCAGAGTTCATATGATCTTGTTCAAAAGAACAATTTTGCATACAATCTGCAAAGATTGGTAGTATTTTTTCCCAATTTGCAACAGGTAAATCAAACAAGTATCCGGTATAATCATATGAGGTAAATGCATTTGCATACCCAGACAATTTTTGTGTAATCAAATTAATATCAGATTCAGAAAGCATCTTTTGCGTGCCTTTAAAAATCATATGCTCTATAAAATGAGCCATACCTTTTTCACCAGCTACTTCATGCTTTGAGCCAACATTATACCACAATTGCAGTGAAACTTTTGGCGCTAATTTTTTAGGGCAAACCAAAACGGTCATTCCATTATCTAATACATATTTAAAAACTCGTTTACCTGTTTGCATAAGTTACACTTTTATAATTAAAATTTTAAAATTCATCATGTATACATTAATCATAGAGAAAAATAGAGTTTTTGCTATACTTACCCCCATCTAGAATTCTAATACAGAAAAGAAAAAGGGGCAAAATGACCAAATTTACTATAAGTTTTTATATTTTACTGCTAATCCCATGGCATCATTATGCAAGTCTAACCGAACCTTCCCAAGCAAATCATGAACCAATAAACTTGCCTTCTCAAGCTACTGCCCCTAGGCCACAAGTTATGAATGAGCCGTACCAATCTAGATATTATACATCTTCTTGTTCGCCTCAGTGTCAAACATCTTCATGTTCCTGTTGTAAGTGTTGCAAAAATTGTTGCATCGTAACTGGAAATGTTTGTAAATGGTTGTGTATAACAAGTTGTTGTTTATGGTGTTGTTATGATGTTGGAAAAGAGCGATGTAGTTGTTGTTTTGGATTATGCGAGTAATAGCTAGATAAAAAAATAATTTTATATATAATAACTCCCATCAAAAATCGAATGTAAAAAAGGAAAAAATGAAGAGTAAACTTATAGCAATATTTTATATCTTTCTAGCGCTCATTCCTGGTCGTCATTATGCAAGTGTTGCAAGCAACACCGAGCCTAGAATTAATAATAATCCTTTAGCTACTTTGTCAAATACATATCCAAATCATGAATTTTCAATGCCACCAATGACACGCGGTATTACATTTATAGACGAACCTGCAACCAACACCTCTTGTTGTGATGATTGTTGTAAAGGTTGGCAGGTCTGTTGCGATTATCGCTTTTTGTGTGGAATCATAGCGATAGTCGGTTGCTGTTTGTGTTGTTGTTATGATTTTGAAAAAAAGAAATGTAGCTGTTGCGGATGCCTTAAAGGTATACACCAACAAATGCAAGAAAGAGATCAGCAAAGACAGCAACAATCTGTGATAAATAATGCAAGAACTTAACATTCTTTTTGTCAATGCTTGAGCTAGAGAAAAATAAAGTTTTGGTTATAATTAACCATTATGAATACAACTTTTGATTTTTTCTATACGATACCATTTCCGCATATTCTTTTAACCCTAACAGCAACAACTTTCTTAACTATTTTTTTTATCTTACATGGTTATTGGTTTGCCGTTCCTTTTTTTTATATAGCAGCACTCAGCTATTTGCTTTATAAAAAAAATAATGCTTATTTGTTTGTAGTATCATTATGTCTTATGTTTTCACTTGGAATTTTACTGCAAATTAAGCATCAATATACCAACTATCACTCATATGAACATTTTTTAAAAAAAACAGTACATATTGCTGGAACAATTCTGCAAATAAACGATTCAGATCTGACTAAGCAACAAACAACAATCCTTTTAAAAACAAATTATATTTACAGTGCAAACAAACAAGTTTTATCTCTCCCACAAAATATTTTAATTTTTTTATCTACAAAACGAGCTGAAAAATTCAAAGAGGGACAAGAGATTATTATTTTAAAAGCAGAGCTTATGCAACCGGAACCAAGATGTCCTTATGAAACATATTTGATTAAAGAACATATTTGGGCAACAACGTACATTGGATCGCAAAAAATTAACATTCTCAAACAAGCAGAACTGCCGCTGTATAAAAAATGCTTTAATCTTTTTTCAAAACATTTAAACAAAAGTACAACAAGTTTATTTAATCCACTTTTTTTAGGAAAACGAGAGAAAAATAAAGATATACTATCTATTCAGCATTATTCATTATATTGGGGTATAGCTCACCATATGGCACGCTCAGGAATTCACTTAGTTACTTTGTTTGGACTTATCATGACGTTGCTTCATTATGCTGGAATCAGACATTCCTATCGATATGCGCTTGGTGCTCTTTTATCTATAGGATATTTTCAAATAACATTTCCAAGCATTTCTTTTATTCGCGCTCTTTGTATGATTCTTTTTCAAATGTTTAGCAAGCTGAATAAATTTACCTACTCAAGCATTCATGCATTAACTATGACCACATTTCTGGTAATACTACATAATCCTTTGCAAATTCTTTTTTTAGATTTTCAGCTTAGCTTTGCAGTGACATATATTATCATATGGCTTTTTCAAGCAAAATACGCTAAAACAATTGCTTTTAATCAACAAAGTCTCGTACGTTCCTAAAAAATAGACTGCAACTATACAAAGCACGTTCGTAAAAAAAGGAGCCATATGAAACGTATTTCATTATCAAAATTCATCATTATCTATATTTTTACATTGTTTGTTCCATTCCAGTGTTATGGGCGACTTGATAGCAGACTTGTTTCTCCTGAAGAACTTTTTGAACTCGCGCTGCAAGCTCAAAAAGAAGAAGCTTGCACAGATCCAACAAGTGAAACACGTTTTGTTAATCCCAAACGACCAGTAACCTTTATGGTTTACATGGCAGCAGACAATGATTTAAATTATTTTGCATGGAAAAATTTAAAACAAATGGAACAAATAGGTTCAAACGAAAACATTTCTATTGTTGTGCAACTCAATACTCCAGGCCAGACCAATCCAACAAAACGCTATGTTGTTAAAAAAGGTCGTAGATTGCTCGTTGCAGATGATAATAATTTATCTAAAAAATTAAACAGCGGTAGTCCACAAACACTTATAGATTTTGTAAAATGGGCTGTAACCCATTATCCCGCAGATGAATATGTTCTTGATTTATGGAATCACGGATCAGGCGATATTGATCCAAATATGGCACGAACAATTAACCCTTGTGACCTATTTTATGAAAATCCAATTGATAACATGCTTGAAATAGACAGAGGCACAAGTTACATAACTCTTATGTATCAAGCTGCTTTAAAAAATATATTAGATGATGGTAAACGTGGTATTTGCTTTGACGATACATTCAAAAGTTATATCAGTAATCACGATTTAGAATTTGCTCTCCATGAAATTTGTACCAATGTTTTAAACGGAAATAAGCTTGGAGTTATAGGGTTTGATGCATGTCTTATGTCTATGATCGGGGTAGCATCAGTTGCGAAAAAATATGCTCGTCATATGGTTTCCTCACAAGAAGTTGAATACGGTACAGGTTGGAACTACGAACTAGTATTAAAACCATTCGCACAACAAGTACTAAGTGCTCAAGATTTTGCAAAACACATTGTTTTATCATATGAACAAAACTATAGCAAAATTATTAACGATTATACTATGTCAGCTCTTGATTTATCACTTACCGAATCACTCGAGCGCAATATTCATGAAGTTGCTTATTTACTTAATGATGCACTTAAAAATCAAAGTGGTCATAGCGCATCTGACGTTATAAGAAAGTGCAAATCAACACAATATTGCACATGCTTTGATGAACCAAGTTATATCGATTTAGGACACTTTTATCAAAATTTATTACAGCATATTCCACACTTTCTTATGAAAGATAAAAACATAGAAATGAATTTACAAAATAATCTACGCACGGCCTTAAATAAAGGATTGGATATTATTTCTCTCTTTGTCATTGAAAACCGGGTTGGTCCAAAATTACGAAAAGCTCAAGGGATTTCTATTTATTTTCCTGAACATTCAATATCAAAAAATTATTTAAAGTCACCTTTTGCACTTACGAATAATTGGAGTTTTTTTCTTTCACGGTACATTCTTAAATAGAAAAAAATCTTAATGTGGATAAGTGGTGGATAAGTGGTGGATAACTGGTGGATAACTGGTGGATAACTTACCACCCTATCCTCTCCATATCTTTTGAAACACGCTCTGGATCAACTTATACAAAGCTTAACGCTACCAAAACACGCACTGAGAGCCTTTATTGATACACCCCTTTTGAGTTATCCACATAGTTATCCACCAGTTATCCACATCTTTTTCTTTTCATAAAAGCTGATAAGAATAACAAAAACCATCGCTTAAAAGGGGAGTTATCCACATAAACCCTCAACACCTACTACTATAAGTATTAATAACTTATATATAAATTATAAGATTTAAGATCTGACCCCTAAAAACAACAAGGTGATATCTTTCTTCTTTTCATTTCTATTTTTTTTGATAAGATGTTGTATATTGTCTATTCAAAAATATCTATAAAAAATTTGTATTTCTCAAAACCGGGGTCCTTGTTATAAAATGTTAAATAAAGTTATTGCAGAGCTTGTTGACGAAAAAGGTTTAGATCAAGCTTCTCTTCAAAGTGTAATTTGCGAAGGCATTTTAGCGGCTTACTCTAAAAAATATCCCGAAGCAATTTTGAGAGTTTTTGTTAATAAAAAAACAGAGTCAATTGTTGTTGAAGCTGAAAAAACAGTCGTATCAAATGTTGAAAATCCACATACTGAAATAACATTAAAAAAGGCACTTGCTGTACAAAAAGATGCAAGCCTTGGTGATAAAGTATGGGTTGCTTTTGAAGAACCGATTGGGCGTGTTGAAATTCTCAAGGCGCGTCAAGTTATTGCAACAAAAATAAAGGATATTGAAGCTTTAAGCGTTTATGATGCTTTTAAAGATAAACAAGGCACTATTGTGCAAGGTGTTATTCATAAGCATGAACAAAATGGCACACTGGTAATGTTGCGAGATACACTTGCTTTTTTGCCTAAATCGCTTTCTATTCCAGGTGAAACATATATTACAGGTCGTCCAATTCGTGCACTTTTAAAAACAGTTCACCAAGAATATCGTAGTTCAGGGCAACTTATTTTAGATCGTTCCTCTGGTGAGTTTTTAGCTCGTTTACTTGAACTGGAAATCCCAGAAGTTTACGATAATTTGATTGAAATTAAAGCTGTTGCTCGTCGTGCGGGCTATAAGAGTAAAGTTATTGTAGCTCAAAATGACCCAAATATTGATCCTGTTGGAACATGTATTGGAGTAGGCGGTGGAAGAATTAAACCAATTTTAAAAGAATTGGGTGGAGAAAAAATAGATATTTTTTCATGGGGAAATTCTAAAGAAGAGCTTGTTTCTCTTGCTTTGCGTCCCGCAGAAGTAAATAGAGTTGAGTTAGTAGATGATAAAAAAGCTCGCGCTTGGGTTAGTGATGACCAACGAGCGCTTGCGATTGGTAAACTTGGACAAAATATCGGTCTAGCTTCAGAGCTTTTAGGTCTTGATATTGAACTTATTTCTTCTGGTCAAGGTCTTGAAGAAGTAGTTCTTGCTTCTAAGAATACTTCAGAGTCAAATTTTTAAAGTTTTGCTTTTATAGAGTTGTTGGGTTTGATGCGAATTAAAGATTTTTCAAATCAGTTTGGTGTATCAGTTGTTGAACTTGTTGCTGCTTTAAAAGAACGTAAAGCAGGTTCTTATAATGAGGATTCTGTTTTAAGCGATGAACAATTGGGATTTTTAAGAAAAAGATTTAACCAATATGAATCTGCTAAGCCATTTACTCATGGACTTTCTGCTCAAGAAAAAATTACAGTGCAAGATATGACGGTTGGCGAACTTGCAAATCGTTTAAAATGTCCTGTTTCTGGATTAATTCTACAACTATTAAAGCGTGGAATTTTTGCTAATAAAAATCAAATTGTTAAAAAAGAACAAATTATTGCACTTTTGCAAGATCTTGGTGTTGCATTTGAAGAAGTTAAAAATGATTCAGAAGATGTACTTGAAAAATTTATAGAAGCAAAAAGTTCTTCTGGAGCCGAACGCCGATTGCCTACTGTTGCAGTTGTCGGTCACGTTGATCATGGAAAAACGACATTGCTCGATTTTATTCGTAAAGCACGAGTAGCTGAAGGCGAAAAAGGCGGAATTACGCAACATGTTGCAGCATATGAAGTAGTAAGTAAGCATGGAAATTTGGTTTTCTTAGATACACCTGGTCACGAAGCATTTTCTTTGATGCGTGAGCGGGGAGTATTAATTGCTGATTTGGTTGTTTTAGTTGTTGCTCTTGATGATGGCGTAAAACCTCAAACAATAGAATCTATTAAAGCTATAAAAAGTTTTGGTGCTACAACAGTCGTTGCTCTTAATAAAATTGATAAAGTTTCTCCTGATAAAATTGATATTGTAAAACGTCAATTAACAGATCATGGTTTATTGCCTGATGACTGGGGCGGAGAAACTCCTTATGTGGCAATTTCTGGAAAAACCGGACAAGGTGTTGATGAATTATTGGAAGTGATACGCTTACAAGCCGATATACTTGATTTAAAAACAAGTTCAACTGACACTGCACGAGGATTTGTTTTAGAATCCCGTATGGAGCATGGACGAGGAGCTGTTGCAACAGTTATTTTGCAACGAGGTACTATTTGTCGCGGCAATCACTTTGTATGTGGTTCTACGTATGGTAAAGTAAGCTCGATGAAAAATTATCTTGGAAAAAATATGGAATGTGCTGGGCCATCTGTTCCAGCGCAAATCGCAGGATTTTCTGCACTTCCTTTACCAGGTGATGTATTTGAATTTGCTTTCGATGCTGGAGCTGTTAAAAAACATAAAAACATTCAAATTAAGCCTATTGCTGATACTACTAAGGGCGGTCAGGACAAAACTGAAGGTGAAGGCGGAATTAATGTAATCTTAAAAGCAAGTACTATTCTTTCCAAAGAAGCGCTTGTTGCAAGTATTGCAAAACTTAATCAGCAGCAACCTGAAAAAATAAAAATTATCGATGTGGGTGTTGGCGATATTAATGAAAGTAATATAGAACTTGCATTAACAACAGGATCTATAATTTATGGTCTTGGTGTTAAAGTTAATAAAACCGCACATACTGCAGTTAAAAAAGATGTAGTCATTAAAACATTTGATATAATTTACAAACTGCTTGAAGATGCAAAAGAAACTGTTTTAAAAAGTCATGTGAAAAAAGTTGAAGAAAAAATACAAGGTGTTGCTCGAGTTAAAGCAATTTTCAAAATAAAATCAGTTGGTATTGTTGCTGGTGCAGCTGTTGAAAGTGGACAACTTTTACAAGGCGGGAAAGTTAAAATTTATCGTGATAAAGAACTTGTTGGTCATGGTATTATTAAAACACTTCAAAAAGATCGTAATAAAGTTACATCTGTTTCAGAAGGAAGTGATTGTGCATTTGCTGTAGATGGCTTTACTAGCTGGAAAAACGGCGATGTCGTACATCATATCATAGAAATCATATCATAAATTCAAATCTTGTTGCTTTCGTGTAATTTTGTTGCGCACTAATTAAAATACTTGATAATAACAATCTTTTTTGTTGTTGCATAATAAAATAAAAAGTTTTTTTGTCACTCAAGATTCAAGGAGATAGTATAAGACTGTCTCCTTCCTTTTTTTGATAGTAAGGTAGTATGGTTGGAGAACTGCTTATTGTCGATGGTGGCTTTTGCTCTTGTGGTTAGGGGGCATTTAGAATCCACCATCGATTTTTTTCAATATTTAATTGTTAACATAATGTCTTAGTGTTGCCATATTTTTTTTATTATCTGCAACCGGATCATTTTGCGGTGTTTCCAGTATTTTTGGTACATGTGCAAATTTTTTATCTTTTAAAATATAAGTAAATGCATTTGCTCCAATTTTTCCTTTTCCAATATGTTCATGTCTGTC
Organism: Saccharimonadales bacterium (SeqCode); assembly: GCA_035478615.1. Taxonomy (GTDB): domain Bacteria; phylum Babelota; class Babeliae; order Babelales; family Chromulinivoraceae; genus JACPFN01. The sequence continues at coordinate 11,555 of DATIJN010000070.1, forward strand.
TATTTTTGTTCCCGAATCTTTTTTTGAATCATTCATATGAATAGCTTTAATCATATTCAGGCCTATTGCTTCATCAAAGTCATGTAACATTTTTTTATAAGAAGCTGGGGTATTAAATGTATAACCAGAGGCAAAGACATGGCACGTATCTAAACAAACAGCAATATGTTTTTTATGTTTAATATGGTGAATTATTGTTGCAAGTTGTTTAAACGTGTATCCAAGTATTGATCCTTGTCCTGCCATAGTTTCAATTAAAAGCGTTACATAGGTAGGTTTTGCTTGATCTAAAACTTTATTAATTTGATCTGCTATAAAAATAAGAGATTTTTGTTCATCGTCTTTGAAATGCATGGTTCCTGGATGCACAACAAGATATGGAATTTTTAAGGCATCACAACGTTTCAATTCCTCAACAAGAGCATGTACAGATTTTTCTACAGTTTCATGTGAAGTGGATCCAAGATTTATTATATAAGCTGCATGCGCAACGACAACTTGTATAGATGAGTTTTTTTGTTGTGCTTGAAAAGATTCAATTTCTTGTTTCGTAATTGGTTTTGCTTTCCACTGACGATTACTTTTAGTAAAAATTTGAATACAGGTAGCACCTATTTCTTCTCCTGCAAGTATAGCTTTATGAAATCCTCCTGCAATTGAAACATGTGCTCCAATTAATAGATTTTCTTTTTTCATCAGAATCCCTTATAAAACGATTAAATTGACTGTCTTTCGTTTGACAAAATCGTGCTTTTTGTAGATAGTATAAACAACGTTGTACCATATCTATCAGAAAAAAATCTTACTTTTTTGGATAAATTTCTATGAAGTCATTTGCCTGCAAACATTTTATCAAGTTTCTAGTTGTTTCATGCTTCTTTTTCAACATAGTTTTAAGCAGCGAGGTTAAAAAAGATTCTTATTCAAAAATTCAATTACAAAAAGCTGATCTTACAGCAACATTTGGTGGTAGATATGTTCTTGAAATGTTTGGCACTCAAAATTCAACGTTTTTAAATGCTGCTATTCCAAATGATTGTGGATCATACTTACGTACAACAATTGATTATAATATAGATATTCTTTATGGGGACATGATGCGTCCTCGTATTTGTTTTCATGATACGATAAGATCGCGTTATAAATGGGGTACTGAAACGGATGCACGGACCGTTGCTTCTACAACTACTGTTGCTGATGCAACAGTTCCTGTTAGATCTGTGCATATGAATAAACACCTTATTTGGTCACGTGAAGCTTGGGTAAGATTTGCTCTTGGTAATCTTGATTATCCAAATAATAATTTTATACAAGTTGGGTTAATTGGTTTTGAGGTTGGGCGTGGAATTAGTTTAGGCGCAGCATATACAGTTACAGGGTTTTTAGGGTTCTCACCTGGTGATTCTATTGAACAATATGCACCAGCGGTACTTTTAAGTTTTAATCCCCTTGTTGAAAAATGTACGGTAGATTTTTATACCGCAATTCTTGAAAATCATAATCATTCTTTCCGTCAAAATAATGCGCCGATACATAAAAATGAAATCGGTGCATGTCCACAACGTGGTCCTTCTACTCAAGATTATATAGTAGCTATTCGTAGCAAATCAAAACTTATAAATGGTGCAAAACACAAACTTTTTGTTGAACCATATATTGTTGTGCAAAATGGAACTGATCAGGATTTGGAATTAGAAATCAATAATGATGTTAATACGTATTTAACAACGTATGGTTTTGCTGCTGAAGCAGTACACGGCCGATTTAATTGTGGTATGGATGCAGGTGTTAATACTGGTCAACATGATATTAAACCAATAGATAGAAATTTACTTAAAATTGTAAAAAATGATGATGGTATACTTGTTGAACAATTTACAAAAGTATATTCAAGTGATCCTGCAATACCTGGGGCTAAGCTTGCTGTTGCAACTGCTGAGAATACAAAAATTGTAAATGGTTCAGATAAAAATCCTGGTTTAAATGGTCAGGAAATTGCGGGATCTACATTGTTTAATGCATTTGATCGTTTTAGACCACGACAGCGACAAATTTTACAAGGTTACTTTTTTGTTGCAGATGCATCATATCAATTTGTTGAAAAAGTTTTAACTGGATCTGTTGGTGTTGGATATGCTTCTGGTTACATTGATCCACAACGAGACACAAACAAAAGCACACAAGAACAATTAATGAATGAAAAATTTACTGCATTTATTCCATTACAATCTGTGTATCAAGGTACTCGTTTAAAACATTTAATTATTTTCAACTTAGGGATTCCGCGATTTAATGTGTTAAATCCTGCTGGAGTTTTTGATCGTCAAAATCTAACTCCATACACAACACCTGATAGTGTTGATGAAATGACTAATATTGCATTTGCTGGTATTAACGTAAACTGGAATGTTGAAGCATGGAAACAATATAAATTTAATATATCGCCAAACGTGATTGCATATTGGGCACCAGAAACAGCAAGCTTTGTAATTTCTAAGAAGGAAGATAAGATTGTACGTCTTGATCATTCTGATCATTTCTTAGGCACAGAGCTCACAGCAGAAATGTCAGCATGGTTTTATGAAAAATTAAAAGTCTATGCATATGGAGGTATTTTTATTCCTGGGCAACATTATTGTGATATGTGTGGAACATTAGTAGGTACAGCTAAACAACCAACGGGTAGAAGTGTAGCATATTTGATAAACATTGGTATGTCGCATCTCTTTTAGAAAATTAATTGCCGGGGCTATGCTTTTAGCTATGCATGGGCGTAAAGGAACATTATGAAACAAAGAACTACGTATTGCGGCTTGGTTAGCCAGCAACATGTTGGTAAGGAAATCACACTTTTTGGTTGGGTTCATCGACGTCGTGATCATGGTGGATTAATTTTTATTGATTTACGTGATCGTGAAGGTATCATGCAAATTATTTTTAATCCTGATTTTGATAAAGTGGCACATGAATTAGCGCATAGTCTTCGTAGCGAATATGTGATTGCTGTAACGGGAAAAGTAGTACAACGTGATCCTGGACTTGTAAATAAAGATTTAAAAACTGGTGCTTATGAATTACAAGTTTCACATGTAGAAATATTTAATAAAGCAGCGGGTCTTCCTTTTATGTTGGATGATGCTGACAATGTTGAAGAAGAATTACGATTGCAATATCGTTATATTGATCTTCGTCGTGAAAAAATGTTTCAAATCATGCGTCTTCGTAGTGATGTTACATTTTTTACCAGAGAGTTTTTTAGAAAAGAAGGTTTCTTGGAAATTGAAACTCCAATGCTTACAAAAAACACACCTGAAGGAGCTCGTGAATTTTTAGTTCCATCTCGTATTCATCAGCATAGTGTGTATGCACTTCCACAATCACCACAGATGTACAAACAACTTTTAATGGCGTCTGGTATCGATCGTTATTTTCAAATAGCTCGTTGTTTTAGAGATGAAGATTTGCGTGCAGATCGCCAACCAGAATTTACACAAATTGATGTAGAAATGTCATTTGTACAAGAAGAAAATGTCATGCAAACGATTGAAAGATTGTTGTATCATGTTTTTAAAAATGCCCTCAATATCGAAATTCCAAAACAATTTGAGCGTATTACTTATGATCAGGCATTTGCTGATTATGGATGCGATAAACCTGACTTGCGCTATGCATTAAAAATTCAGGATTGTAGTTCACTTTTTGAAAAAACAGAATTGAAATTTTTACAAACAGTTTTGCAATCAGGTGGAAAAATTGGAGGCATTTTAGTTTCGCAAAAACAATTTACACGATCAGAGCTTGAAAGCTGGGTTAATAAAGCAATGCTTTTTGGAGCAAAAGGATTACTTTGGATAAGATTTAATGAGCAAAGTCAAGCTGAATCTCCTGTATCAAAATTTTTACCTGAAAATTTTTTGACTCACATTAAAACAATTATGCCTCAAGCTAAAGCGGGCGATACTGTTTTTTTAATTGCTGGAAAATATCATGAAGCTTGGACACTTTTGGGCAGACTTCGCTGTGCACTTGCACAAGAACTTAATATTGCAGACCCAAATGAATTCCGTTTCTGTTGGGTAACAGATTTTCCATTATTTGAGTATGATGAAGATGAAAAACGTTGGAATGCTGTGCATCATCCGTTTACTTCTCCTAAACCGGGATGGGAAGGGAAAGACTTTGGTGATATAAAAGCTCGTGCGTATGATGTTGTTTTAAATGGTTATGAACTTGGTGGTGGATCGATTCGTATTCACGATATTGAATTTCAAAAGAAAATGTTTGCTATTTTAGGACTTGATGAAATAAAGATGCAAGAAAAGTTTGGAGCATTGCTTCATGCACTTTCTTTAGGATGTCCTCCACATGGAGGCCTTGCTCTTGGCCTTGATCGTATCATTATGCTTTTAACACAATCTAAATCGATTCGTGATGTTATTGCTTTCCCGAAAACTCAAAAGGGTCATGATGCAATGATGCAAGCGCCTGGAGAGATTTCGGAAAAAGATTTAGAAATATATGGTTTGAAATTTTTACCAAAGAACCAAGATAAAAAATAAGAAAAAACTTATAGGAAAAATTTTAATTATTAAATCAAATTGCTCCATAATTTATAAAAATTTTAACAAAAAAGAAGCAAAATAAGAGATAATAAAATTGAAGAGTAGGAAATTTTTATGAAGATATATGTAATTTTAGCTTTTTGTATTTTTCAAAATTTTTATGGATCAGAGCCAACAAGAAATGAAGTTTTAATCGAGCATCAAGGATCTAATGTAATAATTGATGCTTGCACAGGATATCAAGGTGGAAATTTTGAAATAGATTGTACTGGTTTGACAGGACATTGGTATTATGTTTTTCCTGATTCTGTTTCAACTATTCTTTTTGCAGGTAGTTCAATTGCTCAAGATGTATTTTTGGTACCACAAATTAAAAAACTAATTTTAACAGAAGGTTCTTCTGTTAAAGGCAATATAATCTTTCAAGGAGAAAGAACTGAGCCTGGACTGGTTGAATTAGATGATACGTCGAGTGTTGGTGGGCAAATTATACATGGAGTTTTAATGCATAGAGATATACAGAAGGACTCATAAAAAATTTTAGTAGGTAAGTAATGAATAAAATAAAATTATCGATAATTTTAAGCATTTTATTATATGGTATTATACATCCATCAGTTTCAGTTTTTCAACTTATTCCTGGCATTAATTCTCGAACTATTTTTAATACAAAGATGGAAAATATTTATATTGATGTACCTATTTACCATGTAATTTTAGTAAATTGTGAGATTAGAAATGTTATTTTTCAAGGGCAAAGAGTTGAACCTTGTTTTGTAGAATTAAAAAGAAATTCAATTTTATTAGGTCAAATTATTAATGGTTTTTTGTTACAAGAAGGCAAAGTTATTGATGAAGATTCCACAGCTGTATTAGGTAGATTGGTAAATAGAGGATATACAAGATCGCGTCATGATACATATTCATAAAATGATTAAGCTTAGTATTTTTTAACTGAAAATTTAAGAAAGGTATGCGATAAATATGTATATTCTCGTTGTCCAGGTATGCAGCAAAAAATAATTAGTTTCAGGATTTATATGAACAAAATAAATATATGTGCAATTTTTACCCTTTGTCTTTTTCAGAATATGTACGCAGCGCAAGAAGCGAGCAATGAAATTTTTAAAGATCAAGGATCTGAGATAGTAATTGATATCTCAAGATGTCAAGGAGGAAGTTTTGAAATGAATTGTGCTGATATGAGTGGACAGCTTGCAATCTGTATTGTTCCACTTAATAGTTCAACAATGGTTCTTTCGCAATGTAATGTTGATAAAAATGTATATGTAAAAGAAACGATTGAAAAATTGATTTTGAAAAATGGTTCTCGTGTTCTAGGAAATATAATTTTTCAAGGAGAGAGATCTGCGCCAGGAATAGTAGAATTATTGGATACTTCTAGTATCCAAGGTCAGATTGTAAATGGCATAGTAGCACAAGAAGGATTAGTGTTTGATCTAAATTTAATAGCTGAAATAGATTCTTGATAAAGTAAGATTGTAATTATTATGATCCTTTAGATTGGTAATTCCATTTGATTATGATGAAGAAATTTTTTCTTTACGAGAAGTAGAGCTATTATCTTGATGGAAGTAATGATGTATGAAAAATAAAATAAAAGTAATATTCTTGATCATGAGCTTTGGATTTTGCTGCCAGATTTTTTGTAGTCAAAAATCTAAGCTCTATCCAAGATCAGATATTCCTTGTCATTCAAAATCGCCGATAACTAGTGTAAATGTTTGTTATAGAGATACAGTTATGCATCGATCAATTCAGCTGTCCTCACGAATAGGAGAACTGGTATTGATTAATTCTGTCATTGATGGAGATATATTATTTTTAAAATCAGGTAATCATGAAGAAAATATCGTAAAAATATGTCCTAACTCTATAATTTACGGCAGAGTTCTTAATGGTTCTATCCATTTTGTACCTGATTTAGCAAAAACTGGACATTGATTCAAATTCAAACTAAAAATAATGTATATGCAATTGTTGAATAGTAAATTAATTATTCAAATTTTTAAAGGAACATCGATGTTTAAAAAAATACTGTTCATGAGCAGTTTATTATTATTTTGTATTGCACATAATGTATATTCAATAGAAGAAACTGAAGTTGAAAAAAAAGTTAGATGGCTTATACAAAGTAAAGAACCATGTTATTGTCGTCATGAAGAAATATTGTTATGCAATGCAGCAAGTTGTACAACTATATGCTGTATTGGAGCAATTGCATTTAAACTTAGTCCATTAACACCTGTTTTAGCGATGTTATCAGGAGCTTGTGCCACTGTTGTTGCAGGAACTTTTGATGAAATGGAAAAAAGAGATGAATTCTTACAAAAACAAATATTAATTAAAAAAATGGAGTAACTTTAAAGGGAAGCTATGCCAAAAAATATACTATTGATAAGCAGTTTATTATTATTTTCTATTTCAAATAATCTTTATCCAGTAAAAGAAACAAAACTTCAAAAAGAAATTCGATGGATTACAGAGAAAGATAATTCATGTTGTTGTCGACAAGAAGAAAATCAGATGTTAGCGTCAGGAACAGGTACAGTTATTTGTTGCGTAGGAGCTATGACCGTACCTCAGGCCTCACTTTTACAACCTCTTGCATTTTTATGGGGAGTTGTTGGATTTCTCAATTTTGCAGGAAATTTGGACGAAATAGCAAAAAGAGATGATTTTTTAAAACATGTGAGCTCTGTTAAAAAAATGCAATAATTTGGATTAATTATGTCAATACTAATAAAATTGATGAACATATTATTTTTTTGTTTTGTTTCAATCAACGTTTGTACTATGTATGAAACAGAAACTGAAAAAAAAGCTCGATGGATCATGGAGCAAAATAATATATGCTGCTGCCGTGAAGAAGAAAAGTTGCTGTGTATGGGTACTATGTGTTGCCTAGGAGCTTGCACAACACCTAAATACTCTTTTTTGCAACCTTTTGCACCTACGTTGGCAACAGCTGGATTTGTTATTATAGCAGGAAGCTGGCATGATATGATAAAAAGAGATGAATTCTTAAAAAAATATACATCTATTAAAAAAATGCATTAATGTTATTTAATTTTTATAAGATTTAAAAAAAAGCCTCAAGTTATAAAAAACAATATAGCTTGAGGCTTATTCTTTTGGATTATGAGATAACAATTTTGCCATCTTTAAAGTCTATTTTTATCGACTTTGCCTCTGGATGTTGCAAAACATATTGTGAAGTTGGCACTACGATAAATTGTTGAATTGCACGTTTTAAGGGACGTGCACCGAATTCTTGCTCAAAGCCTTGCTCTGCAATAAAATCAAGAACTTTGTCAGTTACTGATACCGTAATATCTTTCGCTTGCATACGTTTTTCAAAATGTTTGATATGTGATTTTGCAATGTTTTTTATTACTTTTTCATCAAGCATATTGAAGAATATGATATCATCGATTCGATTTAAAAATTCTGGTCTAAATGTTTTATGCAGTAATTTTTCAATATCAGTTTTTACTTTTTCATCAATTTTTTTAGCTTGCAGAATAATTTCAGAACCAATATTTGATGTCATAATGATCACGCAATTTTTAAAGCTAATGGTTCTTCCTTGTCCGTCAGTGAGTCTGCCATCATCAAAAATTTGTAAAAATATATTAAATACTTCGGGATGAGCTTTTTCGATTTCATCAAATAGTACGATGCTATATGGGTTACGTCTGACGGCTTCGGTAAGTTGTCCACCTTCTTCATGACCAACATAACCAGGAGGAGATCCTATAAGTCTTGATACTGCATGTTTTTCCATGTACTCAGACATATCAATGCGAATTAATTTATGTTCATCATGGAATAAATAATCAGCCAGTGATTTTGCTACTTCAGTTTTGCCAACTCCTGTAGGTCCGAGAAATAAAAATGAACCAATGGGTTTATTTGGATCAGTGAGTCCTGCACGATGTACTTGAATTGCTTGAGCAATTTTTTTAACTGCTTCATCTTGTCCAATCACTCTTTGTCCCAAAACATCTTCCATTTCAAGTAATTTTTTAGACTGCGATGCTTGTAATTTTTCAACAGGAATTCCTGTCCATCGTGATAAAACTTTTGCTATATCTTGCGGTGTAACTTCTTCTTTTAAAAGGTGTGAGCCGGCAGCTCTTACTTTTTCTTGCTGCGTTGCAAGATCTTTTTCGAGTTGAGCAATTTTTCCATATTTTATTTCTGATGCACGAGCAAAATCACCCATACGTTCAGCTTGTGCAAATTCATAACTTGCAAGTTCTATTTTTTCTTTAATCTGATTGATTTTTTCAAGTGGTGCTCGTTCAGCTTGCCATTGATTGAGCAATGTTTGATGTTGTTCTTTTAAAGAAGTTAATTCTTTGACCAAATCTTTTAAGCGTTCTTGTGATTGTTTATTATCTTTTTCTTTGGTAAGTGCAACTTTCTCAATTTCAAGTTGTCTTATTTTACGTTCCATTTGATCGAGCTGCTCTGGTTTAGATTCAATTGCCATTTTTACCATAGATGCAGCTTCATCCACTAAATCAATTGCCTTATCTGGCAAGAATCGATCAGGAATATTTTTTGCTGAAAGTTGTACAGCTTGCACAAGAGCAGCATCAGTAATTTTAATTCCATGGTGAAGTTCATATTTTTCTTTCAAGCCACGCAAAATTGAAATTGCATCTTCAATGGAAGGTTCTTCAACTAAAACTTTTTGGAATCGACGTTCAAGAGCTGCATCTTTTTCAATATATTTTTTATATTCTTTAATTGTTGTTGCACCAATGCAGTGAAGCTGTCCACGTGCTAACGCTGGTTTAATTAAATTTGAGGCATCCATTCCACCACCAGTTGATCCAGCGCCTACTAGCATATGAAGTTCATCAATGAATAAAATGATGCGTTCTGGTGACTGCTCAATTGCGTTTAAAATTCCTTTGATGCGTTCTTCAAACTCACCTTGAAATTTAGTTCCCGCCATTAAAGCTCCCATATCCAGAGCATAAATGATGTTATTTTTTAAGCTTTCAGGCACATCGTTATTAATAATACGTTGTGCAAGACCTTCAACAATTGCAGTTTTTCCAACACCGGGGTCACCAATGAGCACAGGATTACTTTTGGTTCTTCGTGATAAAATTTGAATCACGCGTCGAATTTCTTCATGGCGTCCAATAACAGGATCAAGTTTTCCATCCATTGCCAGTTTGGTAATGTTTTGGCAATATTTATCTAAAATTTCGTATTGTTTTTCAGCGTTTTTGTCAGTCACTTTTTTCCCTTTACGCAGCGTGGTCATAATTTTTAAAATTGCAGGTTTATTAAATTCATGAGCTTTAAAAAATTGAATAATTGATTGTGGCAGCAGGGTTGTTTGTACCCACTGAAGCAAAAAATGTTCAAGACTTATAAAATCATCGCCTAAACTTTTTGCTTCTTTTTGACATACATCAATAAATTGTGCTGTTTGTTGATCAAGTTTTAATTCTGCTCCTGATAACTGCGGCAATCGATTAAGTTCAGTGTCGATCAATTTTGTAAGCTCTTGCACTGGAAGATTGAGGCGTTTGTAAAACGACATACAAAAATCATTATGTAGACTTGCTGCAAGAAGATGCAAAGGCAGTAACGTTGGATTATGATGCTGCATTGCAAGTTCTATTGCAGCTTGAAAAAGATCTTTTGCTGAATCAGTAAATTTTTGAAAATCCATATGTCCCCATATTATTTATAAAAATTTTTATTCCATATACATTCAATATTAAAAATATTGGTCAGTTTTTCAATGATTAAAATTTTAATCAACTGGCTCCCCGGGTTAGGTCTTCGCCAAGGCTACGCCCCACAGGCAAGCCCGCCGTGCCCGCCGAAGCTGCAAGCGAAGGCCGGGAGGACGACGAGGAGGAGATATATTTTTTTACAATATGGAATTTGATAATTGTTGAATTTAAAAAATAATTTGAATTTTAGTGTAAAGGGTCGATGGATATATTGCTTTATACTAGTTAACGTTCAGCTAAAATAATAAATACACACCCCTCGTCGTCCTCGGGCTTGACCCGGGGATCCATGTGTTGAATTATTGGGATTTATATTTGAGAATCCATACTTCTTTTTTTTCTATGATACGAAATTGCAAATTGATGTGTTTTATCTCTAATTTGCAATAACAAAAGATCTTCAGGTCTTTGTGGATCAAGTTGTATAAAATGTTTAAAATCAGAAGAAATAATAGTTTCTTCTTTTTTGGCTAAACCAACAAGCTCTGCGGTACCAATATATGGTTTAACAGCAGTAATTTGTCCTTTTCCACCATCAACAATAACTAAGTTAGGATATTCAAGTCCAGATCTATAACGGCGTCTTACAATTTCGGCCATTGCAGCGTAATCATCTTGTTGAACAATTGTTTTAATTTTAAATCGGCGAAAAGATTTTGGTTCAGGGACACCATGCACATATCGTATACAACTTCCAACAATTGCTAAGCTTTGCATATGAGAAATATCAAAACAATCAATAACATAGGGAACATGTTTTAAATGCAAACGTTTTTGAAGTGCCATTAAAATACCTAGATTTTTTTGCGTATCCGGCACTTTTTGTTTGCTCGGCATTAACTGCAAAGCTTGCAAGGTTTGTGTAATTTCCTCAAAATTTTGTTTATATTCAAGTAAACTACGCGCGCGTTCATACTGTAAATTTTTAATCGCTTCTTTCATTTCCTTTTCAATTGCTTTTAAAGCATCATCTGACTGATTAGTTAAAAGTTGCTCTGCAAGTAGAAGTCGAAATTTATAAAATTCTATATCAAAATCTGTCATACAAGAACCAGCACATAAACCAATATGATACTGCAGACAACCCTGAGCAATTTTTTTATTACAAAATCTTAATTGTAAAGTATTTACAAGAAATTTAAATACACTGTAAGCAGCTTTTTTAGTAAGAAACGGTCCAATGTATACACCTTTTTTTTTGCCTTTTATTCTGACAATTGAAAGTGTTGGAATTTTTTCTTGTGAAAAAAATAAATAAACAAAAGGATTACCTTCTTTCAGGAGTCTATTAAATTTTGGTTGATATTTTTTTATTAATTCAACTTCCAGGTATAAAGCTTCCACTTCACTACTTGTTGGAATTGTTTCAAGAGTAATGGCTTCTTGCAATAGTAAAGTAGTTTTGTAATCACTTGGCAGGTTAAAATATGATGCAATGCGATCTGCAATATTTTTTGCTTTACCAATATAAATGATTTCCTGTTCTTTATTTTTAAAAAGATATACACCAGATTTTTTTGTTAATTTTTTAGGTTTTTCTATCATGTTAATTTATTCATTTCATAACTTTATGTGAACGCCGCCACCTTTTGGTGGAGCAAGTTGGAATCCTGAAGGGCCAGCCGCTTGTTGTTGACGATCGGCAATTGTTTTTTCGCCAGGCAGTTGCAGATGCACACCAGGTGCCTTGTCTGATAATCCTATTTTAACCCCATGTAAAGGTAAATGCACGCCAGAAATAGATGTTGGTGTTATTTTATTAATAGGTACTATTTTTGAAAAAGAACTTGAAGGAGTTGTTGTTGGTGGTTGAGGTGTTGTATATGCAATTTCTGCATTACTAATTGTTGTATTGACATCAGGCAATTCAGTTTGAAGGTTGGTTTCTCTTGCATAAGAACCAAATATTTCAGAGGTAAAGAGTTGAGCAATAGGTTTTGGTGTTTCTCCTTTTGCAAATACCGTATGTTTTTTATAGAGATTTCCGGTAACTAAGCTGAATAGACCTTGAGCATTTGATGATACTGGAGACATACCAATTGATCCTAAGGTATTATCATCTTGAATTTCAGCCATAATGAGATAATCCATCATTGGTTTTCCGGTACTATCTTTTATATCAATTGTCTGCGTCGATTGATAAATATAGAAACCTGCTTCTAGCGTCTGTGGAGAAATGATATCGAGTTCAAAATTACCAAATTTAATAGAAGATAAAGATTTAAACACCAATGCTTGATGTTTTTTAATGTAACTTTCAAGATTCGTAGGGAATGGACCATGCGCACTCGCTTGATAATTTGTCCAAACATCTGAAACAGTAGCAATATTGTTTCCTTTTTCATTATAAACACTACCAGTGATGAGACTAACAAGTACTGTTGTTTGTCCAGTTTCTAAAGCTTTGCTTGGCTGTTTGCCGATATCAATTACTAAATCACGTTGCATTGTTGCAAAGACAACAAAATCTAAAGCTTTAGGAATTATTTTTTGTAAGTCAGTGTCTAATGTGTGATAGATATATTGTCCAAATAAAATTCTTCTTTTCGAAATACTTTCAATATTGAAATTACCAAATTTTGGACGGAGTTCTTGTGCAAGAGCAATTTTTGCTTGTTGTTCACGCGTAATTTCTGATTTTGTTGTTATTTTTGGACGAGCTCTGCCATTAATACTTTTGGTGATTGGTTGAAGCTCTGGAGCAATTTGATTCCACTGCACAGCAGCACCACTGCAAATTAATCCATAGGTTCTTTGATTTGGAATTTGAGTAACAGTTACTGTTTGTTTGAGTATATGAACAGGATTATTATCAGCAAAAAGTTCAATGGTTAGTATTGTTCCATCAAGTGTTGCTTTTAATTGATACAAATGTTGATTGTCGAGTTGTAACGAAGCAGGAAGAGGTTGATGTATAATCCATCCAAGTCCTTCATGTTCATATACACCGATACGTAAAACATCTGTTGCTGAGTGACGATAGAGAACAAACATTTTTGCCAGATGCGCTTGATCAATATCGATCAAGCTGCTGTTAATTAAACTTTTTGGAATAGGTGCGTTTTGATTAAAATTAGGGCTGGTGAAATAATCATGAATGTTGGTGAGTTGCTCATTAATATTTGCTACTGTTGTATTTAAAAGTTGAGCAAGGAAATTTCCTGATGCATAATCGTGATAATTGCCACCTAAATATAATCCAACATGAAATGCTGAATTAAGTGTGTAGATAAATTGCATATCCATTTGTACGATTAAAGGATCGTCAGGTTGTTTGCTTGCACCTTGTTCATCTTGTGCATCAAGTGCAATAACTCGTTGATTAAACCATGATTCATCTGGAGTAGGTACAGATTTTGATGTTGGGCTACTTTGCATTACTACCAATGGAGCTTGAGCAACTTCTTGTCCAAAAGGAAACTCAGGACGGCCAGTTGTTGTTGTGAAGAATCCTTGCGAAGGATACAGATCAAGATAATTGGTATGAATACCCCATGAGTATCCAATATCAGCAAGGAACATATGGTTTGCATCAGGTGTTAAATAGTGGATATATTCAGTAGCAAGACCTGATTGCATTTGTTGTTGTCGTGCATCTACACCTGCATATAAAATATTTTGATATAAAGACAGTGCTATTGTTTGATTACCAATTTCTGCTTTTTGTTTTTCTTGTAATTCTTGCAGATAGGTAACTTCATTTTGTGCCATTGATAATTTATTTTCATTCGTAAATTTCCATAAATTTTTCAAAGTTTGTGCTTGAGTAGCTTCTGTTAAAAGTGCATTTTGATCTTGATTAAAACCACCAACTACATTAAATAAACCAAAACCAACGTTCATTACGATATTTATTGCATCGCCAACAACAGAAGGAATACCAGCTTGAGCCACTTGCGAAGCTTTCTCAGCAGTATTAACTTCTTCTATTGCTTTATTTGCATTTTGTTCTGCTTGCTGAGCAGCAGTCTTAGCTTCTTGAAGCGCCGTTTTAGCATCTTCAATATCTTCAGCTGATGTATCAACTATTTTTTCAAGAGCAGTAAGATTTTCAGCAGCAGTTTTTGCCAAAAGTCTTTTAGCCGCAGCTTCTTGTAAAGCTCTATTGGCAAATACTCTTTTAACAAGTACATCTCGTGCTGTAGTTCTAACTGAAGCTTTAATAATAGCTTTCGTAGCTTGCTTGGTTGCATCTTCAGCTTCTTTTGTTGCAGTTTTTAATGCTTGTTTTGCAGCAGATATCGCTTCATCATCGCCTGACTGCACAGCCTCTTGAAGAGCTTTTTCTGCAGCTCTCTTAGCAGCTCTTTTTAAAACAGCTTTTGCTGTAGCTTGACTTGCAGCTTTTTCTAAAGCTTTTTGTTCTTTTGAGGCAACATCTTTGATTGCTTTTTCCAGTGCTTTTTTTGTACCACCTTTAGCTTCTTGTAGTGCATCTTCTGCTTGTTCTTCAGCAGATTTCACAACAGTTTTAGTAGCTGCTTGAGTAGTATCTTCTGCAACGACTTTAGCAACTGCTTGGTCAGTAACTTTAGATGCTTCCTCAAGTGCGCTATCATAGGCTGCTTTAGCAGCATCTAAAGCTTCTTGTGCTGCAGCTTCACCATCTGTTCCAGCGGCATTAGAAAGAGCTACTTTAGCAGCTTGTACGGCTGCTTGTTTTGTAGCAAGATTTGCAGTAGCTTCTGTAACAATTTGTTCAGAATTCGCAACAACTTCTTGAGTTGCACTTGATGCAGTTTCAAGCGCAGTATCATATTGCGAGGAAGCTATTTCAAAATTTTGTTGAGCAGCTTCTATTTCAGCTTTATCACCTCCAGCTAAAGCATCTTTAAGTGCAATTTGCGCAGTTCTTTTAGCAGCTAATTTTGTAGCTTCTTCAGCAGTGGCCTTTTCAGCTGCTCGTGTAGCATTTTTTAAAGCTATTTCCGCAGCTTTTTTAGCAGCCGCTTGCGCCGCTTGAGTAGCATCCTTTAAAGCTGTTTCCGCAGCTTCTTTAGCAGCCAGTTTTAGGGATTCTTCAGCAGTAGCTTTGGTAGCAGCAGCGGTAGCTTGCTTCAAAGCTGTTTCCGCAGCTTCTTTTTCAGCTGTAGTGCTAGCGTCTTCTAAGGCTGTTTTTGCAGCTTGCTCTAGGGCTGTTTTTGCAGCAGCTTCAGCACTAGCTTGGGCAGCAGCTGCTGCAGCTTGTTGAGCAGCGACTTGTGCAGCTTGTTGCGCGGCTTGTTGTGCAGCTTGTTGTGCAACAACTTCAGCAGTTGTTTCAACAGCAGCTTCAGTACCAGCTTCAGCGCCGACTATAGCTGCTTCTGCAGCTATTACAGCAGGAGCAGCCGCGCCTCCAGAGACAACAATCGCAACAACAGCTGGAACAAGAGAAGCCGCAACTCCCATGACCATATTAATGGTTTGTCTATGTTCATTAAGTTTATTACTTACAACATCTCGGGCTTGATCTGCAAATTTGTTACCAACTGGAATATATTCACCAATAATAAGACCAGGGACTCCACCAAATGCAAGCGCTAAAATTCTTCCAGAAAGAACTAAGTATGTTATTTCACGAGAAAGATCGATGAATAATGTTGTAAGAGCATTTGTTATTGAAGTAAGACCAGTGAGCAATACTTCCAAAGCCCCTTTAGCCATATGTAAAAGACCTTTAAATGCTCCAACAATTGCTTTTAAGCAAGTTTTACCTAAATCTTCGCCAGTTTGTAAAAATGCTTGTCTTCCCGATTTAGAACCAATTGCCCAACATGCATCTCCAACGAGTTTTACAAATTGTTCTGTAGCTTGTACAGTCCTCATAACATAATCTGCTGCGACACCAACTGCTTCGATTTCTACAACATATATATCAGCTCTTACCTTAATAAGTGTATCGGCAACTTGGTTAATAACACTTTGTATATCAGTTCCTAATGCTTGATCGTCTAAAATATATCCCACTAATTTTCCAGAAACTTCTGCTACTGGAGCAACGATGCCATCTTTAAGCGAATCTGTTAAATCATTGACCGCTGTTGTTAATTCAGTTGTTGATTTGTTGAATTTTGCTACAGATCTTGCAAATTCTCGATTTGCAACAGTGGTATTTCCTCCAATAAAAGCACCAGCTCCTTGAAGTCCTTGCCAAATGCCTTCTCCCGCTTGTTTTGTAGCTTTAACTGCTTGTTCAACGCCATGCTTGACATCACTCCAAGCACTTGTAAAATCATGTCCAAGATCAGACCAAATAGATTGTACAGCTACTTCTTTTTTAGATCTCTGTAGAACTTGTTCATTTAAAAAATTCTTATATGAACGTTGATGATTTGGTAATTGTTCCGCTGGTCGTATATCTTCGATTTTATAATTTGAAGGAGATGGATGAATTGAATCGGTATTATTTCCTTCAGCTTTACTTTTTGCAGAAAGAAGTTCATCAAGTAAAACAAAATCATCTAAAATATAGGGAAATATATTGGGTATAAGTTTGCTACTTGATATTATTTGTAACACTTGTAAAAGATTTTGGTCGGTCATATACCTGGTGAGTAACGTATAAACTTCATGAAGTATGAAATAACACCATACTTGTTCTTTGAGTGGACTGGTAAGTTTATTTTGATCAGCTACAAAGAAATTCATGTTGTGTGTAGCTTGATGATAGGGATTTTTTGTATCATTCATAAAAGCCACAATAATTTTTCCAAACAGTACCTGCGGATCTTGGGTTTTTTCTCCTTTTGCATTTTTTATTTCAGGTGTATGAGCAAGAACATTCCAATCAGGGCATTGATTAAGATATCGTTGTTTAAGTGTTTCTTCTAAAACAATTCGAGTGCGTGTGATTTCATTAATTGTGCGTAAACTCGTATAATCTGCATTATAAAAAGAAGTTTCAAAGTGAGGAATATAATTGAATGTTTGTTTTTCAACGTTATGAATTGTTTCAAGGGCTACAGAAAAATAAATATAAATATCGGTAATCATTGATTTGCAAAAAAGCTGCCATGCATCAGAATTAACAAGGTCTTGAATTGTTAAAGGAATTGCTTTCCATCCAGCAGAGGTAATGAGTTGTTGTGTGGGAATATGAGGCATTTGCTGTAAATTATCTTGCATAAATTCTGAGAAATCAGATTGATATTGCTTGAAAGTATCAGTTTGGACTTTTTGCAATTTAGCAAGAAAGATAAGATACAAATATGCTTTTTTAATTGTTTCAATTGAATACGCATCTAAAGATAAACCATTTTTCCCAAAGGTAGTATCAATTTCTGAAAAAATAGCATAGGTAAAATCATCATTTTGCTGCGTAATTACATCGAGAGGAAAATCAATAGCTGCAAAAAGAGATGATGCTTCTTGATCATTAAATTTTGTAGGAGTTGTTACACCAATAATAAAACTTTGGTTCAGTATCATGAATAAAAGTATAAAAAATAGTTTTTTCATGAAGTAGCTCCCTTGGTAAGTAACGTTTTAACTTCTGCACTGAAAGCTTGGCGAGCAGAAGGGGTAAAAAGAATTTCTAAGGGCTTTATAATTTTAAATTGAGCCATTGCTCCTGGTGCCATAAAACCAATTCCATGATACAGAAATAAATTAGGATTTTTGGTAGTTATTGTTACAAAATTTGTAGGTTCTTGAGAAGTTTTTGTTGATTGCCATATTTTATATGCAACGGTATTTGCTGATGTTATAATTTTTATTTTAAAAGTTATTGGTTGTAAAGTTAATGTGGTAAATAAACTTTGATTTAATGATATTTGTTGTGCAGTTGATGATGGGTTTTTTATAATTTGTTGTAAAGGATATAGCGAGGGTTGAGTTGTTGATGTACTACTTGTAGGTATATATTGTTCAGCATAACTCACTGCAACATTTTTAGTACTGTCACCATAAAGTCCTAAAAGTCGATAGTTTTGCAGTCGATTGGTATCTCCAGATATCCATCGTGCTTTATTAAATATGATGCCAACAAAAAAAGGATAGGTTGTTTGGTACAAAGTGATTTCACACAAAATTTCATAAGAAGACTGTCTGGTAATCCAGTCAGTAAAAATTGAATTATTAGGAGCTTTATCAGTTGAAGCGGTTTGTGGCGTCGCAGTAGAAGTTGCGCTATTGAGTGCTGAATTCATTGGCACGTTACTCATTTGCCAAAAACTATCAGTTGTTTCATCATATTCCCAATTTCCAACAGGATAAACATTTTTCCATACTGGTCCATCAGGTGTGTACATTGTTCCAAGTGTAAATAATTGATCTGAATTGGGACCGTTTTCAATATAATCAGCCTGTGGAATATTTAAATTTATTGCTTGCATAATATAGGTATCCATTTGGTTTACGATAGCCGATTGTTCTGTAGTTAAGTTACTCATATGTTGTTGAGCAGCTTGGAACAAGTTAAAAGCATTTTGAATTTCTTCTTTACTAGCTTTTTGTATATACGATTGAAATGCTTGATTGGAAGTCATAATGTTGTTTTGATCTGTAGCAATTGCATTGCCCATATTGGTATACATTGCACTGATTGATTGATTTGCCATTGATGCACCCATTTGACCAGCCATCATGATAGCCATATCAGCGAGCATATTTGCATGAACGAGCGATGGTGAAAAAAATAATAGTAATAA
>DATIJN010000071.1:0-1532 GCA_035478615.1 Saccharimonadales bacterium (SeqCode)
AAAATATATAATGCTGAGCATGATTGCCGGTTTGTTTATGAGCAGTGGAATGCAAACAGTGGAGAGACACCCAGGTGAATATGGGGAAGGAGAAACAAAAGCACGTCTAATTAAAAAACCAGCAGCAAAACAATCAATACAGACTGAACTCGACTACATTTTTGCTGCGGACAGCGTTCCAAGGCTTAAAACATTCATAACAAAGAATCCTACGTTTGATTGGACATCACCACAAATAAACCTTCTTTTTCCAACTTTAGCAACAACTCCTTTAATGAGTGCAGCTTATCATAATGCAATAAAGTGTCTTATATATCTTTTTAATGAAAATATTGGAAATATTGAAGGATCTATTTTTACTAAAGATTCTTCAGGAAAAACAGCTTTAGATTATGCTAAGTCTCAAAAAAGTCAGTTAGCATATAATTATTTAATGGCTCAAAAAGCAAAGCTAGAAGGGCAAATGACAGCGTCATCAATAGGAATGCCAATAGCGGAACCAATAGCAATAGCGCGAGCAATAGGACAACCAGCACTAACATCACTACAAAGCCAAGTTCAATCTCTATACTCACAAATTGAACAAGCACAACAAAGAAATATTCAACAAGCACGACAAAGTGTGGAAATAATGCGATCTAAAGGCGAGCCAGAACAAGTGGTATCTCTTAGAATTAAAGGATCTCCACAATATACACAACGACAAATTGATGATACCCAAAGCTTAATCTACCAATTAAAACAATTACTAAAAAACGAAGAACAAATATATAATAACAAACAACGATCCCTTGAAGAAATGCCCCAAGCTGAATAACAATTCAAATCAATTAAAAAAAATCCCCAGATCAAAAGTCTGGGGATTTTTTTAATCTTTACTATTTTGTCTTCAAGTTTTTTAAATTCACTAAATTTAACCCGAATTCGAAGTTAAAAAAACATTGATGAATAAGCTTAATTTATAAATTTCATATTCATCTAAACAAGCATGTACCTACCACCCGTTTTCCTCTGACTTGATCAGAGGATCCAGGTTTTTTAAAGATGTTTTTGTCCGAATAAATCAAAACTTAAAGGAATGATTTAATTACCCTGGATCCTCGATCGGAGTCGAGGAAAACGAGGAGGGGAGTAATTATTTTTTTGTTTTGAGGAAAGGAAAATAGCGCTAGTATCAATTAAATCTAACTTCGAATTCAGGTTAAATTTAATAATCATTAAGTCCTTTATTCAAAATGAAAAACATAATCTTTTTTAAACCCTTGATTTTACCCTAGTCTTCGTTACTTCGTAACTTCTTCTGGCTACGCCCCTTAACGGACTTCTTTTAAATCAAATCACAGTATCTAATCAACAAATCAGAAAATATTTACACAAACTAATGATTCTACCCCCCCCCCATTGCCAAACTGAAACATATGGCACATAATTGCCATGAAAATATTTCTAATCTATCCAAATAATGGAAAAGGAGTTTTTATGAAAGTGTCAAAATATATAATGCTGAGCATGATTGCCGGTTTGTTTATGAG
>DATIJN010000072.1:0-1938 GCA_035478615.1 Saccharimonadales bacterium (SeqCode)
TCAGGTGTAGCATCTTTTTTATAACAGATAATTTCATAAATATGAGTGGGGTGCATTTTTCCTACGACACGTATACGATCTAAATGTCTAAATACAAACTGAGTTTGGTCATGCTGTGCTTCTTCAGTGACAATGATATCACCTGACTTCCAGATTTTTTTAGGCCCTCAAAAAATATTCCAATAAAAACAATGCCATCAACGGATTTTTAGTGCAAAATCCGGCACTAATGCTTAATATAGCGGCGAATAAATGTCCATTGAGAAGCTATGCCAAAGCCCAAATATCGTATACGAACGGTCCGTACTGCTTCAGGCGCTACCGCTGTTCAGGTAGTTGTGTACGAAAATAACACGAGGAAAATAGCTAAACATATTGGAAGTGCTAAAAATAACGATGAGTTAGAGATATTACGATCATCTGCAAAACAATATATTGCGGAAAATGAGCCCCAGCTATCACTTTTTAATGAACCTCCTTCTCAAATTGTTGCTTTTGATAACATTGAGGCAATATGTGTAACTCATCAGTTTGCACGCACTATTTTATTTTCACTTGCTAAGAAATGTGGTTTGGGTGATTTAGATATGCTTTATCTTGATTTGACAATTATGCGAATCATTGAACCCTGCTCCAAGCTTCGTAGTCTTGAGTTAATCAAACGATACTTTCATGTTTCTTACTCACAATATGTCTATGAGTACTTACCCAAATTACTGGAAAAACGTGACATGATTGAACTTGCTGCAATTGAAACAGCAAAATCATTTAATAGCGCATTTACATTACTGCTTTATGACGTTACAACACTGTACTTCGAAACACACAAAGCCGACGATAATCTACAAGCACGCGGCTTTTCAAAAGATGATAAATCAAAACAACCACAAATTGTAATTGGTCTTTTGGTGACAGGACAAGGATTTCCACTGTTGCACGAAGTATTTAAAGGAAATACATTTGAAGGTCATACTATGCTTTCGGTTATAAATGCTTTCCGAAATCGATACAAAACAGAAAAACCGATCATTGTTGCGGATTCCGCTATGCTCTCACAAGCAAACCGAGATGCCTTGGAAAGTGAAGGATATCAATATATTGTGGGTGCAAGACTTGCAAATACGAAGCCTGCATTTTTGAATTCAATTCGCGACCGATTGCCAAGAGAAGATAATGCTACAATACGGATGTCTTATCCTGGGATAACATGTGATGTTGTTTGTTCATACTCGCATGCACGCTATAAAAAAGATAAACGTGAATTCGATAAACAAATTCAAAAAGCTGAAATGCTGATTGCCAAAAAGGAGCCTGGAAGGCGTGCTAAATTTGTAAAAAAATCTGACGCGATAGATAAGCCATATGTATTTGATGAGACGCTCAGACACAAAACGGAGCTTTTGCTTGGTGTGAAGGGGTACTATACCAATATTCCTGAATCTATTCTTTCAAATGAACAGGTAGTTGGGCATTACCATGATTTATGGAGAGTAGAGCAAGCATTTCGCATGTCAAAAAGTGACCTTAGGGCGCGACCGATATTTCATTATTCACACGACGCTATTCGAGCACACATAATCATCTGTTTTATGGCATTAATGATAGGTAAATTTATAGAAATTAAAACAGGCTTTTCCTTGCGCTATGTTCGAGATTTGCTTTGGATGGTGCAGGAAGTACATCTGCGTGATTCGCATACTGGCAAGGAACGTATTGTTCGCACTCCTCTACCAGCAGATCTAATAAAAATATTAAATTGTTTAGACATTAAAATTACGCACTAAATCTGGAAGTCAGGACCCTTGTGAATGCGCTGCGGTTGTGGTCGCTCGAAGTCGCAGTCGATGTGGCTGCCACAATTGGAGAAATTTATGAATACTGTAACACCTAGAATTTATGTGTCATGTTTAGCTTCTTATAACAATGGTCGGTTATATG
>DATIJN010000073.1:0-36952 GCA_035478615.1 Saccharimonadales bacterium (SeqCode)
TAGCCATTTCTGATTTTTGTCCTTGATGACTTTGTATCAAAGCATACTGTAATTGTATAGGTTTTCCAGCGCGTTCTACATGAACTTTAACCACATCTCCAATTTTTTTATCAATTACATGTTCATAGACAAGAACTCGACTTGCAACATCTGTTACCGGCAGTCCATCAACCTGCGTAATGATATCATCGTACGTAAAACCTAATTTTGCTCCTAAAGAATCTTTATCTGCTTTACCAATGCGACAACCAATACTTTTACCTTTTTGGTATACTGTCGTTATATCTAACAAATCTATAAATTGTCCTAAGTTTTTAATATGCGCGCTGAATGTATCAACTGGAAGTTGATAAACTCCATCTTTAACCGTAATTACAAGAGAAGATAATGCTTTTGCAGTTTCAAGTCCAAGATCACGCCCTGCATCATTTTCACGCAAATATAAGGTTTCTTGTTGGCCGCCTGAACGTATCACAATAATTCGATTTGCAAAAATCTTAAGAATTTGTGCGTCCATAATTAATTGTCCCACGCGATAATTAATTTCTTCTTTAGAATCCTGGAATTGAATGATAGCAATACTTTGCGATGGTCGATCGTGCAGATAAATAATACCTTTTAAAGTAACTGGCAATGGAGCTATAAATACTGCTGGTTTTTCAGCTGGAATACTTAAAGGAATGAGACCTGGTGCTGCTGGAATATCGGGAATTGGTTGTTCTTCTTGTTTTGCAATAGTTGGAGGTTTCCTTGTTATATAAGTTCCAAACAAATCATTTGTTGCATAAATGGTTTGTATATCAACAGGAACAGTTGTAGATTTTTTCTCTAAAGTTTTTATGCCATCTGGTTGTAAAGATATGCGGCGGGGCATTGGGGCTTTGATCATAAAAAATACAGCCTGGCCCAATAAAAACAAAAGAAGTAATGAACTGTTTATAGCCCACAACGGTTGTCTCATTAATATTTTTCCTTTCGAAAAGACTGACAACAAAATACCTGTCGCCAACCTAACTTGTCAAGCAATCTTTATGGGACTATAACAGAATCCAAAATCGCTTTTATGATTCTATCAGGAGTAACATCTTCTGCTGCTGCTTGATACGTAAGTATAATTCTATGACGCAACACAGAACTTGCTACATATTTTATATCATCAGGAATTACATAATGTCGACCTTGCAAAAATGCAAATGCTCGACAAGCTTGAGAAATAGCAATTGAAGCACGAGGAGAAGCGCCACATGAAATCATACTTACCAATTGAGTTAACCCAAATTTTAACGGATCACGTGTTGCAAAAATAATATCTAAAATATATTGAATTAATCGATCATCAAGATACACTTGCGACACTATGTCACGAGCTTGCGTTAAATCTTGCTGGGTCAGAACAGGAAAAATACGCGGTGAAGTTTTATTATTACGCCGTAAAATTTCTCGTTCTTGCTCCATAGTTGGATATGAAACTGAAAGTTTAAACATAAATCGATCTACTTGCGCTTCAGGAAGCTGATATGTACCTTCATTTTCAATTGGATTTTGTGTCGCAAAAACTAAAAATGGTTCTTCCAAACTATACGTTGTTGAACCAATGGTAATTTGCCGTTCTTGCATTGCTTCAAGAAGAGCTGATTGCACTTTTGCTGGAGAACGGTTAATTTCATCTGCTAAAACTAAATTTGCAAAAATAGGACCTTTTTTTGTATCAAAAGATAATGTTTTTGGATTGTAAACAAGAGTTCCAACAATATCAGAGGGCAATAAATCTGGTGTAAATTGAATACGACTAAATGAAACACCAAGTGCTTGAGCAATTGTTTTAATTAATGTTGTTTTTGCTACTCCAGGAACACCTTCTAGCAAAATATGTCCATGAGTCAAAAGTCCAATACAACTCATCATAACAATTGATTCTTGACCAACAATAATTTTTGAAATCTCATGTTTTAAAGCTTCAAATTTTGGATTGATTTGCGCAATACTCTGAGCAAGTTTTAATGAATTATGTTGTTCCATGAATATACAATCTCCGTCATTTCATATATTGTCTATATTTTATTTTTGTCATCAGGAATTTCTTGACGAATTGGCCCGTGAGTTAAACCTCGAATAAATTGATAAATATATGGATCTTGCGATTCCCATATGATATCAGCATCCACTACACTTACAATTTTGCCCTTATACAAAAGAGCTACTTTATCTACATACTTAAAAATTTCAACATCATGAGATATCACAACAGAAGTAATAGGAAATTTTTTTTGCATGCCCGCAATCAATTCATGCACAACGCCAGATGTAATTGGGTCAAGACCAGTTGTGGGCTCATCATATAAAATAATTTCTGGATTTCCCATTAATGTTCGAGCTAACCCTACTCGTTTTTTCATACCTCCTGAAAGCTCTGCTGGATATTTATCAATGGTATCTTCTGTTAAATTTACTAAAGAAAGTTTTTCAGCCACACGTTTGCGTACTACTTCAGGATCTATACCATTTTCCAGATCCACAATTCCTACATTTTCAAAAACCGTTAAGGAATCTAAAAGAGCTGCAAACTGAAATACATATCCAAATTTTTTAAAATTTTCTTCCCGAGCGAGCCCCTTTAAAGGCACGATATCAACACCATCGACAAAAATAGATCCAGCATCAGGCTGAATCAAACCTATAATTTGCTTGAGTAAAACAGATTTACCTTCACCAGATTGTCCAATGATACATATTGTTTTACCAGCAGGAATATCTAAATTAAGCTCATCAGAAATCCAACGGCCTTCATCAAAACGTTTTTTAAGACCAACAATTTTAATTTTATCCATTATGAAGTCTTTTCAAAAAGCAACGTAGATAAAAAATAATTAGATACCAAAATCATAATTGAAGCAATAACTACTGATTGTGTTGTTGATATTCCAACGCCTTTAGCGCCACCGCGAGTTTTATATCCAAAAAAAGATCCAATACTGGTAAGAATAAATCCAAAAAAACTTGATTTAATTAAGCCACCTCGTATGTCAGACAGCTCAAGCATTTTTTTTATTCCTTCAATAAAATCAACGGAGTTTAAATTATAAATATACACATACACCAAATATCCACCAAGTATCCCAAAAAACATCGAAAACATTGTTAAAAATGGCAAAATAATAATGCCTGCTAATACTCGAGGCACCATAAGATATTGAAAAACATTAATACATAAAGTTTCAAGTGCATCAATTTGTTCTGTAATACGCATTGTGCCAATCTCGGCTGCAATTCCAGATCCACAACGACCTGCAACCATGAGTCCAGTAAGCACTGGGCCAAGTTCGCGAGTTAATGATAATGCAACTACAGGACCTATTAAATTTTCTGATCCAAATTTAGAAAATCCATAATATGCTTGCAATGTCATAACGGCTCCTGCAAAGACTCCTGTTAAAACACTAATGAGAAAAGAATCAACTCCAATGCTTTCCATTTGAACAAAAAGTTTATGAAGCTTAAGGCGTTTAGTACACATGATTAATATAGTTTGAGCAACAAACTCGCCATATTCTCCCACTTTATCACAAGTTTTAAGCGTTGTTTGTCCAACTGCATTAACAAATTGTATAATCATGTGCTCCCTTCCTGATTTTTATCGTATACCCACTAATACATAGATGAATTATAATTAAAATTCATCTGGCATAGGATATTGATTATTTGGCATCGGATGATGTGATCTTGAAGCATATCGGCCTTTTGCAATACTTTCTCTTCCTTTAGCAACAGACAAAAATAATGATCCAGCAAGTAACAATGCACAAAAAATCCATGTCGTTTTTTGAAAAACATCTTGTCCGCCTGAACTTCCAAATAAAGCTTGATTGCCTCCACCAGTATTACCAAGACCCATATTTCCTTTTCCGCGTTGATAGAGAACAATAAGAATAATTAAGCAACATAAAAAGCCATACAGCGATGTAAGTAAAGATAAAAGAAACATTGACAATCTCCAACTTGATTAAAAAATAATTATAAAAATTATACCAGGGATCTTGCGTAAGACAAGTTTGAAAGACATGAGCTTTATTGATAGCACCTGCTTAAGATACATCTTAACGAATAAATGGATGTGACTCTAGGTTATCATCATATTCAATATTATAATAATCTCTATCGTATATATCGTGCTCACGATATGAACGATATATACTTCGTTTAGATCTGTTTTTATTATATTTATATAATTCCTTTAACCATACAGCAACTACGACAAGTGCGCTGGTAATATATAAACATTTTTTAACCTTAACTTTCCAAGAAATATATGGATTACTCATCAGACTGGGAATATACCATGCAAGTATTTTTCCTATATGCAATACATCTCTACCTATTTCAAGCAAAATTTGATCATATAATGTATAAGATTCTGGATAATATCCACTGCAATACAATGCAGTAATTTCAACAATTTTTTTATAAAATCGTCCTGCAGTAGACCACAATTCTTTTAATAATTTTTCCTCTTCAAGCAATGATAATTCTTCTTTTTCCTCCTCAGTTAAATCTTGTATATTTTGCGTAATTTCTCGAGTGATATTTTTTAATTCGCAAAGTTTGCTCATAATACATTGCTCACTGGTAGAAAAACTATATCGTGATACATCAAGAACAAGGAAAAAACAAATCAAATATTTCACACATGTTTTTGTACCAAATTTCATATTTATACCATCTTGTGTTAGGAAATATTAGTAGGTTTATCATCATGCTTGCCAATGTAAATTTTTAAAAAATGCAAAATAAAAGGAATTTTATATGCATCAAAAAAATCGGATGGTCTCTATTTTTTTATTATGTATCATTCATACAAATTTATCTGAAAGTCAGCAACCCCACAAAAATAATGTTATACCTCCTGTTTATAATTATTCTCCTGTCGTTACTACTTTAAAATTACAGCAATCACTTTTTGCAAGTAAACTTATTATCATTCCAATTATCTTGTCGATAGCTCTTTGTGCACAAAAACGAAATATTTTCCAAATGATAACACATTATCCTTTCACGTTTTTAGCACTATCATTTTTTACCTGTAATTATTTTATCGATACCATTTGCAAATATCAGCAAATTAATCAAGCACTTAATTTTTTTATTTTTTCTCAAAATATAAATTGTTATATCCTTTCTATTATGGCTATAAAAAATACTATGAAGCATATACATGAAATAGATCAAACATTATTTGATGAAGACGAATTCTTTTATACCATTAAGCAAAATACTGGACATTCATTTCATGAACTTGAAATATTTACATTCGAATTAATTAACAGCAGTCTGCATTCAATTAACAATTTATGTTTAGATATCAACAAAATAGATATGGGAGAAAAAATATATTTACTTTTTAAAGATAAAATTTCAATAGAGCATGTGTTGCTGTTATCTAAAAACAATCAAGAATTGCATGCAGATCTTTTACAATTTTCCAATAATCCACACCAAGAATATAAACAGTTAACTACAAAAATCTGTACTCTTTTAAAAAGACATATCAATAGTTTCATTTAAAATAAGCTTCACATTAAAAAGTCTTCAATGTATAAATATAAAGTCAAAACGAACTATAAAAATTCAAGGAGACTTCTGTGAAAAAATTTCTATTGTTTTATATAATATTATCATTCTTTTCTTATTCCATACTTATACCCGCTGCTGCCAAAGGTCCTTCACCTGCACCAAAAGCACCAATGCCTACACCAGCATCAGCTCCTAAAACTGCAACTCCCCAAATAACAAAACAAGAAGCTCCAGGTAAATACACCTATAGTATTTCTATTCCTGCTGCAATAAAAATTGAAAATACCTCAACTGAACCAATGACACTAACTAGTGTAGGTATCAAATACACAACATCTGATCAAACATCTTCTTCAAAACCAAAAACTATTTCAGCTTCAAAACTTAGTACTTCTATTCCTGCAAAAGGAACTATAAGCTTTCGTCCAAAATTAACTTTAAAAACAAATAATCAAACAATAACTGCTACATTCGTAGGAGTTTATGAACTTGGTATAGATTCCCAAATAATAACATTAACAAAATTATGGACCGGACTTGATAGCGACAGAATTTTTATTACCAAAGGGGCAAATGGAAAACCTAAAATTGACACGCAAGCAATGAAACAATCTGCAAAAAGTCTTGCTTCAGCATCAACAAAAACTCTCACACCAGTTATTACTCCAAAAACAGAAACTATCAAAGATGTAGCGGCGACACTTGCAAAAAAGGTAAAATCTGCAAAAAAACAACCAACTAAAAAAACAAAGGCTTTAAAAAAATCAAAAGCTGCAAAAGCTTCTAGTAAAGTCTTAGAAACACCAGTAAAATCTACAACAGTAATAGCTTAATAAAACAAAAGGAAAACATTTTCATGAAATACAACAACCTACGACAATTGGCAGTAAGTTTTCTCACCATATATTTTATGACACAACACATGCAGGCAGGATTTTGTTGTCCGTGCTTTGGCGGTTGTTGGAAATCTTTACTTAGTTTTTTTTGTACCAATACTGCTCGTCGTACCACTGATCAACAATTATCTGTTTTACAAGATACCATCATACAATCAGAAGAAGAAATACTTAGAACCACTTCCACTACAGAACAACAATTGCTTCCTGTTACTCCATATAGTAATGTCAAATTTCACGATATATTAGATCAAGAACTTCCAGCACCACATAATAGCTCAACAACTTTGCCTCCAAACGGATTTCCAACACAAACTCTACCTCGTTTAAGAACACCTTCTGAGGATTCAGAAACTTCTTTTGATGATTGTTCATCCCCATTTACTCTAGACTACAAAAAAAATGCATAAAATAAGGCGTCTGCAAAAGACGCCTTATTTGTTTAATTAAATTGGCTCGCAATATATGGCAGATAACAATTTTATTGTAAATGTTTTTTTAACAAATCTTGAAGTATTTTAGGGTTACCTTTTCCGCCAGTAGCTTTCATACAAGCACCAACAAAAAATCCAAAAACATTTTGTTTTCCAGCTTTGTATTGCTCAATAAGCGCCTGATTTTCTTGTAAAACAGTTAAAACAATTTTTTCAAGTTCATCTTGTGATCCGATTTGTTTTAATCCTTTTTGCTGCACAATAGTTTCTGGTTCCTGCTGCGTAGTTGCAACAAGTTCAAATACTTCTTTTGCAGCGGTATTATTAATAATATTTTCATCAAGCATTTGAACAATTTTTGCAAGCTTTACTGGAGTGACAGGACAAGAAGCAAGTTCTATTTTTTGTTCATTAACTAAACCTATGACATCACGCAAAAACCAGTGAACTGCTGTTTTTTTTGGATACAATTTCATCACTGCTTCAAAATATTTTGTAAATTCTAGATCAGAAGTAATTACATCTGCTTCATAAGGCGAAAGATTCCATTCTTTTATATAACGATGATATTTATCATAAGGTAATTCAGGACAATTCTTTTTCATATCATTGAGTGTTTGCTCAGAAATCTCAATCAAGGATAAATCAGGGTCTGGACAAAATCGATAATCAGCTGACTCTTCTTTTGATCGCATTGGAAATGATTTACGATTTTTGCTATCCCATAATCTTGTTTCTTGTCTGATACGCTGTCCTGATTGAATAGCTTGAATATGACGCTGCGCCTCATATTCAATTGCATCAGAAATAAATTTAAATGAATTAATATTTTTCAGTTCACAACGAGTACCAAGTTTATCGCTTGTTTTTAAACGTACTGATAAGTTTGTATCTGCTCGAAATGATCCTTCTTCCATATTGCAATCGCTAACACCTAAATATTGCATAATCAAACGTAACGCTTTTAAATATGCTTTTGCTTCTTGAGCATTTTCAATATCGGGTTCAGATACAATTTCAATAAGAGGGGTGCCGGTTCGATTTAAATCAACATAACTTTCACCCGTTAATTCTGAGTGAGAATTTTTTCCAGCATCTTCTTCGATATGAATTCTATTAATACGAATTTTTTTCTCTGTACCATCTTCCAAACGAATCATGACATAGCCATTTTTACATATAGGCAAATTGTTTTGAGTAATTTGATAATTTTTTGGAAGATCAGGATAAAAATAATGTTTACGATCAAATTGAGAAATAGAAGAAATCTGACAATTTGTTCCAATTCCTGCCATAGCTGCAAATTCAACAACTTGATTATTAAGTACCGGTAAAACACCAGGATGCCCTGCACAAATAGGGCAAATATGACTATTTTGTTTATCAGTTAACGCGTTTGAACAAGAACAAAATATTTTACTTTGCGTATTTAATTGAACATGAACCTCTATGCCAATGTCCATTCTATATTCAGGATATCTTTCAAGCACGAAGGATTTTTCTGCCAAAGATTTTTCAACGGAAGATTTTTCCACTTTTTTCCTCTGTGATTATAAAGTGCATTTAAATTTTTATTTTTCTTTTGCTATAAAATGATGGCGCGTAAGAGTATCATTGCTCACGAGCGTGATAGTACAATTAAAATCTTTTTCCAATTGTAGTATTGAATTAAATTCAATGCTTGTTATAAAATCAAACACAGCTGCATTTATTTCAAAAAATATATTTTTTTTAACAAATTTGGTTTGTATTTCAACTTTTAATTTTCTTAAAATTTCATAACTTTCTGCACGTACTGATGGCAATCTGCCAAGACCTGAACAACAATGACAAACATCGGTCAATTGACGCATGAGGGTTTTGCCTGAGCGCTTTCGCGTCATTTGTACAATACCAAACTCTGAAACCTGTAAAACCACTGCTTGAAATTTATCGAGCTCTTTAAGCGTTTGTTCAAAATAAGAAACGAGTTTTAATTTATTTTTGGTATTTATCATATCAATAAAATCAATAACAATAAGTCCACCAATATTGCGCAATTTTAATTGCAAAACTATTTCTCGAGCAGCTTCTAAATTTGTTTTTAAAATGGTTTCTTCTAAATTTCCTTTGCCTACAAATTTACCAGTATTAACGTCAATAACAGTTAAAGCTTCAGTTGTTTCAACAACAATTGAACCCCCAGATTTTAAAGTAACTTTCTTCTCAAGAGCTCGTTTAATTTGCGGATCAATATCATATCTATCGAATAAATTTCCACTACCTTCATATAATTTTACTTTATATTTAAACTCAGGAGCAACTTTGCTTAAATATTTATATATCTCATTATGATTTTCTTTATTATCGGTAATAATTTCTTCTATATCGCCATCGAGATGATCTCTGACCACTTGAAGCGAGAGATCTACGTCTTCATAGATTTTTGTTTTTGATTCTGCTTTTTTATACAAAGCTAAAATATTATCCCAATCTGAAGTTAGTAAAGAAAGATCTTTTTGAATTTCACTTTCACTTTTACCTTCTGCAGATGTACGAATGACAGCTCCCATGCCAGCGGGTAAATGCTTAGAAATAATTTCTTTTAAACGAAGTCGCTGCGCACGATCTTCAATTTTCTTAGAAACACCAATACGTGGAATATTTGGGGTAAGAACAATAAAACGACCCGGTAACGTAAAACACGTTTTTAATTTTGCACCTTTTTCATCTACAGGTTCTTTACTTACTTGCACCAAAAGGTCTTCACCTTCATGCAAGATTTTAGAGATATCCATTTTTTCAGAAGACATTCGAGGCTTAACATCCTCTTCAATATCCCTTTCACCTTCTTTTACTATTTCTTTGATTTCATCAACCTGATCAGTCCCCATGATGCGACTGAGAGCAAGATCATGATCAATTTCTGATATATGTAAAAAACCAGCTCTTTCCTGCCCTATATCAACAAAGGCTGTTTGAATTCCTGGCAATATTTTAGAAACTTTCCCTTTAAAAAAGGAACGTTCAAGTTCGATATCGGTACTTTGACCGAAAAATAGATTTTCCAGCTTGCTATCGCGCACGATTGCAATTCTGGTTTCCCATGGACTTTTATTTATTATAATTTTTTTCATATAACCAAATCTTCTTTAATGTAAAAAATTTTTCCTCCATACGTTAGTATACATCACTTATACACAACTATAAAGTTTTCAGGGGAATTTATAATATCAAAGACCTGAGCTTATTTAAAATTCAATCAGTATTATAAGACTCATTAAGCCCATTTTAAGGACTAATTGACTTTTTCATAGAGCAAAATAAACTGTTTGAAACTCACGATCTTTCAAACACATAAACTTCAAAATAAAAAAGGTTCCTGGTATGCATATCAAATCTCATAAAGTCATTTTATTTTCATGTGCCATTTTAGCTCTATTGCTCAGCGGCTGTAAAAAAAGTCAAAAAGCTGACACTCAAAAAGATTCTTTCTTTTCAAAAACTCAAAACAAATTTAGCAAAAATAAATCTGCTGCAGCGCAACCTTTTGAACTTGATGATAATGCAATGAAAACATTTGCGCTTGATGATCATTTATCAAAACATAGATCAACAGAATCTGGGCCACAAGCACCATCAGAAAGCAAATTATTCTCTTGGGAAGACTCAGCAGCTGAAGAAAGCAAACATTTATTCCATACCTTGTACTTCGACTTTGACAAAGATGTCTTAAAACCTATAGAACACAGCAAACTTGTCAAAAATATTGAGCAAGCTAAAAAAATGATCAAACAAGGTAAAACAATTGTTATTGAAGGACATGCTTGTCATTCAGCAGGATCTGCAATTTATAACTTAGCACTTTCAGAGAAACGTGCTCGTCATGTCGCACAAAAATTTGCAGAAGCAGGAATTGATTCTTCACATATTAAAATCGCACCTCGCGGTCAAGAAATGCCAGTGGTCAAAGACGGTAATAGAAAACAACAAGCTCCAAACAGACGTGTTGAAATTTTTGCAATTGATTCAAAATAAATTCAATAAAGATTAAAAAAATGGCTGCCTAAAAAAGCAGCCATTTTTTATATATCAGAATTTTTTAAAGTTCAATAACAACTTTTTTATTTTCTTGAATAAATTGTTGTACAGCGGGCATAAGAAAGATTTTTTCTGTCATGATTAATTTTTCAAGACCTTTGCAACCATCAAGAAAAAGAGGTTTTATATCTTCCACTTGAGATAATAATCGTAAATCAACTTGCTTTAAACTTTCACACATAAAAAGGAAATGACTTCCTATTCGTTTTACTTTTGATAAAGGTCTTAAATTTATATTTTTTAATTTAAAGCAGCCACCAAGAAAATAATCTTCGATCTGTGTGATTCCCGATAATAAACGTAAATCTACACGCTCAAGGTTTTCACATCCAGCAAGAAAACTACCTCCTAAATTTCTCAGTTGCATGAATGGGGTTGATGAATAAATATCAACAAGACCTTTGCAATCGGCAAGAAAGTTATCTCCTATATTTATTACGTTTGATAGCGGTCTTATATCTATGAGTATTAAACGTGGACAATCAATAAGAAAATCATGTCCAATATCTGTTACGTTTGAAAGTGGTGTAAGATCTATTTCTGCAAGCTTCTGACAACGACCAAGAAAAATATCTCCGATGCGTGTCACCCGAGATAATGGACTTAAATTTATATGCGTAATATTGCAAGCAGAAAGAAATTCATTTGGTATACTTCTTATCTGAGATAATGGCGTTAAATCAATAGATGTTATATTGGTAAAAGTAAGAAAATGAGTTCCGATTTGTGTTACATTTGATAATGGTTTTAAATCAATATTGGTAAGACTAATACATGTACCAAGAAAATAATTTCCTATGTGTGTCACACGGGATAAAGGTTTTAAATCTATTTCTACAAGACTTCTACAATTTGCAAGAAAAGAATCTCCTATCTGGTTAATATTCAATCCTTCCATGTATAATTTTATTAAACTTGCACAACCAACAAGAAACCGATTTCCAATAAGTCTTACCCATGAAAGAGATCTTAGATCTAGAACTTTAAGTTTTTGATTTGCAAAAAGAAAATCATCTTCAATCCTGATTAAATTTCTTCCAACTATAATAAGATGCTCAATAAAATCTGGAACCGTAAATGAAAGAGGCGTAATAGTATCACTGTCATCAAATGCTACAATAATTTTTAATTGAGGATTGTTGTTTAAAATTTTTTTTAATTCATCTAAAATTTGTACATTTCTTATGTGCACAGCACTCACAATGACATATTCTACACCAGAATCTATAAGCTTGTGTGCAATGATATCTTCAATGCTTTGATATTTTTTTGATGCTTCTATAAGATCATTTTCTGCATTTCTATAACTTTTACTACGTTTGTATTGTTGATTATTTTTAAATTCTTTTTTAACAAAATGATATTTTTTATGTGAAGAATGTAGCATATGATCAATAACACCACGACGAATAGGGCGTACCCCTAAACGAATGGGGCCTTCATGTTCCATGAAATTTTCCCAATCAAGTGCAACCTCATCAGTTAAATTATCATATTGAGCAGCAAGCCATTCAGGCAATCGTGAATGCGCAAATTCTTCAATTGGAGTAGACATTAAAAAATTTCGCGCATATAATTCCATTTTTTCAATATCAGCAGGAAAAATACCTAATTCTTTTATCCCATTTTGTTTCGTATCTCGATTAATCAAATCGATAAATTTTCCTTGCCCTGTTTTTAAATAATGCCAATATTGGTTTAAAAGTTTTTGTAAATGTGCTGATTGCAAATATGATGTAGATTGGATGGTTGTTGTTTTTTCTTCCGGTGGTACATATTGTAAAGCTCGATGTATAGTAGATGATGGTTGTAGATTAAAACTCAGTAGTAATAATGCAATCGTTATTATTTTTTTCATAAATTCTCTCCTTTTTTTAAACACAATCATTCTTTATGATCGTGCAGCTGTCGAAGTCCTTCCTTCTTGAATTTCAATTTCAACATTTGGATGCATTTGCATAAATTGTTGCACTGACTGCATAACAGACATTTTTCGGGTTATAAATATTTTTGTAAGGTGCTCACAATCAAAAAGAAAAAAATCTCCTATCTGTTTTACAAGTGACAAGGGCCTTAAATCTACTTGCACAAGATTTTTACATTTCTCAAGGAAGCTATCTCCAATCGCTTTAACCCGAGATAATGGGCTTAAGTCTATTGCAGTAAGACCGCTACATTCATAAAGAAAACCATTTTCAATTTCAAGTGTGTTTGACAAAGGATTTAAATCTATATGAGTAAGGCTACTGCAACCAGCAAGAAAATGAGTTCCTGTCTTTATTATGTGTGAAAAAGGTCTTAAATCTAGTTTGGCAAGACTACTGCAATTCACAAGAAAAGCACCTTTTATATGTGTTACACGAGACAATGGACTTAAATCTATGTACTTAAGACTTCTACAATTAAGTAGAAAATTAAATTCTATGTGTGTTATCTGTGATAATGGTCTTAAATCTATGTGAGTAAGACTGCTGCAACCTGAAAGAAAACTATGACCTATTTGTATTATCTGTGATAACGGTCTTAAATCTATTTGTATCAGACCGCCACATCCCGAAAGAAAATTATTCTTTATTTGAGTTATATGATGTAAGCATTTTAAATCTATTTGTGTAATCTCATTACAGTTAGTAAGAAAACTATCTCCTACGAGCCTGATATGTGTCAATGAATTTAAATCTACATCTTTCAGATTCTTACAATTGAAAAGAAAATTGTGTTCAATATGCGTTATATTTCTTCCTGCTATAACTAAATGCTCTATAAATTCTTGAACACTAAAGTGTGAAGGAATATTGGTATCTTGATCATCAAAAACAATAAGAATTTTTAATTGCGGTTTTCCTCCTTTTTCTGGATCTAAAAGTCTTTTGAGTGATTCTATAATTTGAAAATTGCGTAGCTGCGCAGCAGGAACTATTATATATTCTACATCATCTTCAATATTATAATGGTCTGCAACAACATCTTGAATAGTTTTATATTTCTTAGATGCATCTATAAAATCAATTTCTATATTTTTATAACCTGTACTGCGTTTATAGTGCTGATTATTTTTAAATTCTTTTTTAATAAAGTGATATTTTTTATTTGATATATATAAGATATGATCAACAAGACCCTTACGAATGTTAGGTAAACCTAACCGTCCTGGAGCTTCCAGTTCCATGAAATTTTCCCAATCAAGTGCAATTTCATCAGTTACATTATCATATATTTCTGCCATCCAATTTGGCAATCGTGTATGTGCAAATTCTTCTATAGGATTAACCATTAAAAAATTTCTACAATACAATTCCATTTTTTCAATATCAGCAGGAATAAGTCCTAATTCTTTAATCCCTTTTTCTTTGGTCTCTGCATTTATAAGATCTATAAATTTACCTTGCCCGGTTTTTAAATAATGCCAATATTGTTGCGTTAGTGATTCTAGATATGCTGGTTGCGCACTTGGTACTGATTGTCTGATTGCTGCTTTTTGTTCTAATGGAACATACTGCAATGACTGACGTATAATTGATGACGGTTGCAGATTATAACTTAGTAACAACATGATAATTTTTATTATTTTTTTCATAAAGTCTCAGCCTTTTTTTAAACACATTCATTTAAAAAAAACATCCCATTTTAAGCCTAAACTTATTACGAGATGTTTTTTATTGAAACGATTATACGAATTATTCTTCATGCTTTTCAAACTTTTAAGAATAAATTGTATAAATAGTTATTAAGTAACTACTATTTAAAAAGAATAATGATTTTTATAAATATTATTGTTATTTGCCGACACAAAACGATTGAAATACTTTATTTAAAACAGCTTCACTGACTGTTCGACCAGTCATTTCTGAAAGCAGAATAAGCGATTCTTTTAAATGATATGAAACTAATTCATAATCAACTGACTTTTGCAGCATTGGCATTATTTGCTTTATATGCTCTAAAAATTTTATTAAAAGATCATGCTGACGATTGTTGAGTAAGCATATAATAGTATCTGATCCTTTTAAAACATCGACTTTTTTCGCAATGGTATGAAATACAGTTTGAGCGTGCATATTTTCTTTAGCAGAAATCTGCACACATGGTCCAGTAAACGACATGTTGAATACTGCCTGAGCAAGATCAATTTTATTTCTGACCAAAATAATTTTGTTAAAGTATTTTTCTATAATTTCTGCGTAAGCTTGTTGCTCTTGATCTGATAATTGTTTTGACTGGTCAACGACCAGTAAAATAATATCTGCACTTGCAGCTTCTTGAAATGATCGATCGATACCTTCTTGTTCAATTGCATCATCTGTTTTTCTGATTCCTGCCGTATCAACAAAGGTTAAAAAATTTCCATCACGAAACATTCCAGCTTCGATACTATCGCGCGTTGTACCAGGAATTGGCGTAACAATTGCACGTTTTTTATCAAGCAAACAATTCAGTAATGATGATTTTCCTGCATTAACCGAACCAATAAGAGCTATACGAATACCTTCCTTAATGTATTGTTGCTTATTATACGTTTTAATCAATGTTTCAATTTTTTGTATTAACATTTCCATTTTTAAAGAGATATCAGAGGCAAACTCCATTTCTTCGTCAATAAATTCAAAACTTGCTTCGCAATAGGCAACCATTTCAATCACTGCATGTTCAACTTGGGCAATCCATGCAGATAAACTTCCTTGCAATTGTTGTAAATTATATTTTAAAGACTGTGCAGTTTGCGCATGAATTAAATCATTCATAGCTTCTGCTTGCAGTAAATCCATTTTTCCAAGCATGACAGCACGCTGCGTAAATTCTCCTTTAGCAGCCAAACGAGCTCCGCATTGTAATGCTCTATCAATAATTTTTTCAATTAAAAATTGATTATTATGACATGATATTTCGACAATATCTTGTCCTGTAAATGTTTTTGGTGCTTTCATGAGTAAAAAAAGAACTTGATCGATATGATTTTGTTCACTATCAACCACCCATCCATAATGAATGGTATGACTTACTTGTTGGGATAATTTTTTTCCAGAGGGCAGCAAACTTAAACTATCAGCTATAGCAATTGCATCATCACCAGATAAACGAATTAATCCTATAGCGCCAGAACCTTGAGGAGTACATAATGCTATAATAGTTTGTTGATGCATAGATTGTGTAGAATTATGAATTGTTTGAATCATCATTGTTATTTTTTGAAGAAGAAGTCACATTTTTATCCTCGTTGTTACCGTGCCTGCGACGAGGTGAATAATAACGAGATCTTCTTGTATTACGGTAATTAGATCGTTGTTGTGTTGGTTGTCCAGATTGATCTGACTTATGTATTGCTTGTTGTTGAGAATTTTTGCTCACAGAAGATTGATCTTTACGATGCTGCTGCCCACCAGAATCCTGAGAAACAGGCAAAGGACGTTGAGACATATCTTGAGGTCTGCGTTCAGATCTTTGTTGTTTATCTATTTTAGGGATAGGTTTAGGCATAGGTTTTGGCAAAGGTCGCACCTGATTACGCTGCATTCCTTTATCTTGCTGTCTATTTTCTGCGTGGTCAGAACTTATTGATTTTAATTCTCTTTGTTGGAATTGATGTTGTTTTTTGGGGTAAGGTTGTTGAGCTGAAGCTTGTTTTATTACCGCTTGAGGTTTAGATTCTTTTTTTTCTTTTGTTGAAGAAACTTCTCTTTGCTGATTATCTATTTGCTTTTGCAAAGCTTGATTATTAAAAAGATGCTCGTAAGAGCTTTGAGATAAAATCCCATCACCTTTTTGGTTAGGCATTTCTTTTCTAAAAAATAATGCTATTTTTGCTTTTTTTGACCCAAAACCCAAAAAGCCAGGTTGTGCTTCTTCTAGAATTTTAACAAAAAATTCTTGTGGCATGTCTGCTTTTTTTAATGCTTCTTCGATAGCCTTAACAACAGTTGTACCTTGCGCAAGGACTGATTTCATCGAATATTTTATTTGCATATTTTTATTTACCCAAAATGTACTGTTTCTTATAGTACTAGAATAACCTAATTGAAGATGCGTTTGCAATGATTTGAAGTTTTTTTGGAGTGGGAAACGGGACTTGAACCCGCGACCTTTGCCTTGGCAAGGCAACGCTCTACCAACTGAGCTATTCCCACAATTTTGACAACTCTTAAATTGTATCACCTTTAATGATCATGTCAAACCGCTTTTACGCACAGAGTGCAGATTATCGATAAACTCAAAATTAATCTTGATCTTTTCAAATCATGGTTAATACTAAGAAAGCTTAAAAAGCTGTCATATAAAGGTATAATCAATGATTGGATCACTGTTTGGAACCATAACCAGCATTCAAGAAAACAAAATAATTGTACAACAATCAGGCATCGGCTTTGAGCTTTTTTGCCCTGAAGCCAAAAATTTTACCCTCAAACAAGAGGTAGCTTTGCATACTTATATGCATTGGTCCCAAGAAAATGGACCAAGTTTATTTGGATTCAGCCAACCATTGCAAAAAGATGTATTTTTACTCATTATCAGCTGCTCGGGCATTGGACCAAAGCTGGGACTTTCAATCCTTGAACAGGTCAATCCTTCAATTTTTCTTCAAATGGTTTCTGAGGAAAACATGTCAGGACTCAACGGAATTAAAGGTCTTGGAGCTAAAAAGGCAGAGCAACTTTGCATGCATTTGCGAGAAAAAGCTCCAAAACTCATCAAAGTTCATCCGCACTTAGCTACTCAAACATCATTGAGTGTTTGGGGCGATCTGCAAGACACTCTGGCGTCTTTGCACTATTCACCTATTGAAATCAAACAAACCATAAGCATTCTTAAAGAAGCTATAACTGAAACAACACCAACTTTTGATGTACTCCTGCGTAAAGCGCTTACGATTCTGTCAAAGTAAATTCTTGTTTACAAGCGCAACAATCCAGAACTACGATCCGGGAACTAGTTAGTGAACCAGTTAGTTCATAATGCATTCCTCTCTATATTCTGTTATCCTGAAAATATATTGCTATTTTCTAAACAAGGTATTTCATGGTTAATTTGAAATCAATTGTTCATGCAGTAGACGTTCCACTTGCATGTATTTTTTTAAGCTCAGGAATTATTTTATCTATCATGACCAAATTTCCACAGCTTAGAAAATTCAAACAATTTTTACATATTCTTCATTTAAAAAAATCACACCATACTACGAAAAACACCATGAGTCCTTTGCAAGCTTTGTATACTGCAATGTCAACAAGCTTGGGAATGGGTAACATCTTAACTCCGCCAATTGCAATTGCCATTGGAGGACCGGGAGCTCTTTTTTGGATGTTGGTATATTCTTTTTTTGGATCAGTTACCAAATTTACCGAAGTTACTTTTGCAGTAAAATATAAACGATACGCTCATGATGGATCTATCATTGGTGGACCAACTGGATATTTGTACCAAGTACATCCATTTCTTGCAAACTGGTACGGCGTATTAAGTATTTTTCTTTTTTCTGCATGGTCGGCGCTCCAATCAAAAGCTCTTGCAACAACGTATGCTTATCACCACATTCCTGAACCACTGACCGGACTTATTATTGCAGTGTTTGTTTTATTCATGCTGATAAGTGGAACCAAAACAATTGGTTTATTTGCTTCAAAAATTGTCCCTTTCATGTATACCACGTATTTATTTTCATCATTCTTTATTATTTTTGCCAATATTCCAGCGCTTAAAGATGCTATTATCTCAATTTTTACTCATGCTTTTTCTCCAACTGCAGCAATCGGAGGTTTTTTAGGATCAACAGCTTTAATGGGACTTCGCCAAGGAATTTTTAAAGGAGCATTTACTACTGAAGCTGGTGTGGGAACAGCAGCTATTCCTCATGCATATTCCGATACTGATAATGCTATCAATCAAGGAATTTTGGGAATGTATTCAATTTTTATGAATACCTTTTTATCCATAATTTCAGGACTTGTCACTTTAGTCACTGGCGTATGGACTATGGGAAAAACGTCTAATGATCTTACTCTGTATGCTTTCAAATTTGCACTTCCCCACTTTGGTACATTAGCTCTGACTACAACAGTAACCTTGTGTATCATTGGTGCAACGCTTGGTAACAGTTTTAACGGTAGCAAATGTTTTGGATTTATAACAAATAATCGTTGGCTGACAACCTATTATGGTTTTGTCAGCTTCTTTATTTTTCTGGGAGCAATCGTAGATACTCCAATGCTCTGGGATATCGCTGATATAATTTTACCACTCATCGTTTTACCAAACATTGTAGGACTTTTTATTTTAACTCTGCGACATAGAAAAGAATTATCTGAGTAAATCAAGATTATAAATATCGCTCAATCATTGTCTTTACCTTACCAACTTTCATACATTACATGTAGAGGGTTTAAAAAAAAGGGAAACAATGAAAAAAAATATCTTATATATTATCGGTTTGCTCGCTTTAACATCCATGTCATATAGTATGATTCGGCGTACTGTAAGCACAACGATGCCAAGAATGACACAAACGATTCCTACTGTTGCACGAGCTTCAGCCTCAACCAGAAAATCATCATCATCTGAAAGTGCATTCTCTCAAGCCGTAGAAAAATGGCAAAAATCAGTACCACCGCAACAACAACAATTAGCCCAAGAATTAGCAGAAAGATTAAAGAATCTTGAATATAGTTTGACCAATACTAATGGTGATAACCGTAGACCAGTCACTCCTGAAGAATTGTCTGAGCGACTTCAAGTTGCAAAAGAAATTTTTCAACAAATGCCTGATCTTTCTGGAATTAATAAAAAATTACTCCTCAAAGAATTCGCTGCAGAACAAAAAGCTGTTTTAAAAGCATCTTCAGAACTTTCTCCAGAATATTTGACATTGCAACATATCATCAACACGATTGCACCTGTTGGACAAAGACCTTCTATAAGTACCCCTGAAGGGGAGAAAAAAAGAGCAGCGGCCCAGTATAAACGCGACACAGAATCCATTGAATTAGGTCCTGTTTTTAGATTTGATGCTCCACCATCCGTTAAATTTCATACTATCATGCATGAATATCGACATCATTTACAACAGCTAGCAAGAATTCCTAAAAGTAATAAAGATATAGATCCAAAAATAGATCCAAAATTTTATCCTCAAGCAGTGAAAAACGCAGCTCAAGAACAACAACGTAATAATGATTGGTTCATAACAGAACAAGATGCTGAGCATTTTGCTACACAACATTGCACATGTCCCACATGTCTTAAAGTTTGTCAAAAGTGGATAAGGCCCAAAAATGAACCAATTCGGCAAACGCATGGATACTTTACACGAAAAAATTATGATCCATTTATAGAGGCAGCACAAAATAATGCGCGATGTCCAGCTCATACCTTAACACCAGGAGATGAACAACATAATGCGATTGTGCAAGAGCTTGAAGCAGCTCTTAACAAAATAACTACTGTGTCACCAACTGATTCACCTAAAGAATATAATACCTTGGACGCACGCATTATTCAGCTCGATAAAAAATCTGGAACATTACTACAACATATTCCAAAATATCATGAAAACTTATTGCGAAGTTTTATGGAACATCAACAATTTTATCAGGGCTTAGCATTGAGTACTGCTCAAAAAATGGAAGCTGCACAAGCCCAAAAAGAAGAACCTGTAAAATTATTACCAGCACCAAAGCAATCAATGAGAACAAAAGAAAAGCGCTTTCTGCAACAACAAAAAGCGCAATTAGCTGCAGAAAGAAAGGGTCAAAAACGTGGTGAAATTATTGAAGCAAGATTATAATTGTTGATGACTTTGTAAAATCTGATCAACATTAACTACTTCATCCTGTCGGTGTGCTTGAAATCCAAGCTCAATTATTTCATCAAGTAAATCCATTGGGCGCAAACCTTCTTCTGCTGCCTGATGAAACAAACAGGTTGCAGGAGTGAGTGCTGGAAGTGTATTACATTCTAAAATCACCACTCGTTTTTTACCTGATGGAGATTGCTGCTCTGTTTGAAAAAAACAATCAATGCGAGAGTAACCACTGCATGTCATAGCCAGGTAAGCATCTGTAACTGTCTTTTGCACAAGTGCAATATCCTGCGGTGCTAGGCGAGCTGGAGTTTGATTTTCTCCTGCTCCTGGTAAAAATTTTTCTTCACTCGTTAAAATACCAGCTTTAGCGACAGATTCACTTGGTGCAAGAGCACGTGGATGTTCATTTCCCACAACTCCAACGGTCAGTTCCATACCAAAAATACGTTCCTGCAAA
This sequence comes from Saccharimonadales bacterium (SeqCode), assembly GCA_035478615.1. Taxonomy (GTDB): domain Bacteria; phylum Babelota; class Babeliae; order Babelales; family Chromulinivoraceae; genus JACPFN01. Next base: position 21,226 of record DATIJN010000073.1, read on the forward strand.
AGAGCAAACTGTTTTTCTTTAAAAATAGCTTGCAATGCATTATGCAATTCATATTCATCTTTTGGAGAAAATACCATCACACTGCATCCATCATCATGCGGTTTGACAATACAAGGAAACCCAACATTTTTGATAAATGTTTCTATAGATTGCATATTTTTTTCTTGCCAATCTGCTTTGCAAAGTAACAATGATTGTGCAACATCAAAACCTTGAGCTGCTAAAAATCTTTCTGTTTTATATTTATCCATACACAAAGAACTGGCAAAAACTGATGGACCATTGTATGGTAAACCAAGCATTTCAAGTGTACCTTGCACAATACCATTTTCACCGGGGCCACCATGCAAAGCATTGAATACAAAATCTGCAATAGTTTTTAAATCTGACCAAGCAATCGGCTTTGCTTGTGCAATATTTGCTTGAACTTCGCGTGTAGAAGTATGCACTAGTAAACGATTATCCAAAATATAAAGTTTCATATCACTATCAACAAATACAGGAGTAATTTCATATTTTTCTGGAGATAATTTATAACAAACGTTGCGTCCTGAATTAAAAGAAGTTTCTTTTTCATTGCTCGGCCCACCAAGTAATACAGCAACTCGAATCTTTTTGGAACTAACTTGTTTTTTCACTTGTTTTTCCATGTTATAATTTTTTAATTCTGTCTTAATAAGATGATTAATGAGTTGACCGTGTCCTATGCCAATTTCAGCAGCTTGCCGAAATAAAAATGTTGCAGGTCCCATACCGGATAAAGGATTGCTATCAATAATGACTACTCGTTTATCTTGTGTTAAAAACCCATCAATGCGTGCCATGTTCGTAAACTGCAAAGCTTGCATAGCTTTTACGCATGCATCTTGAATTCGTTTTATATCCTGATCTCCACATGAAGCGGGAGTTCTTTCGTTTGCTGCACCAGGCATATATTTTTGTTGATAATCAAAAATTTCTGTACCTTTTTGTAGTAAAATTTCTGTTGGAGGCAAAGGCAGAAACTGATTATTACTATAATCAGTTAAAATAATGCACGTAAATTCCATACCAACTATTTTTTCTTCAATCAAAACACCTTGACCAACACTGCCACTAATAAAGCATGCTTTATGTACATATTCTTGTAATTTTTCAGGATCATGCACCACGAAAACACCAAAGCTTGAACCTTCATTTTGTGGTTTAACCACTACAGGAAAAATTATATTTTTTTCTTGCAATTTTTTTGCAATATATGCTGCATCATATGCCTTTACTTCTTGAACTGATAGCCCAAAACATTTTGGTGTTTCAATTCCGGCAAGATGTAAAAAATGATTATGTAAAAGTTTATTCATTCCAAGTGAACTGCCAAAAACTTTGGAACCAAGATATGGAATTTTAAATAATTCCAATGTTGCCTGCAAACGACCATCTTCTCCATATTTTCCATGCGTTGCAATATACATGAAATCTATAAGAGTTGGTAAATCATCCCATATAATTTTTTGTGCTTCTTTTTCCAAACGGTGCTGAAAATCAGCAATTTTTCCACGATATAAAAAAGACCAAGGCAATTTGTATAAATCGCCTTTTGCTGTTTGAAATATAGGTAAAACTTGAAAAAGTTGTGTATCTAAATGATCACAAATTGTTCTGCCCGAATTAAACGACACTTCGCGTTCAATCGATTTGCCACCCAGTAACACACCAACTTTTAACATGTTGTACCCAAACCTAATCAATAAAAAAATTTTAAAATCTATTTTTAGTGTATCTCATTCATAATGTTTTTCAAAAACATCTTGTCATGAATTTAAAAAAATATTGGGAGATAAAATTATGTTCATTTTTAATAAAATTTTTTGGTAATGGAAAAATATTTGAAAAGATAGTTTATAATCCACATATCGCTTTATCATATTGACTTTTATAGATGAAAATCATATCTTAAACTTGTTTTCTTTCATTAAATATTTATCTTTTTTATCAAGTAATCTTTCATTCCTTAAATTCTTGGAATTGTACATGAATTCATCTATAAAATTTATAATGATCCTGTGTTTTTTTAGCTCAATGTTTCATGCAAGTGAAAAAAAACCATTAGTTGTTAAGCAACCCAGTGCTTTAGTTGTAGCTTTTACCGCTCACCGCGATGAACTTATTATGTTTTCTAAAAAAAATATTTCTAATGCTTTTGCTAGCCAAGCACAACAACCAAACAGTGACTTATCAATTCCTCAATCACCTACTTCAACAATAACTTCATCAAGTTCAACAGCAGCTTTATCTTCTTCATCACTGACATATGAAAATAATATTGCACAAATATACGCTCATATTGTATTGCATAGTAATAATTCAAGTCCATTTAATTCACCAGTTACCAACCCACCAATCATCCGCCCTGCCTATCAAACCCAGACCTCTAACTACCCTTTAAAATTTCGCGATACATTTGTTGCTAAAACACAATCTATTACACAAAAAAATTTACCTGATCTGATTGAAAGTTTTAAAAATATTCCACAAGAAGAATTCAATGTATATGATGAGCAAGGTCAAACATTAGCTCATAAATTAACACCTGCTCATTGGATTCCACCACTTCTAACTATTGGTATTGAAAAAGGTCTTGATTTTACAAAACCTTCAATAGCTCCTGACTTATTTCCTGGATCAACATTAGCACATAATGTTGCTGGATTATTAAATTCACGAGTACGTTTACAGAATTCTACGCAGAATTCTGAAAGATTAACTCTTTATATCAATAGAAGTTTAGAATGCTTATACCAATTATGGCAAATTGATCATGGTGCACATTTTAATATAGATGCAGATAGAAAAACTGAATTAGAAAACTGCTCTGTATGGGATTTACTTCACCGATATAACCATTTAATGATATTTCTTGATAAGTTAAATGATCATACGCACGTACCAGAAAAGTATCGAGCATTGTATCTAAACTATTTACGTAATAAGCAATAAATATCATTTTTACAGTTATTAAAGTTATCATTTTCTAATAAACTCTGAAAAATATGATGCATCACTTTACAAAACTCATATCGTTACTTTATTTTTGCAGCTCAATAATATATACAAGTCACAATGTATCTACATCTTGTATAACGCTGAGCAATACGATTGGTCAGTGGCACCAAGCTCAATTGTCTTACATGGAAAGCAATAATTCATCACGTCCCCAAAAACCATCAATCGTCATTTCTCAACAAATAAAAACTCAAAATGATGATGACAATAATAATGAACCTCATTGCAAGCAATACGATGTGCGTATAAATCAACGTACATATTTAAAGAGATTAATATTTGAAAAAGCTCCTCGTGCAAAAGTAAAAACTGCAATTACTTCTACTTGTGCACAGGACTTAAATGAATATAATGATCATGGTCAAACTTTTGCTCATGAATTAACACCTATACATTGGATGCGAGACATATTAGATACTGCTATTGCACAAGGTCTTGATGTTACCAAACAATCAATTGCTCCTGATGCGTATCCAGGTGCCACACTTGCACACAATATTGCTGGATTATTGCTCAGCCGCCGTTTGCAACAGTATCAAGATTCTGCATATACCACTAATAGTTTATATTGTTTACATCAACTATGGAAAACTGACAATGGTGCTCATTTCAATAAGTTATCAAGATCTAGCACAGCACCTCCACCTCGCAGCGTATGGAATTTACTTAACGATTCTCAATATTTAAATGAATTTCTTGAATTACTTGAAAATCATAAGCATGTACCAAAACATTATAAAATAGCTTATAGAAAATATTGGGAGCGTAAGCATAATTCTTGTTGCGCAAAAATTCGTCCAGAATCTGATAATCAATAGTTTTATATAAAAATCTATTTTGAAATAATTTACAACAATATTCATTTTGCCTATAAACTGTACTATAGATACAAGCTCCTATGGTTTTATCCCACAGAAGCAATTAGTCTCAACTCTTTTAAAGAAAGATTGTATGAAAAAAAGTAACAATTACTTGGTATGGATCGATCTTGAAATGACAGGACTGGATTATAATAATGATGTTATTTTAGAAATTGCAACTATCATTACTGATAATGATCTTAACATTATTGCTCATGGTCCAGATTTAGTCATCAAACAACCTGATGAAATTTTAAATGCTATGAACACTTGGTGCATTGAACAACACGGTAAAACAGGATTAACGCAAAAAGTAAAAGATTCAACGGTAACAATGCAGCAAGCTGAAGAAGAAACTTTACAATTTTTAGAAACATATTGCGAAAAAGGTTCTGCACCACTTTGTGGAAACACGGTATGGTTTGATAAAATATTTCTCAAAAAAGAAATGCCACTTATTGTCGATTTTTTGCATTATCGAGTTGTTGATGTTACTGCATTTAAAATCATGTTGAGCAGATGGGCTGGAAAAACAATTGAATTTAAAAAAATAAATGCACACCGAGCTTTAGATGATATCAAGGAATCAATTGAAGAATTAAAATTTTATCGTACACATTTTATTACTATCCCGCAAAATTTTTCTCCTGATAGTTCGGTTTCTACACCGGATCAATCGTAAAATAAACTGATGATTTCATTTTAAAATTTTTAAGATCTGAAAAAAGTTCGATCATGGTATTTCTAGAAAAAGATTTTAAAAAGATTCTTTGGCAATATACGGTTTTTATTTTATAGATCATAGCTGGAATTGGTCCTAGTACAGCCACATCAAAGCCTTGTTGTTGCGCTTGTTGCTGCAACAAGATTGCCAATTTTTTTGCATCTTGTTCAACGATTTTTTGATCTGCACCTTTCAATTCAATTTCAGCAATATGTTTATAAGGAGGATATTGCGCATCAATTCGATTTTTAATTTCTAGATCATAAAACTTTTGATATTTTGTTTCATCTATATATTCAAAAATTGTATGTTCATCAAATCCTTGAACAATAACTAAACTTTCTTGTGATTGACGACCTGCTCGTCCTGCTACTTGAATTAACTGTTGCAAAGCTATTTCAGCAGCATTGTACACTGGAAAATGCAAATTTAAATCAGCCCATAAAACACCCACTAACGTCACTGCTGAAAAATGATATCCTTTGGTAATGGATTGTGTTCCTACCAAAATATCAATAGTTCCTTGCTGCATTTCTTCAACCGTTTGTGCCCAACTTCGTTTTTTTACCGTAGTATCTAAATCTGCGCGCTCAATACGAGCTTGAGGAAATAATTTTTGTAAAATTGAAACTACTTGCTGAGTGCCAATACCTTTTTTTAAAAATTCTTCATGACTCACGCCACAAGTTGGACACAAGGCAGGAATTAAAGATTTATAGCCGCAATAATGACACAGCAATGAATTATCTTGATGAAGCGTCAAACTTACAGAACATTGATTACAAGAAAAAACAAAACTACAAGGACACTGCACAAAAAAACTATATCCTCGTCGATTTAAAAAAATAATGACCTGCTCTTTTTTATTCAGTCGATCTTGTATAGCGTTATACAGTTCATCTGTAATCCAAAAATATTTTCGTTTCTTTTTTGTTTGTAAAGAAGCAAATTGAACTTTGGGAAAATTGCCGGCATAACGATTATACATACTCAAAAGTGTCCATCCACGTTTTTTTACATTCCATAAAGATTGAAATGATGGTGTAGCTGAACCAAGTATAATAGGAATGTGATACATATTTGCTTTTAAAATAGCCATATCCCGAGAATGAATTTTGGGATGTTTTTTTTCTTGATATCCATGATCATGTTCTTCATCAACAATAATTAACCCTACATGCGCTGTTGGTAGTAATATTGGCATATGAACGCCAATGATAATAATAGGTTTTTGCTCAAGTAAATACTGCCATAATAAACGCTTTTGTGGTGCAGATGCTGCACTATGAAAACCTATCACAGGAATTTGAGTAAAATATACAGAAAATATTTTTTCAAAACGAAGAGCTAAAGCAACTTCGGGCAAAAGTAGCACAACAGCTTTACCTTGTTTGATAGCATCATGAGCAAGTCGTTTATAAATTTCTGTTTTTCCTGATCCTGTAACTCCATGCAACAGAAAAGTCTGATGTTTTTGTTCATGAACATAGGGAGCAATTGCATTATACACATTTTCTTGTTCTTGAGTAAAAGAAACATGTTGAGCATGATTTACTGATTCAAGAGGTATAACAATATCAGTTGCTCGTTCTTTTTCTAATAAAAATTGTTCCAGGCGCTGCAAAAAATATAACGAATCTGTTTGGGAGTAATCACTAATTGTATCAATAAATGAGGAATATATTGGGTCTGGAGGAAAGGGATAAATTGAATGAATTGGTTTAATAACAAAATCATATTTTTGTTCACAGTGAGCAATTTGAGATACAACCGCAGGAATAACACGATTCATTAAAGGAACTTTAACCAAAATCCCACAAGAAATTTTAGCCTGCAAATCTTGTGGCACACTATATGTAAAAAACTTTGATGCATAATGCAGCAAACGGACATGTATGATCATAATTTTAAATCTCAAAAAGTATTTTTACATTACCACTTAGGATACACCGATTTTATATTCATACCATGATATAAAGGATGAAAAAAAGCAGCATTGCGCAAACGAATCAATTCAATTTTATATACATAATTTGCTAATTTTAAATCAATCCAATCTGTGTGCAATCGATCTTCATATTCGCTTACTTTTTGTTGATCCAATTTAACTCGGGCAATAAGCTCTTTAAGCCCTAACACATCGGGTTGATCAATATTGCATTCTTTGAGTAATAACACAATATTTCCACCTTGATTAATACAATCCAAAAGTTTAGACCATCGATGTTTTAAATCTTGATGAAAAACAGCTACATCATTATTTAAATGATATTGTTTAACATACGCATACATATCTACATAATTTTGATGATAGCTTTTGAGTTCTTGTATTTTTTTTTCCGCAACTTCTTGATTAATTTCTCGATTTCGGTGCATTCTTTTCAGTTTTTTTATTTCTTTTTTTAAAGATTGATTATCTTTTCTCATTTGCGGAATTAATTGACTGCATGGTTTGTGCATACTTAAAAAAAATTGGTTCATCAATAAGCCATCAGTAAGCATTTTTTTTTGTTGCATAGAAAGAAAAAGACTGAGCGGCTCTTCGTATTTTTTTTGTATTTCATCAAAAGAAGATTTTTGTGCGCAGAGAAACCCACTCAAAAAATATGTTATGAAAATGGTTTTAAAATAAAATTGTTGAACCACAAAAACCCTAATTTTTATCGAGTCACCATGTTGATATACATAAAAATGAGTATATCATCCAGAAAATCTTAGTCCAAAAAAGCTCTCTTTAAAAAAATTGCGTTTGAATTAACTTTACAAAACTATTGAAAAAATAACTTTGATATCAATATGATAACCTCATATTTGATTTAAGGAGTTTAATTGTATGAAAAATATTTATATTTGTATCGTATCGATATGCATTCTTTCTTCAACAGTGCACACAAAACATAAGGAACTTAAACCAGCCATACCACCAACCATCCAAGATCTTGGTTATATGTTTCATGATGGAACTGATACTCGACCTTATACACATTTAACTCACGGACAACTACAAACTACTGTAGCTTACAATATTCCATCAGACACTGTTATAACAGCAGAGACTGATGATGTAAGTCCTGACAGCAATAAACAATCTCACATAGCAATTATTTTATATGATCCTACAGCACAAGGATGGTTTGTTGATTATGCAATAATCAATCCTGAGTCAAGTGGAAGATTTGCAACACTCAACCAAGCTCAATTATTTGCTCTGGATTTTTTAAAATCGCCATCTACCAAAAATATCGCAGAAAAAGATCGAAGAAGAGCTCAAAAAGAATTACTATTACGAGATAAAGCTATTAAGCAAGATGCTGCTCGTCGAAAAATTAAAAGAAAACAATTAGCAAATACCAAACATACTATGGTATAACAATTTTACATTTGCTTACGATTTATACATAATCGCTTCTTGAATATGTTTACTATCAATTTGCTCAGATTCATCAACATCAGCAATCGTTCGAGCAATTTTTAATGTCTTATGATAACTACGCATACTTAAATTTAATTTTGCAAAAGCTTTTTGCATAATAGCTTCTGCTTGTGGAGTCAATATGCAATAGGTTTTAACTTCTTGCGCAGTCATCATTCCATTTGTTTTTCCTTGCACTCCAAAACGTCGCAATTGTGCATCAAGTGCTTTTTTTACACCAACTTTTAAAGACTGAGAACTTATTTCATCATTTTTATTATCTTGTGTTGCATCTTGATAACTTACTGCTTGCACACAAACGGAAATGTCAATTCTATCCAGAAGCGGACCAGAAAGTTTATCTTGATATTTTTGTATTTGTGCTTGCGAACAGGTACATGTTTTTGTACTGTCACCCAAATAACCACATGGACAAGGATTTAAGGCTGCAACAAGTAAAAATGATGCTGGATATTGTACAGATTGTTGCACGCGAGCAATATCTGCTACACGATTTTCAAGTGGTTGACGAAGTGCTTCCAGCACATCGCGTTTAAATTCTGTAAGCTCATCTAAAAATAAAATTCCATGATGCGCAAGACTCACTTCTCCTGGTTTTGGAAATGTTCCTCCCCCAATAAGTCCTGCTTGTGAAACTGAGTGATGTGGACTTCGAAAAGGCCGCTGAACAACTAATGATTTATTTCCTAATTTTCCGCTAATTGAATACACTTTGGTAGTATCAATAATTTCATCAAAAGTCATATCTGGCATAATAGTCAGCAGTCGTTTTGCAAGCATTGTTTTTCCAGAACCAGGCGGACCTGAAAAAATGACATTATGTCTGCCCGCTGCTGCAATTTGCAAAGCTCGTTTAGCCCACGTCTGACCTTTGACATCTGAAAAATCAAGCTCTGTACTTTTTTGCGAATTAATAAATTGCGTAACATTTGTTTTGGTTGCAACAACGTTTGATTCACCATTAATGTAATGAATTAATTCAACCAAGCTGCTTACACCAATAATTTCAACATCATCAATCAACGCTGCTTCTGCAGCATTTTCTTTTGGCAAAATAAGACGTTTTTTTCCTAAACGTTTTGCATCACATGCAATTGAAAGTGCGCCTTGAATTGGATTAATTTTACCATCAAGAGATAATTCACCGATAATAATTGTTTCTTGTAGAAATGATTGTGAAAGTTGAATCATATTTCCTGCTTTTAAAATTCCCAATGCTATAGGAAGATCAAAAAGAGTTCCTTCTTTTTTTAAATTTGCAGGAGCAAGATTAACTGTAATCTTTTTTTCTGGCATACGAAAACCTGAATTTTTAACTGCAGTTAAAACTCGTTGTCGACTTTCTTTAATAGCAACATCAGGTAAACCAACAATGAAAAAATTAATAAGTCCAAATGCTAAATCAACTTCAACGTCAACTTGATGAGCATTGACTCCTATCGTGGTCGCAGAAAAAATTTTTGTATGCATAAAAAGATCTAATTTTTTTGAATTTTGTGTAAACTACCAATACATAAACAGCTCAGTACTACTCACACAAAATTAAAGATATCATTTTTGAAACAAATAGAAAGTTATAAATAACAAGAAATGCGACTGTGTTCAAGTTTTTTAACAAAATGAATGCTCATTTAAGGATGAATACAATGAATAAAATTTTTCATATTCTCGTGCTTACATCAGTTTATTGCACCTATCTGCATGCACCACTTGTTATAGGTGACTCACAAGCTGCTACAGGAGAGACATTTAGTTTTGATGTAGGTTTTGCATCTTTCGATATAGGAAGTGAATTGTCTTTTCCACGTTTATGGACCGCAACTAATGATCCTGCAATGAATACAAAATCTGATGATGTCAAACAATATGGCCTGAGTCTTACTAACCAACTTTCTTCATATGTTGGTGCAAATGTAAGACCTATTGCAATTCCCATGACAAACCCAGAAAATGCTGTAACTTTTGCATTCAATGGTACAACAGCTGTTATTGGGTCAATCCCAAATCCAATGTGGGGTGGCACATTTGCTTTTTTTGATGTATCTATTCAAAAACCAATTTTTACAGTAACTGCTGAATTAAATAAAATTTATGCTGTAGAAAATATATCACGCTATAAAGTTACTGATGAAAAACATCAAAATACGACAGATCTTTTAGTGCACGATTTTGGAAATGGGCAGGAAGTAAAGGCACTTTTAGCATCCTTAAATGAAATTTATGCAGCTCATGCAATTGGAACTTTTGGTGCAGATGATACATCAAAAATTGCATTACTTGTTCGTTCCACATTAACAAGTGAGCAAGGTACAGTCCCCTATCTTAGACCTATTGCAGATACATCTTTGACAACAACAACACCAGCCCTTTCAGGTGGACTTGCACCACTATTGGAACTTTGCCCAAGTGTTACCATAAGCCATTTATTTGGAGTTGTGTATGTAGGTGTTGATGCTACAGCATCTTTAGGATCTATGGCCTCTGGTATGACAATTGCTCAATTAAATCCTGTAAATGCTGATGGAACTGGTGGATTCTTTTTCAAATTTATACAAATTGCACCTACATCAGTTTTAAATCCAGGATTTGATACTGTTATTTCAGCTACCTCTTGCAATGAAATTCGCATTAAAAATATTACTGGTATAAAAACAAGTACAGGACTCGATTATGTAATCGTTGCACGTGATAATGGCGCTGGACCACAAACTATTTATGCTCTTCCAATTCTTTCAGCTGGCGCTCATATGGGAGAAATTGCAGATTTTACAAGTTTAAGAAATAATTTTGGTTCAGTATATCCTTATCTTTTTGCATCACGACAATTTACTAAAGTTATTTCTGATGCATCTCAAATTGATCCAACAGGTCCTTTTGCTACTCAACTATTAGTTGGAGCAGGACCTCTTCCTTTAGATGCAGGAAATTCAATTAAAAGTTTACATACAACTGGTGATAGCGTTTATGCTGTTATTGGCGATGCTTATACAGCAACACAATCACCTGGTACATGGCGCAGTCAAGCAATTTTTGCTCAAGATGGGCACATTATTGGCTGGTCTGCATGGTCGCGAGTGCTTGGTTCAGATGAACAAATGAATTACAGTACCATTGATAGAAAAACAATTTCTGGTTTTTATGTTTCTCATGTTACAACTAATTTTAGAGCTGTACATGAAACAACTTTTGTAACTGATAGTTACTTAGCTCCTTTTTTAACAGTTGCTCAAACTCCTGTTGGAGGTATACAAGGACTTTTTGATTTTCCACAATCAACACCAGGATTTAATAATAGTTTATCTCTCATGTTATCAACCGGTTTTGATAATGTAACAATTGGACAAACAAGTGCTATACAAGGTGGTATTTTAAAATCGCTGGCCATGACATCAACAGATGTTATTTCTTTTAGTGACTTAAATATACCAATAAAAGGAGCACTTATTGCATCAGACATTGCGCACAATGGACCAAATCATTGGATCTTTGTGGGTGGAATGCATGGTGTTTCTGTTTTAACTGGAGATGGTACCGGTTATAGCTGGACAGGGAATTTACCAAATATTGCAGCACTTAACGCAGGACAAACATGGAAAACTGTTGGCGATTTTTCATCAGTCAAAAAATTAGCATGGGATCAAACATATATTTATATTCTTACTAGCACGCAACTTTACCGCATTGCACTTGATCCAAATAAATTTTTAGCAACTCCAACTGCTCCTTTAGATACACAATTAGTTGTTTCATCGTTTGATGTTGCAGATAACAGTTATTTCCTTGATATGCTTATTGATGATGGATTTATTCTTCTAGGTACAACAAATGGATTATTTACCTTACATACGAGCACTAAAAAATCAGTGCAGATTCAAATTCCTAATGGACTACCTGCAATAAGCAGGTTGATAGCTATTTCACCAAACCAGGAACCGCAACGCACATTCAAAACATTATCAAATTTAGATATACTCACCAGTTCATTTGGTACACAACAAACTCGTTTGAATAGATTTGTTATTCAAGATTCTGTTCTTACACCTTTTGATGATTTTTTAAATTCAAATTCTGTAGGAATAGGTAGTGCAACATCATTTATTAAATTCGATAATTATATGTCCAATTATTTTACTGATGGGGCTTGGAATCTTGCAAGCTCATATTCTCTTGGCATAAATCAACCATCAGATACACATCCAACGCCTCTGATACAACAAATATTTGCTGGTATTAGAACTGGATTTCCTAGCAGCCAAATAATTATGCCCAAACTTTCTGGTTATGCTCCAATTCCATTTGCTAAAGAAGCAAACAATCTTGGTGGATTTGTCCGAGAAAACGTTACAGGTAGTTTGATATTATTTGGTAATTTTGCCGCACTAGCAAACGTTTAATACAAAAAGGACTTATACATGAAAAACATTAAAAATTATTTTTTTTCAAAACGGTTTCTAGCATTATGCTTTCTTATACATATCCATACTGCACATACTGCTGCGCCGCTTGGACTGTTTGTACCTTATGATATCAATATCAAACTTAAAAAGCCTGCAATACATAATTGGCAAGCGCATATTTTAGGAGAAAAAAGTTATAAAGTCAGAGGTTTTGCAACTGACTGTGCAGAAGAAGAAACGTTTAAAGTTAATGTGCTGCAAATTTATGAGCCAGTACAAAACGTTGTTGCAATGTATCAAGGATTTGATACCAATGGCATACCAATACAAACATTAAACACACCTTTTACGCAACTACTTGATAGTATTGCAGGGGGACCTGGAGGTGGGGTCAGCAATCTTGAAAATGGTCTTTTTCAACCATCTGGTACTCTTTCTTGTGGGCAAGTAGCGCTTGGTACTACGTATAGTTTTGCTAATTCATTTTATGTCAGCGCATATCTTCCCATATGTTTTGCAAGACTTTGCAACGTACATTGGCAATATTTGGGAAATAATACGTTATTTTCTGGTGAAAAAATCCAACAAGAACTTGTTGATTCATTTACTCAAGATTTGGAAAAATATTTTGATCTGCGTATTGGCGGCTGGAAACAATCTGGTCTTGGAGATTTAACAGTACTACTGGAATGGCAACAAGATTTTCCACAACGTCGTCAAATTCTAAAAAATGTTCAAGGAAATATTCGTATAGGTTTAAGCTTTCCAACAAGTGCAAAAACAAATGAACATGTTATTATGCCTGTCCCTTTTGGAGCAGATGGTGCAGTTAGTCTTCCGTTTGGCGGAGGACTCAATTTAAAACTTTCCTCAATTGCTGAAGTTGGATTTAGTGGACAATTTTGGTATTTCTGGAGTAATCATAAATTACGTCGTATTAAAACATTTCCTACACAAACCACGTTACTTTTGCCCACACTTACTCCAACATTTAAACAATTTGCATTTTTGCAAAACTTTAACCTCTTTGCACAATTTTTTACTCCTAACCAAAGATATTCTTTAAAAGCATTTTATCAATACTGGCGTAAACAAAAAGATATTTTGACTCCTGTAAAGATTGGTTTTACACCTGAAGTAGTTAACTCAGCTTTAAATATCGATGAAGTGACGCGACATGATATTGTGCTTCTTGCTGCGTACACTCCACTGCGTGGAGACTATCAATGTGTTATTCCTCAATTTGAAATTTTCTGGAAATCATCATTTAAAGGTATGCGAGCTGCAATAGCCTCAACATATGGCGCACAATTTTCATTAATTTTTTAAAAAAAATTAAAAGCTATTTAAAAAGAAAAAGCGCAATATTACGTTGCGCTTTTTTCATTTCTGAGAATAGGCAGCGCGAATAAATCTTAACATTCAGTGTGAGCACGTAAAATTTCAACAACTTGTCTATGTCCATATTTATAAGCATCATCTAATGGATTCATATTGGAAGGCATCAGGTGTACATCGGCATTATGAGCAAGTAAAACCTTTACAGCCTCTACATTTCCATATCTAGCGGCTAAACCTAACGCAGTTCTATCACCCCAACCATTAATATAATTGACTTCGTTTACGTTAGCACCAGCAGCAATTAAAGCTTCAATATCATCAGCTTTTGCAAATTGAACAACATTGCATAATGCATAAGGATCTTTTGTTACAGCGCCAGTGGCAATTAAAAGTTTAACCGCTTCTTTTTTTTGACATCTCATAGCTTCAGTCAATGGACTGATAGAATAATATGTCACATGAGGTATTCCACCCCTTTTACCTATAGGTCCTGCATAAGCACCATTTGCAAGTAAAACCTCCATAGCCTCTATATTTCCATGACCAGCAGCTATAGCCAGTGGAGTAATGCTCCTGTATAAATAATTATCCAAAGTTCTTAATCTCATCTCATTTATATTTGCACCATCAGCAATAAGACGCTGAATAGTTTCTTTATCTGCTGTTTCATAACTAACAGAATGCAAAGACGAAGAAATATTATTATAAGCAAACAATGTGCAACATATCATTATTAATTTTATTTTTTTCATATGAATGAACCTTATTTAAAAATATTACTTTACTGCGAAAAAAAATTGTTAATGCAAAATACTTAATCAATATCAACCATTTCAAATAATGGTGCCATCATTTTTTGTAATTTATTTTTATCAATTTTAATTAACGTTTCTAATTTACGATCAAATTCTTCGAGTTCTAATTTGCAAGTCAGAGATTGTCTTTGTTCCACATATGCTTGACATGCATTTTTAAAATAAGGTGTCATTTGCAGATAGGGATGGTTCAATACTAGTTCATCGAGTACATCTTTGCCAGACTTATCTAAGACACTGGAACCAGTTTTAAGTTGCGCTACAATATCATTTCTAAAATCACCTATTATTGCTTGTCGATTCAAAGCTGTTATTAAATTTCGCAAAATACGTGGATAATAAAAACAAAAAAATTCATAATAATATTTTCCATTTACAATTTGCTCTATAGACTTATCTTCTTGTAAAAGTTCAGATTTAGAATTTTTTTCATATCTATATTGCACATATGCTTCACAAACGTGTAATAATTGCGGTGTTGACTGCAATGGAAATAATTGCAATGCATTCTCAACAGTTTTTTGAGTTGAATCTAATCTATATTTTAATGCATCTATTATTGCGTCATGAACCGTTACATCTTCAGTTTGCTCATATAAAGTACTGACCACAGCACAATAAAGTTTGGAATTTTGGGTACGAACACAACAAGAATACATTTGATTAAAATTACATAAAAAAAATACGAGAACTCCAAATATTTTAAATAGATTCATGCTAATTCCTTTATATTGTATTTGAAAAGATAGATATAGCATGCATAAAATAATTTTTAAAAAAAAGGTTTTTAGAAAAAACAATAGCGTAGTCCAAAAAATTACACCATTGTTATAGTTATTTTATATTTTTAAAGATTCATTTTCATCATATCAAAATTCAAAGAACTCGATAAATCTTTGCATGTTTGCATATGCATCATTAAATGTGATTTTTTGGATGTCATCAAATCTTCTTGTTCTTCCAAAGCAACTAGGATTGATGGTTTTGTTTGTAAATCATGCATAACCTGAGCATAAAAATCTTTGCTCAGCGACCCTGCTGATAGTTCAACACAATAACAAAATCTATGAATAAATGACCAACACAAATCATCAAGTGCATCTTGATTGCATAAA